>NZ_JBSYVT010000016.1:0-90671 GCF_054112845.1 Acinetobacter sp. NigerLNRRAM0016
TTTGGTGGGTGCCTACTGGGCGATGAAAATCCCGCAAAATTCCAAAATGCCCATCTATATCATTAGTGCTGCTTTTGTAGGTTCCATCAGCTTGTTTGCCTGTGCCTTTTCCAGTTTTTCGGAAACGTGGTATTTAAGCTGGCGTTTCATTTCAGGCATCAGTGGTGGCTTACTGATGATTCTGTCTCCAAGTGTTGTCGCGCAATGTAGTGACTTACAGCATCGTTTTAAAATCAACTTTATTGGTTTTAGTGGTATCGGCTTGGGGGTTTTATGCGCCACGCTGTTTATGCCCTATCTGGATCGAATTGCAATTTCTACGGCATGGTTAATCTTATGTGCGTTCGCCTTTGGCATGAGTGCATTGCTCTGGCTGCTTGTACGTCCATTTCAAGCTCAACTACAAGCCATTCCAGCCACACAGTCCCAGTCAGATCAAGTCGGTTTCATTTACTACAGCTTGTTAATTGCCTATGCCTGTAGTGCTTTTGCTTATATTCCCCATTCTTTATTTTGGATTGATTATTTAAGCCATGTATTGGCACTTAATTTGTTCTGGATTAATTTCAACTGGATTCTATATGGCTTAGGCAGCGCCTTAGGTGCGTATAGTGCATATGCTTTGGCGCGCAAGCTCGGGAATTTTACTGCGCTTAAAGTGTTATACAGCATCTACATTTTTGCGGTTTTAATAGCCGTATTCAGCTTCTCACCTATTTTTACGTTCTTATCCTCCTTCTTAACAGGCTTGCTCAACCCTGCCGTGGTTTTCCTCACCTCCTATACCATTTTGCAATTGTACGGTTTGGCTTATAAAAAATTATGGAGTATGGCAACCCTCAGTTTTGCCAGTATTCAGTTGCTGGGTGGAATTAGCTTTAGCACTTTGCAGCATTTCGGGGTGTCTTACCCTCAGCAATTTAGCATCGCTTCTGCAGTTCTGTTACTTGGCACCTTACAACTGTTCTGGTTTACTCGCCCACATGCAAAAACCAGTCGTAGCAGTGAGCAAATGACGGAGTAATCGCAAAATATTCCATATACTGTTTTCAGATTTGACTATGTTGAATCGCATTGAATGTACTAAAAAACGGAAAACTTTTAAAAGCCCCAGCCTATTTCTCTTTTTCTATGGAGTATTAAAGCCTGTCCTTATGCTTTAGATGAGACAATTTGAGCAATCATTTGATTAATCTGAATAGAGAAATAAGCATGCTTTTATGAACCCTTATGACTCAAAAAAGCATAAGGGTTCACCGCCCCTTGTCCAGATAGATAAACCCCATAATGCAAATGCGGGGGTGTATTTTTCGCATTCCCCGTGTTCCCCACATAGCCTAGCACTGTTCCTTGCTCGACCCAGTCTCCAATATCTATCTGCTGCGCATAAGCATCTAAATGTGCATAATAATGTCGGCTTAAATCTGGACCAATGACCCAGACCACTTTACCACCCAAACTGTCTAAACCAACCTTAGCAACGATGCCTTGTGTTGTACTCAGTACCGCTGTGCCACGTTTAGCAAAAATATCGATACCTTCATGTTTACGCCCCTGTCCCCTTGCTGCACCCCATGTATCACTGATTTGCTTTGGCGTAATGCCTTCAACGGGCATAGGCAACTGCTGCGAAAGGTTTTGTCGTGCCAATTGAAATTGTAAGAGTGGATATTGCCAACTGGTCGATTCACCCGAGTTTGGAGGTTTACATGCCTGTAGCATCAAGCTGATTGCAAATATAAGAGAGATACGTTTAAACTTTTGATATTTGACTTTCATTCTAAAGATTTGGAACTTTTATAATGGGCTCAATTCTAACCATGAGCCATCTACTTCCCTATAGTGTTTTGGTTATTTAGGCTCATTTCAAAAGTAGAAAAAGCGCATAAAAAATGATGGCGACTACAGCACTTAGACCAGCTTTTTAGTCGCTCTAAAAAAATGATGCAAATAAAAATTTTAAGCAAAAAAAAGCCTACAAATGAGTCAAGTAGGCTTTAAAAAATTTAAAACAAGTCAGGGAACTATCAGCTTTAAATCTTGTGCTAATAGTGCCAAAGCTATAAGTCATTTACAATGCTTTGGTTAAAGATATATTTAAAATATTTGTTAAAAAGTCCACTTTTTTGTAACACAGACAAACTTGCACAAAATGAGGGCAATATGCTTCATCCATCCGCGACAACTACCATCCAAAAGCAGCCAATTTAAAGTCCCTATTTCATGAATAAAGTAGTACTTTCTAATTCACTCTCTTCAATAGTAGCCTTAAAGTAACCTCGACCCATACAGGAAAAATGAAACGATATACTATGAGATAAGCTTCCTCATCTTAAAGACTCAGCGGAACACTATTCCACTTTAATATTCTCCAGCTTGTTCACTTGAACAACTTTGATGTTTTCAATTTTTTTCATATTATCAATCAAGATCACTTGATCTGAAAATGTATCAAAGATATACAACTGTTTTGCGTCATCTTTTAACGATGCCACAGGCAAATGAGATGCCATCTTTTTTTGATAAGCACTATAACCATTCAAAAACGGAACGACAAAAAAGATTAATAATATTGAAATTAACCGCCCCAAATATTTAAAGTACATTAAGCCAAATAATGCCAACAAACCAATGAGATAAGACAGGACTTGTAGCCACTCCCGATTATCTCTCCAAATTAATAAAATTAAGATCGCAATTAAAACACCACATCCAATCAAGAAAGTACGATGCTGTTTGCCTTTCGGCTTTGAATCTGAAAAGAAGATTTCCTGTAAAAACATTAATGCCAAGATAAAACCTGCACCCAGCCTAATATTAGAAATTAAAAGCTCTTTGGTTGTCAGCAGATTGATAAGCCAGTCTGCTTTTAAGCCACCACATAATAGCCGTAGTAATAACTCACACCTGTAATAAAAAGAATTGCCGTTCCCAAACCAATGATCTGCGCTGCCCCGAGTCCTAGCTGATCTAATTTATCTTTAATCATGTTTTATCCTTATTTTTTTCTTTGGAAATTTTTATGCACGGATCAAATTTGAATGCTCAAATAGCAAGGTGTTTAGAGTTAGTTATTCTCAAGTGCTTATTACATTTGGGGAAAATTAGTTCCAAAGAATACTTAACTATATCAAACACATAAAAATCTTATTTTGTTTACGGTTACTAAAAAGGAATAACTCGGTCAGAATGCAATAATTAGATAAATTACGCTTTAACGCTAACAGGCTAAATCAACATTAACTTTAAGATTTAATCGAGCTTTGACAGACAGCTGACATAATACTTATTTGCAAACTGGTTCAGTTGAGTCTCCTGCGACATGGGTTTGGCATAAGTCGGCTGTGCATAGGCATCACGAATTACATAATCAACCAGTTGACGCATTTCGTCATTGGGATGATCTTTATATCTCGTGGCATTGGCTTGCAGTAATTTGGTTTCAGCTATACCCGCCTGCTTTTGCTTCATGATGGAACTTGCCATGTCCAAAAACTGTTTACACCCATTATCAAAGTAAGCATCTGGCTCCCCCGCATACAGAGAATATGAACTGATTGATAACAAGCTAAGCAGTAATATTTTTTTCATGTTTATTTCCTTTTTCTTATCTATAGCAATATTCGTTTTATTCATTGAGCAGCATTTAAAACAAGCGTTTAGCCATTCCCAAAGAGATTATTTTAAAAATCTAAAATGCCTTCAAATTTTGCTCTTTAACTCTTTCTTAATCTAGAGATACAGGACATTGACATAACCAAGTCTACAACGCTTTTTTCATTACATCAGCCGAACCAAGACTTTATATTCTCTGCATATATCGCTTAAAAAGCATACTGTAATATTCATGTTTTTGCATACTCAGTTACATTTTAAATTTTAGTCACATTTAAATAAGTGAACTCAATCTTCATCATCAGATTTGCTCTTAAACATTAATCTGTATTTAGTTATCCCCTAAAATTTTCTAGAGCAAGATAAATTGAGATGATTTTCAAGCATCTCTTTAGAAGGCTAAGGCAGTAGTTTTAAGCGCCAAGACGCGTATCAACAATAAAGTTGAGGAGCATCAGTCGAAATCTGATATAGTAGCCTACATCTTATGGACTTTTTCTTTACCCTTCCCGACCTACTCCCACTTATTCGGGTAACCAAACGGGCAACACAAGCAAGTCCAAACAAATTTTTTAAATTTTCTAGTAGGTTAAAGTGAAAATAGTCATTCTTAACAAGCCTTATGACGTTCTCTCTCAGTTTCGTAAAGACGAAGCGCACATGACAATGTCTGACTTTGTAGATGATCCGTCATTGCGTTTGGCTGGTCGTCTCGATATGGACTCTGAAGGCTTAGTTTTCTTAACTGACCACGGTGGTCTAAATCAATACATCACCAACCCTGCAAACAAAAAGTACAAAACATATTTAGTACAGCTTGATGGCGATGTGACCGAAGAAGCTTTAGAACAGCTTCGTAACGGTATTGAATTAAAAGATGGTATGACTTTGCCAGCGAAAGCCATCAAAGTTCAACAACCTGAATGGTTATGGGAGCGTGATCCTCCTGTTCGTTACCGTGCTTCAGTTCCGACTTCTTGGGTTGAAATTTCAATTTGTGAAGGACGGAACCGTCAAGTTCGTCGTATGACTGCTGCTGTTGGCTTCCCGACTTTACGTTTAATTCGTACTAAAATTGGCTCAATTGACTTGGTTCAACTGGGTTTACAACCGGGTGAAACCAAAGAGATTGAACCTTTACTCTACCCTGACTTTAAAGATGTACCAGCGGAAGAGCCATATCGCTCTCGTTCATATGTGAAAAAGCCAGGCGGTACAGGTGGTAAGCCAATGGTTCGTAAGAACAAAGATGGTTCTGTGAAAAAATCTGGGACTAAACGTATTTGGCAAATGGATGAAAGTGAGAAACCACGTCGTAAGACCAATGGTACAACGCGTCCAAATACCAAAGCGCCACGTGGTCGTGGACGTAGTGGTCGTTAAGATTGGATGTAAAAATAAAGCTCACGAAAGTGGGCTTTATTTTTTCTAATTGACAAAATTTAAACATAATCTATTGTTATATAAAAATTCATTATCAAAGAGATTAATATGAAAGAAAGATTTGTTGGGAGACAACAGTTTGTAAAACAAATTCAAAACTTAATCAACGATACCAACTCAAATAAAAAACTAAGAATATTAAGTATTGAAGGTTCAGGAGGTTTAGGTAAATCAACATTGCTTGATCACACCTTATCCAGTGATCTTCTTCATGAAAACCAGTACCTTATATTAAGAATTGATGGTAACGCATCAAGTGTAGGAGATATTTACGATATAATTTCGGTTTTAATTAATTCGGCCTCATCAGCAGTTACAATAAATAAAAAGCCAGGACAACTCTTTCCCAATACAACTAATGTCATCAAAGAATTTAAAAATTTTCAGAATGAATTAATCAAATCTTATTTAGCAAAAGATAACTCACTTGATACTGATGCAATATATAAATGTTTACAACCTATAGTCAATGTAGGAAAAACAATTAATACTTTATCACCTCAAACTAAGGTTTACTTAGATGCTGAAGAACTTGAAATTGTATTTGAAAGAATAAAAGAAATCACTCCCGATTTAGAAATTATGAAAAGAGAGGGTATTAATCTTATTCAAAAGCTTACTCTAAAATCTCAAAATGTTAATTTAAGAAACACTTTCAGAGAACACCCACTACTTCCATTATCTAATGCATTAATTGAAGATCTTTCAGCTATCTTGCAAAAACCTCAAAAGCAGACACGCGCTGCCCCTATGAAAATAGCCGGCATTGATCGCTTATTAATTATTATTGACGATTTTGAAGCATTACAAAATAGCATGGTTGACTTCCTAACTGAAAACTTTTTTAAAGATCTTAAACGCAGTGCATTTGAATCTTTTATCTTCATCCTAGGTAGAGATACATTATCAAATACATCTCCCAATTGGGATCAGCACTTTCAACATCACCTACTTGATCCAATCCGCTTAAAACATCTTAATAAAGAAGAAGTTTTTGAACTCGCAGAAATATATAATATTAAAGAGATTACAATAAAAGAAAAAATTTGGGCTGATACCGAAGGTTATCCATATTACATATATTTATGGACTACAGAAGCAGAACAAGGTGGAATAACAGCGACTTCTCTTAAACAATTTTATACAAGAATGACACGCTGGCTTAACCCTAAACAAAAAAATTGGTTAGAAAAAATCGTTTTTCTAGATGAAATTAGTATCTATTCTGTTCAAAAAACAAATTTCTCGAAAGAAGCAAAGGAAATAACAGAATGGTTCCAGAATGAGGCTTCGCTACGTGATACTCAATCATTAAAATTCAGATTTCGCCCTTTTGTTAGAAGTCGAATTCAAGAATATATTAAAATTTCTGATCCTCAAAACTTTAAAGATTTATACTCTGAAGCTAAATTAATTAATAAAGAGATTCACAAATTTAATAGCGAAATTGAAGCAATCTCATAAAATATCTTTTTTACTTTCTTAAAAATTAACTTTCCTTAACATAAAAAAGCCGACGCATTTGCATCGGCTTTTTCACATCATCGACTAATAGCCGATTTTGCTAAACTTAAACAGTTTCAAGCGCAGCATTAAGCGTTGCACTTGGACGCATTACAGCATTTACTTTCGCTGGATCTACAGCATAGTAACCACCGATGTCCGCAGCATTACCTTGAACAGCAGCAAGTTCTGCAACGATTTTGTCTTCGTTTTCAGCAAGTACTTTTGCAAGTGGAGCAAATTTCGCTTTCAACGCAGCATCTTCGTCCTGAGCAGCCAAAGCTTCAGCCCAGTATTTCGCTAAGTAGTAGTGGCTACCACGGTTGTCTAACTCGCCAGTACGACGTGATGGAGACTTGTCGTTGTCAAGTAATTGACCAGTTGCTTGATCTAGAGTTTTAGCAAGAAGTTTCGCCTGAGCGTTGTCTTCTTTAATGCCTAGCTCTTCTAAAGAAACCGCTAATGCAAGGAACTCACCTAAAGAATCCCAACGTAAGTGGTTTTCTTCTACAAGCTGTTGTACGTGTTTAGGCGCAGAACCACCAGCACCAGTTTCGTACATACCGCCACCTGCCATTAACGGCACGATAGACAACATTTTCGCAGAAGTACCTAATTCCATAATTGGGAACAAGTCAGTGAGGTAGTCACGTAAGATGTTACCAGTTACAGAAATAGTGTCTAAACCACGAGCTACACGCTCAAGCGTATAACGCATTGCACGTACTTGTGACATGATTTGAATATCAAGACCAGCTGTATCGTGGTCTTTCAAGTACTTTTGTACTTTCTTGATTAATTCATTTTCATGTGGACGGTACGGGTCAAGCCAGAAGATTGCAGGCATGCCAGAGTTACGTGCACGAGTTACTGCAAGTTTCACCCAGTCACGAATCGGTGCGTCTTTCACCTGACACATACGCCAGATGTCACCTTGCTCTACATTTTGAGTCATTAACACTTCACCAGTGTCAAGGTCAGTAATGTTCGCAATACCCGCTTCTGAAATTTCAAAAGTCTTGTCGTGTGAACCGTATTCTTCAGCTTTTTGCGCCATCAAACCTACGTTTGGCACAGTACCCATAGTTTTAGGGTCAAAGTTGCCATTCCACTTACAGAAATTGATCATTTCTTGGTAGATACGCGCAAATGTAGATTCTGGCATTACTGCTTTACAGTCGTACTGCTTACCATCAGCACCCCACATTTTACCGCCACTACGGATCATTGCAGGCATAGATGCATCAACAATAATGTCGTTTGGTGAGTGGAAGTTTGTGATGCCTTTAGCTGAATCCACCATTGCTAATGCAGGACGGTGTTCTTGACATGCATGTAAATCTTCGATGATTTCTTCACGTAAAGAAGTCGGTAATGTTTCGATCTTTTCATAAAGACCAGCCATACCGTTGTTTACGTTAATGCCTAGCTCATCAAATAATTTGCCATGCTTTTCAAATGCATCTTTATAATAAATCTTAACGCAGTGACCAAATACGATTGGGTGCGATACTTTCATCATGGTTGCTTTAACGTGCAACGAGAACAAAATGCCAGCTTCACGACAGTCTTCGAGTTGTTTCTCGTAGAAGTCACAAAGTGCTTTTTTGCTCATGAACATAGAATCGATAATTTCGCCATCTTGAAGCGCAACCTTTGGCTTAAGAACGATAGTTTCACCAGCGTTGGTGATCAATTCCATTTTCACGTTACGCGCACGGTCAAGCGTCATCGATTTTTCGCCATGGTAGAAGTCACCTTCTTCCATGTGTGAAACGTGAGTTTGTGACCATTGCTTCCACTCGCTCATAGAGTGCGGGTGTTTTTTAGCGTAGTTCTTTACTGCAGCAGGCGCACGGCGGTCAGAGTTACCTTCACGTAAAACTGGGTTTACAGCAGAACCAAGGCACTTACCATAACGTGCTTTAATCTCTTTTTCTTCTTCAGTCGTAGGATTTTCTGGATAGTCAGGAATCGCAAAACCTTTAGATTGAAGTTCCTTAATACATGCAGTTAACTGAGCAACTGAAGCACTAATGTTAGGAAGTTTGATGATATTCGTGTCAGGATCTTGTGTAAGACGACCTAATTCTGCGAGGTTGTTTGGAACCTTCTGCTCGTCGCTTAAATAGTCAGCGAATTCTGCAAGCACACGTGACGCTACAGAAATATCACTTTTGGTGATCTCGATGCCAGCTGGCTTAGTAAAGGTTTCAATGATCGGCAGTAGCGAATAAGTCGCCAACAATGGCGCCTCATCAGTCAGTGTGTAAATGATGTTTGACTTTCCACCAGCCATATATAGCCCCTTGTGTTAAATTGAGTTTTAGAGAACCAGACTTTTGGCCCAGCCCTACGAACCGATTGCTTAAATAAACCCTGAGAGTATCAGCCCTCAACGCTTTTCAGTCAACGATATATCTTGTGATAACGACATTTCGTAAGAAAATACCCCTCGGTTTATGTGGTTTTTTTAAACACTTTTTAAAGTCAATCATTTAGATTTCGTATAAATCATCAACAGTGCTCAAACCACCTGTAACCAAGCGCCCGATTGTAGCTTGTCTATATTAAATCCGATATATGACGATTGGATAACCAAATGAGCTTATACAGCATCCAATTTCGCCTTCGACCATGAATATTTGTTGATCTTTCAAATTTCCAAATTTTATTAAAACTGCTTGATCCCATCCTATGATGATGCTAATTATGATTCATATTAAACAATATTATTTAAATAACGTATCAAAAAGGAAAATGTCATGGAAATCGCAAAAGGACATGCGCTGTTTAATAATGACCACGTGATGCAAGAACTAGGCGCGCGCTTGGTCGACTTTAAAGACTGCTATGCCAAAGTAGAACTCTTGGTCGAAAAACGACATACCCAAGGACATGGCACTTGTCACGGTGGCATTATCTTCACCTTAGCGGATGGTGCTTTTGCCCTTGCCTGCAACACAGGTGACTACCCTGCCGTGGGACAGCACTGCAACATCAGCTACATTAAACCCGGGAAAATTGGTGACGTCCTTACTGCAACTGCGGAGTTACGCTCTCAAGCAGGCCGTTCGGAATTCTATGACATCCAAGTGGTCAATCAAAAGCAAGAAACCATTGCGGAATTTAGAGGTGTGTCACGCATGCTGGTACCCGCCAAGAAAGAACTGTCATAGATATTCAAACCATCTGAACTGATCTGAATAGCATCAACACAACCTAGCTTCTTGTTTTGGTTACATATTGAAATGTTGAAATTTTATTGATTGTTTAAACTAAATCTTTTTTAAGCTTTAGGATCAATCAGATGGTTAAATTTCTAGTACCGCTTATTGGACTTGGTTTCTCCTCTTTTTGCTTTGCGCAGAATCCACTCAGTGTACATGTCCTGAATTTAGAAAATGGCTTACCTTCCACTAACGTCAAAGTGGTACTTGAAGCACAACAAAATGATAAATGGACAGAAATCAATACAGGCACCACCGATGAACAAGGTCGGATTGCCGAACTTTATCCCAAAGATGCCCCTTTACAAAAAGGCGTATATAAAGTCACTTTTAAAACTGGGGACTGGTTCCGTCAAAAGAATGAACGCTCATTTTTTCCAGAAGTTCCTGTGGTATTCGTGATTGATGGCTCACTGGAGCATTATCATATTCCGCTACTGATCAGTCCTTATGGTTATTCGACCTATCGCGGGAATTAATTGCGCTGCATAAATCCCTATTCAAATACAAAAAAAGCCGATACTTTCTAGCATCGGCTTTTTTCATTTGCTCTGTCTCGATTTAAGCTTTTAACCAAGCATCTGCTTTCGCCTGATTTTCCACTTTTAATTCCACCGTGGTTAAGCCCGTTTCAACACCTTGAACTTCGAATTGCATCAACTCATCACGACGGAAGGCAAAAATCGTGAATGTTTCTTGGCGTTTCGCATATTGTGCTAATAGCTTTTCACTGGCTTTTAAGCCATCAATTGCAAGAATCACATCATTGGCTGATAGACCTGCTTGTGCAGCAGCACCATCACGGCGCGCTTGCTGAATCAGCACACCTTCTGGTTTGTCGACGACTTTCATGCCAAATGGTAATGACTTGTCATTTTTCAGACTATAGCTTAAGCCAAACTCAGGGAACAATTGATCAAGTGGTAGTTCATCTACGGTATTAATCAAATGATTAATCTGTTCAAGCCAGCTATCGCCAGTTAATTGCTCACAAATTTCAAAAATGCTGCGTTCATTGACCTGAATCCCGTTTTGCGCATTTTCATAGAGCTTGCGCATTAAGGCATCCAAACTCGAACCACGTAAACGCAGACCCAAGTCTAAGCATAATGCGACTAAACAGCCTTTGTTATAGTAACTGGTGCCTGCATTATTTGAGTTTTCATCCTGACGGTAAAACTTCACCCACGCATCAAAACTCGATTCCGCCACAGTTTGTACATTGCGACCAGGGTTCTGCAAATAACGATCAATCTGGGTTTTGAGTAGTTTGAGATACGACTCTTGTGACACCACGCCACTACGTAACAAAATTAGATCATCATAATAAGATGTAAAACCTTCAAACACCCAAAGCAAAGTCGTGTAGCTTTCTTTATTCAGGTCATAATTGACCAAATTTTCAGGGCGAATAAACTTCACCAACCATGAGTGGAAATATTCATGGCTACACAAGCCCAAGAAGCGTTGATAATCTTCCGAAGGCTCTACAGGTTCATCAGCTTTTGGCAAATCACTGCGTGGTGTAATTAAACTGGTGCTGTTAGGATGCTCTAAACCACCATAGCTGTTGCCCGTGGCCATGGTCATAAAGGTATAGTTGGCAAACGGCGCAGAACCGAACATCTTAATTTCAGTGACACAGATTTTTTCAATGTCTTGCTGCATACGTTCTGCATTCATGGCGTGTTGCCCTGAAACCACAAACTCATGTGCAATGCCTTCGGCTTCAAAACCAAAGCGAGTTTGTTCTGCCAATTCAAACGGCGCATCAATTAATTCTGCATAATTTTGTGCTTTTAAGGTATAACGCCCTTTCACCAAGCTTTTAGACGCCAAACCTGTTGCCAATTGAAAATGCTTTAATTCGTCTGGCAAGAACAGTTCAACTTCAACTTCTTTTTCTTCCTGACCTTCCAAGCCCAAACACGCGCAAGCTGGATTGACATATAGACGGTTTTGATCGACATAAGCGCCACGCACCGACAAATCGTAAGCGTAGACATCATATTCAACCGTAATAAATTCATGGTCGGTATTGAACAAGCGCCATTTATTCTTTTCAAATTTCTGAATTTTTAAAATACGTCCTGCTTCATCATAGGCACGCACCGATTCAATGTGCTTGGAAAATTCACGAATGAGATAGCTACCTGGAATCCAAGTTGGGAGTGAAAGGACTTGAGTTGGGTTTGCCAAAAAACGCAGTGTGACATGTACAAGATGCTGACGATAATCGTCAAATTCGATTTGATAATGCAACATAATAGGCAGTTCAAAATAAAAATAATTAATCTTGGCAGCTAGCTTAGCACTTTTTTTCCAGCCGATGCAGAACTGTGTTATTTGTCTGCAACACAGACTAGCCATCCGTTCAAAAAAGGCATAGCATGCCCTTAGTTTTGTCAGTTTTTTGCTGATGGATTAGCTTGATAGGAATACCTTTGAAACGTTTCACTTACCTCCTCGCTTTATTTGCTTTGCTCTGGACTTCTTTAGCCAATGCAACACTGCTTAACTTGGTTCCAGAAAGTGTCCAAGCCGAATCATGGACGATTTTAGACACTCAATCAGGACAAGTGATTGCAGAACATAATAGTCATGCACAACGTGCACCTGCCTCATTAACCAAAATGATGGTGGGCTATATTGCCTTAAAAGAAATTCAGGCAGGACATTTACGTAAAGATGAGGTTCTCACGGCAACCCCAGTGGTAAAAACCGTGATGTGGGATGAATCGCAAATGTACTTAAAAGAAGGTGAGCAAATCTCAGTTGATCAACTTCTTGCAGGCTTAATTGTGATGTCTGCCAATGATGCAGCAGTGACGCTGGCGGAACGTATTTCGGGCAGTATTCCAAAGTTTGTTGAACGCATGAATCAGGAAGCGAAAGCGTTGGGCATGAAAGACACCCACTTTCAAAACCCAGCAGGTATTACCATGCCTGAGCATTATTCTTCTGCCAATGATTTAGCACACTTGGGACAAGCAATTACCAAACAAACTCCTGACTATTTGTATTATTCCAAGCAACAGAGCTTTAGCTATAACCAACGCTTTCACCGCGCGACCAATTTGGTGCTGAAAATGGATGCGACTGTAGACGGGTTAAAAACAGGTTATACCAAGGCGGCAGGTTACAATCTCGCCTTAACTGCAAATCGCCCGACCATGAATCCTGATGCGCCAAATCGACGTTTAGTTGTAGTGGTGATGGGAACCAAAAGTGCAGCCAAACGTGCTGAAGTGGCCTATGACCTGATGAATTTGGCATACACCTATACCCGCAATGAAGTCGCGATTAAAGACAAACAATTGATTGCGGAATTGCCTGTGGTGAAATCCACACTGAAAATGTTTAAAGTGCAAACACAGACACCTGAACTGATCACGACATCCTTGTATGACCAACCCTATGCGATTGACTTAAGCACTTATGACAAGGTCAATCAACGCATTATGCTTAACACAGGTGATGGCACAATCCGTCCAGTAGAGCCATTGCTAGAAACACGCACGCATATGAATGTTGAAATGCAAGAACATGCCTTGACTGCGCCATTGGCAAAAGTGATGCAGCTTGCTACCGTACAGGTCTATCAAAACAATCAGCTTCTACGCAGCATTGCCATTCAAGACGATGTACAAATTGATGAAGCCAATATTTTTCAGCGCTTCTACATCTGGCTTAAACACATTCTGCCATTTTTCAGCAGTGAAGAACTCAAAGTAAAAATTTACCCCCTCCATTAAAATGAAATGCTTTGGTCTGGTTTATGTAAGTTGTTGTAACTTGTAAAACAATTCCAACACATCCCCTGTAAGAAGATGGCATGTTAAGCCATCTTCTTTTTTTTTTAATAATAAATAGGTCCGTCGAATATGAACGAACTGCATAACATTGTAATTGTGGGTGGTGGTGCTGGAGGGCTAGAGCTTGCCACTTTATTGGGCGCACATTTGGGTAAGCCCGCAAAAGCCAAAATCACGTTGGTTGATCAAAACCTGACGCATATTTGGAAACCGTTACTGCATGAAATTGCCGTCGGTGCACTCAACGCACATACCGAAGAACTAAATTATTTTGCACATGCTGCCCAACATGACTACACCTTTGTCTTGGGTCGCTTTATCCAATTAGATCGCGCCAATAAAAGCATTTTATTAGAACATCCCTTTGCGGGTGTCAGTGAAGAACATCGCCACTATTCTCTAAACTATGACACATTAATCTTTGCCATTGGCTCCACCTCCAATGATTTCAATACCGAAGGGGTACGTGAACATTGTCATTTTCTGGACAATCGAGCTCAAGCCGAGCAATTTCAGCAACAACTGTTACGCCTGTATCTGACTGCCCAAACGCAAACCACTACTCCCGATTTAAACATCGCAATTATTGGAGCAGGTGCCACAGGCGTCGAACTGGCGGCAGAGCTGGTTCAAAGCACGCAAAGTTTTCAAAAATACGGGCTGAATAAGATTGATCCGAAGAGCATCAAAATTTCATTGATCGAAGCCGCTGACCGCATTTTGCCTGCATTGTCTGAAGATATGGCACAGCACACATCCCGCGAATTACATGCAGCGAATATTCAAATCTTGACCCACAAACGTGTTAGTAAAATTGATGCGCAACAGATTTATTTCAGCCAAGGCAGCAGCATACCAGCGGACTTGAAAGTCTGGTGCGCAGGCATTCAAGCACCGAAAGTGTTTCAGCAACTGGCTGAATTTGAAAAAGATCATCTGAATCGTCTTAAAGTATATGCCACGCTCCAGACCAAAACCGATCCCAATATTTTTGCCTTTGGCGATTGTGCACATTGCCAACCTGTTGCCAACGAACCGGTACTCGGTCCACGTGCGCAAGTGGCAAGTCAGCAAGCCCACTTCTTGGTCAACGCCATGTCGGCGCGTATAAAAAACAAGGCACTCCCCATGTTTAAGTTTTCAGATAAAGGCTCACTGGTGTCATTAAGTCATCATAAAGCTGTAGGAGAATTGCTCGGACAAGTCAATGTGCAAGGTTGGGTGGCAAAATCACTGTATGTCTCTTTATATCGCATGCATCAGACCACTTTACATGGCTATACCCACACTGCATATTTGATGGTAAAGGATGCAATGAACAAAAAAATCGCACCTAAAATAAAATTGCATTGAAATTTTTTGAACTGCCCCTATTAACTTTAAAATGTCGTAAAAAAGTACAAAATGCAGAATTTTTGATGAAATATAGTCAACAAAATCTGCTTTTCACTTTATGATGTACCCTTAAAAATTGAATGGATCAATAACATGACTGCTATTGCAAATAACCACGTGGTTTCTTTCCACTACACATTGACTAACGCAGAGGGTGAAACTCTCGACCAATCTCAAGGTGAACCACTTGCATATTTGCACGGTGCGGGCAACATTATCCCAGGTTTAGAAAAAGCGCTTCTTGGTAAAACTGTAGGCGAAAAATTCACTGTAAACGTTCCTGCTGCTGAAGGTTATGGCGAATACAACCCAGACCTAGTTCAAGAAGTTCCAGCGCAAATGTTCCAAGGCGTTGACAACATCCAAGCAGGTATGCAATTCCAAGCGCAAACTGATGATGGCGTTCAAATCGTAACTGTTAAAGCGGTTGAAGGCGACAACGTAATCGTTGATGCAAACTTCCCACTTGCTGGTCAAGACTTAACTTTCGAAGTTGAAATCGTTGAAATCCGTGAAGCTTCTCAAGAAGAATTAGATCACGGTCACGTACACGGTGCGGGTGGTCATCACCACTAAGATCGCAAGATCAAAAAGGGCAAATTTATTTTTGCCTTTTTTTTGCCTATTTTTTCCAATTTTATCTATCGCCTTGTGCTGATCATAGCAAAATCGTTTTAGAATCATTTTAAGTTGTTTATTCAAAACATTAAGCTCATGCAATTGATTTGGTTCCGACAAGATTTACGTACTCAAGACCACGCTGCACTTTGGTATGCGACGCAATCAGGTCCGTGTTTGGCCGTGGTGATCTTATCTCCTGAACAATGGAGTCTCCACCATGAAGCGCCAGTGAAAATAGATTTTTATCTGCGCCAACTGCATGCCCTAAAACAGCAACTTGAACAGTTGAATATTCCCCTCATTATTCGCACTGTAGGTTTATGGAAAGATGTTCCAGCGACCTTACTGCATTTGACCCAAGAATTTTCGATAGAAAGCATTCATGCCAATATTGAATTTGGCGTCAATGAATTAAAACGTGATCGCGAAGTACAAGCGCTGTTGCAGCAACATAATAAACGCTTAGAATTGTACCAAGACCGCACCCTTTTCCCGATTGGTTCAATTCGAAATAAATCACAACATCCTTATCAAGTGTTTGGTGCATTTAAAAAAGCCTGTTACGAAGCCCTCAGTATCAGCCTTCCGCAGTGTTATCCAACGCCTAAGGCTCAAGCACCAGTCCAGATAAAGCTGAATGACCCTGTTCCTAAACTTGCCGAACTTTACAGCAAAACTCTGGCTTCAGACTATGCCAAACAATGGCCTGTGGGGGAATACTATGCTTTGACACTACTGGATGAGTTTATCGAAAACAAGGTAAGTCACTATCAAAATGAAAGGGACTTTCCAAATTCACAGGGTACCAGTCAACTTTCACCTTATCTCAATATTGGTATCGTCTCTATTCGCCAATGTATTCAAGCCCTGTTCAGAGCACAACAAGGACATTTCCATCCAGAGAATATCGGTCAACAAACATGGCTAGATGAACTGCTCTGGCGAGAGTTTTACCAACATATCTTGTTTGATTTTCCGAAAGTCTCTAAACATCAACCTTTCAAAGCTAGCACCCAATATTTAAATTGGCGTGAAGCACCTGAAGATTTAACCGCATGGAAACAAGGACGTACAGGTATTCCGATTGTCGATGCAGGTATGCGGCAATTGCTTGCCACAGGCTGGATGCATAATCGCGTGCGCATGATTACCGCCATGTTCTTGTGCAAAAACTTGCTGATTGACTGGCGGCGGGGTGAACAATGGTTTATGCAGCATTTGATTGATGGTGATTTGGCCGCCAATAATGGTGGTTGGCAATGGTGTGCATCTACAGGTACAGATGCTGTGCCTTATTTCCGCATCTTCAACCCGATTAACCAATCACAGAAATTCGATGCCAATGGTGATTATATTCGGACATGGGTACCTGAGTTGGCACATCTGGATGCTAAGACCATTCATGAACCTTTTGCAAAAAATCCCAACTTAAAACTGGATTATCCGCATCCAATGGTTGACTTAAAGTCGAGTCGCCAGCGTGCCATTGAAGCCTTCAAAGGAGTTTAATCGCCCTACCAATTTTTCTTCATATTTATTTGCAATACTTTCAGCGTCTTGCAAATAAATATCTAAAAATATTCACTCCGATGTGAACAATTGAGCAAATACTATACTTTTCATGTTAAACTTCACTCATTCATCTACCTTGCTGTATTCTTTCCGACACAGGCGTTCTCCTACCCATGGTCGTAAGCTAATCACTCGATTAGACAATTTTATCTCTCTCAAGACTGAAATTCAGTTCTGATAAGATCTGCAAATCTGCATAGATTAAATCTAGCTTTAGATATTGATCTTGACGTCGCTTAAACTTGGTTTTCTCCCAAAACCAAGATTGAAAGTGTGATTTAGCACGTGAAGGATACTCGATACTTTGATTGCTACGTTATGTAACTGGCTTGGTTGAGTTTGCTCTTGCCTACTCCATTTAGGTGTAAAATTAATCATATCTGCTATGACTAAATACGTAGCATCAATATGGATACAATATCTAAAAATCAGACCGATCCATTCGGTATGACTTGAGAGAAAGCATCTAAAGATCGAAGCAGTGAATATGGTAGTTGAAATATCATTTTTTTTCATATGAGGTGCTTATGCGTACATTTCTTGTTGTCTTACTAACGTCTTATTACTTAGTCGGCTGTCAAGGAGCTGTGACTCCGCCTCCTCCTTCCACACAACCCTTGATTCAAGACACACCAAGTGGTTGGGTCGGATAAATAAAAAAAGCCCCTGTTTAGGGGCTTTTTAGCAATTCAGCAATTAAAGATGTTTAAGCCGCTTGTTCATCACACTTAAAGACCAGCTCTCCTTTCATCGAGCTTGCAGCATCAAAATAATAACCATCCGTATTAAAAGATTTTAAATCTTCTGCATCATTCAGTTGATTTTGAATGATATAGCGCGCCATTAAACCACGGGCTTTTTTCGCATAAAAACTAATGACTTTGTATTTGCCATTTTTCTGATCCAAGAAAACAGGCTTAATAATTTCAGCTTTCACTTTGCTTTCTTTAACCGATTTATAGTATTCATCTGAAGCTAAATTTACCAACAGCTCAGAATTCGCCTGAGCCAAATCAGCATTCACCAATTGGGTAATTTGATCTCCCCAAAACTCATATAAGTTATGACCACGTGCATTGGCAAGTTTGGTTCCCATTTCCAAACGATACGGCATCATCAAGTCCAAAGGACGCAATAAACCGTATAGCCCCGACAACATGCGCAAATGGGTTTGTGCAAATTCCAAATCTTGTGCACTTAAATCATAGGCATCTAAACCCGTGTAAACATCGCCTTTAAAGGCAAAAATGGCTTGACGTGCATTGGAAAAATTAAACTCTGGTTGCCAGTCACGGAAGCGTGCTACGTTTAATTGTGCAATTTTTTCACTGACACTCATTAAACTGGCGATTTCTGAAGCAGATAGCTTACGACTTACGTCTATAAGTTGTTGTGAATGCTCTAACAGTCTTGGTAAAGTGTGCTGGTCGGTTGGAAGTGCAGATTCATAATCTAAAGTCTTAGCAGGAGAAATTAAGGCGAGCATATACAATCTGATTAAAAAATAATTAAACAAACTATATCAGTAGACTTATTTTTTTTCCAATCTGTGTTTTTACTAAGCATAATCGGTAAAATAGCCGATTCTCCTGCTATTAATCCATTTATCTTATGTCCGAGCAAATTTTCATTCCCGGTCCTGTGGGTCAAATTGAAGTTTTCGTTGATTACCCACAAGGCGAAGTGAAAGGATTCGCGGTAATTTGCCACCCCCATCCATTGCAAGGCGGCACGCCTCAACATAAAGTTCCAGCACTTCTTGCCCAAATTTTAGTTGAAAATGGCTGTGTGGTTTATCGTCCTAGCTTCCGTGGTTCAGGTCAAAGTGAAGGTGTCCATGATGAAGGACACGGCGAAACTGACGATGTGTTAAAAGTCATTCATCATGCACGTTTGCAACATGTAGGCTTACCTTTTTATGCAGGTGGCTTCAGCTTTGGCGCGCACGTAATGGCGAAATGCTACGATGCTTTACCAAGCGAACTCAGATCGATTCAAACGATTTTATGTGGTTTACCAACTGCGACGGTTGCAGGTGTTCGTCACTATCAAACACCTGAAATTAAAGGTGATATTCTATTCATTCATGGTGAAGCTGATGATGTAACAACATTATCCGACATGATTACATGGGCAAAGCCTCAACGTCATTTGGTTACTGTTTTACCAGGTGCTAACCACTTCTTCACAGGTTATTTAAAACAGTTACGTATCGCGATTGCACGTTTCTTGTTGATTTAAGCTGCAATGCAATCAGGAAAGAAATCATGATTTGAGAAAATGGTTTCTTTCTTGAATTTCTATTCAAACAGTGTATTTACCACTCATTTTAAGCTACTGATTAATTTTTTTATTCGGTTCTAATTAGCGCCATCTTCTCGATTTATTTAGATTTAGCTATTCAAACTTATTTTCTTCCTTGAATGAGCAAACAGACCTTTCATTTATACCCAAATACATCACTCTGGCTGTTTAATTGATACATGCTTGAACTTCCCTCTATTGTCGACATTGCATGTGATGTGAAGGAACACTTTGTTCAGATTTACAAGCTTATTTAGTGACGTTTTTTGGCATTTTCTGCACATCCGTATTTTAATAATTAATTATACAATCAATATCTTAGCTCGTTATAGCTTTCCACTTTCAAATTTCAATACTGCGGTCAGGTTTCTATGAAAACATTTTTCGGAGCAATGTTACTTGCTTTAGCCACTACATCAACTTTTGCACAGGACATTACTGGTACTTGGCGCTATATTGATGATAAAACAGGCGAGCCTAAAGCTCTGGTGAAAATTGAAAAGCAAAGTAATGACACTTATGCAGGTACCGTGCTTAAGCTCACTCCACGCCCTGGTTATACAGCCAAAGAATTTTGTACCCATTGTCCTGTACCGTACACCAACAAACCAATTGTCGGTATGCAAGTTATTTCTGGTCTAAAGACACAAGATCATGTTAATTACAGTAACGGTAAAATTATTGATCCCGTTTCTGGAAAAATTTACAGCTTAAAAGGAAAGGTTAGCGCGAATAACAAAAAACTGTTTCTACGCGGCTATTTTGGCGTTTCCGCAGTAGGTCGTAGTCAAACTTGGTTACGTGTCGATTAAAAGTCTGAACTATATTCGTTAAGTTACTCAGCGTTTAAACTCGGTATTTAAAATAATTAAGTGTCAATCTGCTGAATCCAAGCAAACCTATTCAGTAGATGATTTTTAAGAAAAGATGCTCGCTCAGTTTTTATAACCATTCAAATCCACTAAAACTCTCATCAGTTTTCAATGTATTTTCAACCGCTTGTGCCAATTGGTTTAATAAACTTCGCTCATTAATACGATCTAACCAGTCCTGATCTTCCGTTGGATATGAGGTAATTTCACAAACCAAATGTCCTTCCTGATCTGAACCTTGACAGGTAATCGACAAGGGCAAGGCATGGTTGTCGACACTCACGGCAACATGATCACCACTTTGTGGCAAGGTATGGAAGCCATATTGACTGAGTTTGCCGACCAATAAGTCCGCTACATATTCTTGTGTAATATGGCACTGGTTCTCTGCAACTGCCTGATGTTGATGCTGTTCGCAATTGGCAGTGAATTGTAGTTTTCGCATAATGCTACCCAAAGGCATTTTTGTTATATGGGTTTAGCATAAGCAATAAAAGCAAAACAGCCAAGCATTTGCTTGGCTGTTCAATCATAAATACATGACTTGTAGAGTCACAAGGTTTATTCAGTGACCTCAATCGCTAAACCTGCTTGATTTGCAAGTTCAGTAAAGGTCGGGAAACTGGTTGCCACAGTTTCTGTACCCACAATTTTAATCTCGCCTGAACAACGTAAACCCGCCATACTAAAGCTCATGGCAATACGATGATCATGGTGTGATTCAATTTCACCACCTGCAAAGATTGCAGACCAATCTCCAGATTGACCTTTACCTTCAATAATGATGCCATCTTCAGTAGGCGTACAATCAATACCCATGGTTTTTAAACCATCTGCCATGACTTGAATACGATCCGATTCTTTCACGCGTAATTCAGCAGCACCCGTCAGGACAGTCTGCCCTTCGGCACATGCCGCAGCAATAAACAATGCTGGGAATTCATCAATCGCTAAAGGCACTTGGTCTTCAGGCATATGAATACCCTTTAAGGTACGACTACCACGAATACGAATATCCGCAATCGGTTCACCACCAGCAATACGTTCGTTTTCCACGCTAAGGTCTGCACCCATTTGTTTCAGGATTTCAATCACACCTGTACGCGTTGGGTTAATCCCGACCGCTTCAAGGGTCACGTCTGAACCTTCGGTAATCGCAGCACCCACCATAAAGAATGCAGCAGAAGAAATGTCAGATGGCACCTGAATGTCAGTACCGACTAACTTACCACCACCTTGTAGCGAAATGCGATTACCTTCAGTTTTCACGTCATAATCAAAAGCACGTAGCATACGCTCAGTATGATCACGTGTCGGCTCAGGTTCAGTTACAGACGTTTCACCCGCTGCCCACAAACCCGCCAATAGAATGCCTGATTTCACTTGCGCAGAAGCCATTGGCAAATCGTAGTGAATACCTTTTAGCGGCTGACCACCAGTAATTGATACTGGTGGTGTACCACGCTCACCTGTGGTTTGGATTTGCGCACCCATTTCACGCAATGGTTTGGCAATACGCTCCATTGGACGCTTTGACAACGAAGCATCACCCGTCATCACAGAATCAAATTTTTGTGCAGATAATATGCCTGATAGTAAACGCATAGACGTCCCAGAGTTCCCCATATACAACGCGCTTGCAGGTGCTTTTAAACCCTGCATACCCACGCCATGAATGGTCACTTCACCATTTTTAGGACCTTCAATGCTTACGCCCATATCACGGAAGGCCTGTAAAGTTGCCAATGCATCTTCACCTTCAAGGAACCCTGTAACATGAGTTGTACCTTCAGCAATCGCACCAAACATGATAGAGCGGTGAGACACAGACTTGTCTCCAGGCACGGTAAATTTACCTTGGAACGTCTTAGGGCCTGGCAAAATGGTAAATTGTTGTGTCACCTTATTTTTCTCCATCAGGGGTTTCTTGGCTAACATATGATTAAAATGTTGTCGCGCCGCTTGAGCATTGCCAAGCAAGCCCATTAAGGCTGGCGAATCTTCATTTTCAATCAGTTTTCTAAGTACAGCGAGTTGTTGTTCAAAACCATCTACAGCATTCAAAATGGCTTTTTTATTGGCAAAGAAGATGTCATGCCACATTTGCGGATCACTGGCCGCAATACGCGAAAAATCTCGAAAACCACCCGCAGCATAACGGAAAATATCCAGATTATCAGCACGGTTTGCCAGTTGTTCGACCAAGTTGAACGCCATTAAATGCGGTAAATGACTGGTGTGTGCCAACACTTCATCATGCTTTTCCACATCCATGCAAATGACTTCTGCTTTCGCGGCTTGCCACAGGGTAATTAGCTTTTCAACTGCCCAAGGTGCACTACTTGGCAATGGTGTGAGAATGACTTTATGGTGTGCAAATAAATCGACTTTACCTGCATGCACGCCTGTATGTTCAGCCCCTGCAATCGGATGACCGGGTACAAAACCCGCAGGAAGTGTTTCACCATACACTGCCTTGGCTGCATCGACCACATTGCCTTTGGTACTACCCACATCGGTAATAATGCAGTTTTCCGACAAATAAGGCTTAATAGTGGCTAAGACTTTTTCTGTGGCACGCACAGGTAAAGCCAGTACGACCAAATCGGCACCTTGTACAGCATCAACTGGATTACTATAGCCTTGCTCAATTAAACCCAATGCTTTTGCATCTTCTAGCGTTTTCGCTGTACGTGTCGATGCAACAATTTCAGTTGCCAATTTTTCAGCAATCATTACACGAGCCAGACTTGAACCAATCAGTCCGAGTCCAATAAATGCAACTTTTTTAAACAACGGCTGTGTCATCTTTTATGCTTTCGCCTCTAAACCCCACACTTTAGCAAGTGCTTTTCAACGGTATCTTTATGCTTAAGTTTGTTTAAAACTCGAAGTGTATGCCTGCTATCTCGATGTCACTGGCTTTCGTCTAGACTCATGCAGCGAGACAACAGAGCCACCTTGCGATGGCAAATGTCTTTTATAACACAGCGATTGGATAAGAGCCCAATACACGCACTTCTTTGACTAAAGGACGAATTTCTTCAATCGCCGCTTTCACATTGTCTTGCTCAATATGCCCTTCAAGGTCAATAAAGAACACATACGCCCATTTTTCTGGAAGCGCAGGACGCGTTTCAATACTGGTCAAACTAATTTGATGTTTCGCAAAAGGCGCCAAGATTTCAAGTAAAGCACCCGCACGGTCATGCGCCGAAATCAACAAAGAGGTTTTATCATTGCCACTTTGTGGAACCTTCTCACGACCAATCACCAAGAAACGTGTGGTGTTTTCTGGATTATCTTCAATATTGCTGTGCAGAATTTCTAATTCATAAATGCTTGCAGCCACATCCGATGCAATGGCAGCCGAATGCCACTCATTACGAATACGACGTGCCGCTTCAGCATTCGAGTTTAATGCCACACGTTCCACTCCTGGATAATGTGCATCTAACCATTTACGGCACTGCGCCAAGGTTTGTTGGTGTGCATAAATCTGCTTAATACTGTCTTTACGGGTATTTTCAGAAATCAAGAATTGATGATGGATACGCAGTTCCACCTCACCAATTACATTCAAGGTCGATGATTTAAAACAATCTAAAGTATGGTTCACAACCCCTTCAGATGAGTTTTCGACAGGCACTAAACCATAATGTGCACTGCCCGCTTCAACTTCACGGAACACTTCATCAATAGTTGGTAAAGGACGTACCACTGCATCCTGACCAAAATGCTTCAATACAGCTGAATGGGTAAAAGTTCCGACTGGACCTAAGAACGCAATACTTTGTGGCGCTTCTAGTGCGAGACAAGCCGACATAATTTCACGGAATAAACGCGCCATCGTCACATCTGACAATGGACCTTCATTACGCTCCATCACATTACGTAAGACTTGCGCTTCACGTTCAGGACGGTAAAACATTGGATTCTCTTCAGAAGCAAATTTTGCTTTTGCTACTGCTTCTGCCAAGCGCGCGCGACGGTTAATCAGTTGTTGAATCTGCTGATCGACAGAATCAATATCTTCGCGAATCTTGGTCAAGTCTAGAGAAGTCGTAGTGTTTTGATCGTCGTTGATCATTGTTATTTCGCCCTGCAAAAACGTGAATGCCGACAGTATATCAAGAGTTCAATTAAATGGTATGCAATAAAATCTGGATTCATCCTGATTTCAAGCCACTAGCCCCTAATATTTGCCAAAATCGAACTAAAGTTTTGGATTATAGAATCGATATAAACCTCAACTTCAAGATTTAGAGGATTGGGCCATGTAAATAACACAGCCGCTAAGGGTTAAAATTGTCTCATAAAAATGTAATGACAAATACAATACAACATTGAAATTTGATGAATCACGTTATCTTTATTATTTATTTAAAACATAAGACTAGAAAGTTTCATTAACAATATGACATGATCAAGGCATATTACTTTTCGATCACAATTTAACCACAATTTAATATGACGTATTTCACAATTTGTCTGTTATTTTAATTTTAAAAATGCTATTCGGAGAATAAAAATGCCAAAAAGAATTGCAGTTTTAGTCACGCATGACTTCGAAGACATGGAATATGTCGAACCTGTGGAAGCCTTCCGAGCAGCAAGTCATAGTGTGGTCAATATAGAAAACAAAGCAGGGAATATTGTTTATGGAAAAAAACGCCGCTATTCCGTCACGATTGATGAAAGTATCGACAATGTCAGTGTGCAAGAATTTGATGCCCTGCTCATTCCAGGTGGCTATTCGCCAGATACCTTAAGAGCAGATGAACGCTATGTAGACTTTGTGCGCAGATTTGCCAATGCACAAAAACCCATTATGAGTATTTGTCATGGTCCGCAATTGTTAATTAATGCAGGCGTGGTCAAGGGACGACGCATGACCACCATGAAATCGGTGATTATTGATTTACTCAATGCAGGCGCTGTGTTTTATGATCAAGCGGTAGTGAATGACAATAACCTGTATATTTCATCTCGCGCGCCTGAAGACCTACCTGACTTCATACGTGAAAGCTTAAATGTACTCAAGCTTTAAAGTAAAAAGAGCCTGAGGGCTCTTTTTACAATGCTATCTTTTATAGTTAGCGACCCAGTAACCCACGGGCGACAATTTCTTTCATAATTTCATTTGTACCACCATAAATTCGTTGAATTCGTGCATCGAGGAAGAAACGGGAAATTGGATATTCCGTCATGTAGCCATAGCCCCCAAACAATTGTAGCAATTGATCCGCGACTTTCATTTGCATATCGGTCGAAAAGCTTTTCAGTGCGGCTGATGTTTCAACATCCAGTTTGCCCTGCATATATAACTCAACATTTTGGTTATAAAAAGCAGCTGTCGCGAGTTCATCAATTTTTGCCTGTGCCAAGACAAAGCGGGTATTTTGGAATTGTCCAATCTTTTGCCCAAAAGCCTGACGTTCTTGGACATATTGCGTAGTGACATCAATCGCGCCACGAATTGCACCTAATGCTGTTGCCGCAATTGCAGTACGTTCACGCGGTAACTCTTGCATTAAATAGTGAAAGCCTTGTCCAGCTTGCCCTAACAATTGATCCTTGGGCACTTTCACATTATCAAAGAAAAGTTCCGAGGTATCTTGCGAATGTAAACCAATCTTGTCTAAGTTGGTGCCCTTTTTAAAGCCATCTAAATGGGTATTCAATAAAAGCAACGACACCCCTTTGGCACGTGCTTGTGGATCTGTTTTCACCGCGAGCACCACTAAATCAGCATGCTGCCCATTCGAAATAAAAGTTTTTGATCCATTCAGAAGATAATGTTCATCCTGCAAAATTGCAGTTGTACGTATTGCCTGCAAATCTGAACCAGCACCAGGCTCGGTCATCCCGATTGCCCCAACCACTTCACCTGTGACCATTTTCGGCAACCAATACTGCTTCTGAGCCTCAGTACCGATATGTAGAATATAAGGCGCAGCAATTTCAGAATGGCACGAGATGGCTGTAGAAAGTGCGCCATATCCAGCTCGTGCAGACTCTTCAACCAACATGAGCGAGTAATGCGTAGGAACCCCATAGCCACCATATTGCTCAGGCACATCTACACACAAAAAGCCATTTTCACCCAACTTATTCCATACGGCGCGCGGCATAATCCCTTGGCGTTCCCATTGTTCGTACTCTGGGGCAATATGCTCTTGCATAAAACGCTTAAAATTATCTTTGAAAAGTTCCAAATCTGCATCATGAGCTAACATTATTCTTCCTGAGTTGTTTTAATCTTCAGCAGACATGCTAGGCAATTTCATTGCTTCTGTCATGTGCAGCTTGTGTCTTATTTAAGGCAACTTCAGGTCAATTCGAATCAATAAAAAAAAAGGAAACCGAAGCTTCCTTTTTTCAATCACATCGCATTAAGCGTGTGCTTGATTACCTTCATCCATCATTTGCTTGTCTACCTCTTCAGGGTTAGCCAAAGCAAAATCTAGTTTTTCCTTGTCGAGCTGACCAACCCACTTTGCAACCACGATCGTTGCCAATGAGTTACCCACCAAGTTAGTCAAAGCACGAGCTTCAGACATGAAACGGTCAATACCTAAAATCAGTGCTAAACCAGCAACAGGAATATGACCTACAGCAGACAATGTCGCCGCCATTACAATGAAGCCTGAACCTGTCACACCCGCAGCACCCTTAGAAGAAATTAACAACACCAACAACAATGTGATTTGGTGTGAGATATCTAATTGAGTATTGGTTGCTTGAGCAATAAAGACCGCAGCCATCGTCAGGTAAATAGAAGTACCATCTAAGTTAAATGAATAACCTGTAGGAATAACCAGACCCACCACAGATTTTTCACAACCTGCAATTTCAAGTTTCTTCAACATACGTGGCAATACCGATTCTGAAGAAGAAGTCCCTAAAACGATTAATAATTCTTCGCGAATCATACGAATCATTTTCAGGATACTGAAACCACAGATACGGCTGATTGAACCCAATACAATAAAGATGAACAACAAACAGGTGATATAGAAACAGATAATCAACTGGAATAATTGCGCTAAGCTACCAATACCATATTTACCAATGGTAAATGCCATCGCACCGAATGCACCAATTGGCGCAAGCTTCATGATCATATTTACGATATTGAAGAATACATGCGAAATTTGGTCAATCAGTTTCAGTACAGGCTTGCCAGAATCACCTAATTTATGCAGGGCAAAACCGAACAAAATAGCGAATAGCAAGACTTGAAGAATTTCGCCTTCAGCAAATGCACCCACCACGGTATGCGGGATGATATTCATTAAGAAATCGACAGTGCTTTGTGACTGACCAGATTCTACGTATTTAGAAATACCCGATACATCTAAAGATGCAGGGTCAATGTTCATGCCTACACCTGGTTTAGCAATGTTAATTACCAATAAACCAATCAGTAAGGCAACCGTAGAAACGATTTCAAAATAAAGGAGAGCGATACCACCCGTTTTACCCACAGATTTCATGCTTTCCATGCCAGCGATACCGCTAACAACTGTACAGAAAATCACTGGGGCGATGATCATTTTAATCAAACGAATAAATGCATCACCTAAAGGTTTGAGCTGTTCGCCTAAACCAGGAACATATTGTTCAGCACCATTTACAATCTGGGTTCCACTTGGAGAGAAATGACCTACCAGAATACCTGCAATGATAGCTACAATCACTTGAAAATACAGTGATTTATAGATGGGTTTTTTAGCCATAGCGTTACTTCTACACATGTTTCTAGAACTAGAAACATCCAATATTCGTCTATTCCTAAGAATACACAGCCCTTAAAAATTCCTTTTATAATCACTACAAAAGGCCATAGGTATTAAGTTAGGCTTAATACCTTCTAATTGAACTAAATAATAATATCCACGATTCCATCGCAGAGAGACTCTTGAAAACTTCTATTTTTCAAGATGATAGAGAGTTTTAACTGATAAGCAAAACTTAATTCTGACGTATCACTGTTAATTTTACCTAATTTTTAATCAATAAAACTACAAAGAACCCCACGAAAGATCAAAATATAAACACTTTATTATTAGACATTAGTCTTACACCCACCACTCTGTTTTTCTTTCTTTTCTGCTGAAATCTTTCTATGATCAGATGAAACCTTTCTCCCCAGATCCACTAAATTACACAGTGACCAAATCGAATGAACACCAAAAGAAATTTATATAAAGATTTTGAGCACCCCTTTGCTCAATTCGTCCGTATTGTCGGCAAAGGAAAAAATGGTGCGCGTTCACTCACTTATGATGAAGCCTATCAGGCTTTTAAAATGATTTTGAATAATGAAGTGCTAGATGTGCAATTGGGCGCCTTCTTAATGTTGTTACGTGTTAAAGAAGAATCCGTCGATGAATTGGCTGGTTTTGTACAAGCAACACGCGACTCTCTCAATTTCCTCCCCCTTCAGGTCGATCTAGATTGGTCATCTTATGCGGGTAAACGGAAACATTATCCGTGGTTTTTATTGGCTGCCCTGACCTTGGCACATCATGGCTATCGCATTGTGATGCATGGTGCAGCGGGACATACCCTAAACCGTGTCTACACCGAACAGGTCTTGGAATATCTCGGTTATCCAATCTGTCAAAACCAAGCTGATGTCGAGCAACAACTACAACAATGTCAGTTCGCCTATATGCCCTTAGAGGTGATTTCACCTGTACTAAGTGAACTGATCTCGCTGCGTAATGTCATGGGCTTACGTTCACCTATTCATACACTGGCTCGCCTGATTAATCCGTTTAATGCCCCTGCCACCTTACAAGCCATTTTCCATCCTGCTTATCGCAGTTCACATCAACAAGCTGCCTTTAAATTAGGTTACTTAAATAGTGCCGTGATTAAAGGTGAAGGTGGAGAATTTGAGCGCAATCCAGATGCCAAAACCCTGATTTGTGGCATCAAAAATGGGGAGTTGTATGAACATGAACTCCCGAAACTCACGGACAACCGCAGCCCTGTGGAAGAAGAACTCGATTTAGCTGTATTTAAGTCGGTATGGGAAGGTCAACAGGCACATGAATATGGTGAAATTGCAGTGGTCGAAACCATGGGCATTGCGCTATATACCATGGGCGTGTGTGATAGCTATCCTGCTGCAATGCGAAAGGCTAAAGAACTCTGGCTGAATCGCTTTTAATTTCAATCTCAACGTTGCAATAACAAAATGAGATAACAAATAAAAAGGACTCCTATGAGTCCTTTTGTTTCCTTCCCGTCGAGAAGAATACTTTGTGTTCTTAAACGAAACGGATTGGTTTAAATTCTGGTTCATTTTTGTGATGATCATCATCACACTCTTCGCCTTCTTCTTTAGTGCCGCGATCGATATAACCACTGCGCTCAGTTTCAGGTAGGTTTTTCATTTCCCATGCATACACTGCCTGCATGCAGATTTCGCGCTGTTCTTTGGTCAATGCTACACCATTTGGCCATTTACCAATTTCAACTGCAGTTTTTAAACGACCAACAATTTCAGGATCGAGTACAGCCAGCATTTGTTCAATATTCATAGTTAATCCTGTTGTTGCAATGAATCAAAATCTTGGTTCCAACCCAGTTTGGTACGGCACGCCATATAGAAGTCATAACCAGGTGGATGCAATAGGTTTAATTTAAATGGATGTTTGCGGATATGCAAACTATCACCCACATTCAGTGAAATACTATGTTGACCATCGGCACTGACCATTGGCAAAACGCGATTTTCACGAATCAAAATCTTAATTTCACTGTGTCCACCGACCACAATTGGGCGCGAAGACAAGGTATGTGGATGCATTGGAACCAAGGCAATCGCATCCATACTCGGATGAACAATCGGTCCGCCACCCGATAGCGCATAAGCGGTTGAACCTGTCGGCGTCGAAACAATCAGACCATCACTGTGTTGACGATAGACATATTGACCGTCGATATTCAACTCGAAGTCAATCATATGTACTGATTTACCCGAATGCAGCACCACATCGTTCAGTGCAATGGCATCATGAATGGTTTCGCCTTTAGAGCGCACTTCCATTTCCAGTAGGAAGCGACGATCTTGCTGGAACTCGCCCTGCAAAACTTGATCGAGCTTAAAAATAACTTCAGTCGGTTTAATGTCTGTTAAAAAGCCCAAACGACCACGGTTCACGCCAATCACGGGGGTATTGTATTTCACTAATGAGCGAGCAGCATGTAATAACGAACCATCCCCCCCAACGACAATAACCAAATCCACAACCTCACCCAATAATGCACGGCTGACAGTCTGTGTATTTTTATAAGGAACAAGCTCGGCTGTTTCTGCATCAAAAACAGGATGTAAACCTATGCTCATAAGATGATCGTGAATGAGGCTTAAGGTTTCAACGACTGAAGATTTGTCTGGTCGACCAATTAATCCAATATTCCGAAATGACTTGTGTGAAAGTTGCACCTATGTGATCGCTCCGCTAGGATTCTGGCCTATCATACCATTAAACCCGATTGAAATAAAAAACCTTAAAAATAACCTGATTAGCCCATTCAAATGTATGGCTTTTTGCTTCTGTGACAGATTTATTATTGCAAATTAAGAAAAAGCTTCGCATGATTAGCAAAATTTATCAGGATCTTATCACCTTTTATGAAGTTTGAACGTGGCATAGGATTATTCGCCCTTATTTTCTCCATATTGGTCATTGGTACTTTTCTCGCATTTAGTTTCTACTTGATTCGACTAGACAATATCGTGAGAGAAAAATTTGAAGGTAAGCGTTGGGATATTCCTGCGAAGGTTTTTGCTCGCCCACTAGAAATTTATACCAATGCTCCTGTGAGTCAAAAAGACTTTAATCAGGAACTCAAGCTTTTGGGTTATAAAAGTGCGGATAGCTATGCAAAATCAGGCAGCTATGTCAGCTCAGGCGATACTTTATATGTCCATACCCGTGGCTTCGACTTCGGTGATAGTGCTGAACCTGAACAAGTTTTAAAAGTCAGTTTTGCCAATGACCAAATTAGTGAAGTGAGTGCAACCAAGCCTTCATCAACGGGCATTGCACGTTTAGAACCTTTATTGATTGGCGGGATTTACCCGCAACACAATGAAGACCGCGTGCTGATTAAACTTTCTAATGTGCCAAAGCCATTGATTGAAGCCTTAATTGCTACGGAAGACCGTAACTTCTATAAGCATCATGGTATTTCGGTACGAGGGACTGCGCGTGCAGTGGTCAGTAATATCACAGGTGGTAAGCGTCAAGGTGGTTCAACTTTAACGCAACAGTTGGTGAAAAACTTCTACTTAAGCCCAGAACGCACTCTAAAACGTAAAGTCAATGAAGCCCTAATGGCATTATTGGTCGAACTTCATTACGACAAAGATGAAATTCTTGAAGCATATTTAAATGAAGTGAACTTAGGACAAAACGGTAACTATTCAATTAATGGCTATGGTTTGGCTTCACAGTTCTATTTTGGCTTACCACTACGTGAATTGAATATTTCGCAACAAGCCTATTTGGTTGGCTTGGTTCAAGGTCCATCCTTATTCAACCCTTGGCGCAACCCTGAAGGTGCAAAAAAGCGTCGCGATATCGTATTGAACAACATGTTGGTGATGGGTTATTTAACTCAGGAACAATATGAACGCGAAATTGCACGACCACTGAATGTGTTAGCCAAACCAACTCTAGGTCCTGCACGTTTCCCAGATTTCCTTGATATTGTGCGTCGTCAATTACGCACAGAATATCAAGAATCTGATTTAACCAACCAAGGGTTAAAAATCTTCACCACCCTTAATCCAGTGGCGCAAACCAATATTCAGACTGCATTTAAGAGTTCAGTTGAGCGCTTAACGAAGAATAATCCAAAGCGCTTAACTGATTTACAAGGTGCTGTACTGGTTTCGCATCCTGAAAATGGTGAATTGGTTGCGGCGGTTGGTTCAACTCAAGACTTTACTGGCTTTAACCGCGCGATTGATGCTAAACGCCAAGTTGGTTCATTGCTGAAACCAGTTATTTATCTCAGTGCGATTGAGTCTGGACGATATAACTGGGCAAGCCCGATCCAAGACAGTTACATCAGCATTCCTAGTGATGGCAAATCTTGGACACCGAAAAACTATAGTGGTGGCGAACATGGTGTCGTCCCAATGGTACAAGCTTTATCCAACTCCTATAACCTGTCTGCGGTGCGCCTAGGACAAGAATTTGGTGTTTCGACTTTTAGCAACCATCTGAAAAAATTTGGTGTGACTTCTAACATTCCGACCTACCCTTCCATTTTCTTGGGCGCGGTCGATATGTCCCCAATGGAAGTCATGAGTATTTACGGTAACTTTGCGACAGGTGGTTTTAAATACCCAATCAAGTCGATCCGTTCTGTGGTTGGTTCAAATGGTCGTGTGCTCGAACGTTATAGTTTAACCGTTCAACAAACCATTGACCCTGCTGCTGCCTATATTGTGAATTATGGTTTACAACAGGTGATGAATTCAGGTACAGGGCGTTCTGCTTACAATACCTTGCCAAGTTCACTCAAACTTGCGGGTAAATCAGGAACCACCAATGATACCCGCGACTCATGGTTCGCTGGTTACTCAGGTAATTATCTCAGTGTTGTTTGGCTGGGTCTGGATGACAACAAAGTCACAGGACTCACAGGTTCTTCGGGTGCATTGCCTGTATGGACCAACGTAATGAGCCAATTACGTCAAAAGCCTGTCAATTTACGTCAAACCGACGATGTGCAGTGGCAATGGATCGATAGTGGCTCAGGCAACCTATCGGCTCAGGGTTGTGAAGGTGCATTGTATATACCGTTATTAAGGAGTGCTGTACCACGTCGTGCTACAGCATGCGGCTTTCCTCACTACCAAGTGGAACCAGTTTACACACCTGATACGGAAATGAATCAGAACCCATCGGCTCAACCCGATAGTATGGACAACTATATTCGCGAAAGTGAAAATGACATGCAAAATGACTTGGATCAAAATTCAGGGCGTGTCATTTCCAGCGGAAGTTATGCCAACTAAGGACGATTGATTGCTTATGCTGAGACCCTTTCTATTTTCTGCTGCTGTTCTGGCTTTGGTCGGCTGTCAAAGCCTACCAAAACCTGAAAGTGCTGAACCTGCCGAAACAACAGAGAAGCCTAAAGCAGAACCCTCAAAATCTTCTGGTGTGGTGATTACCCCGTATGAACAAGCCGAGATTAAGCGGCAGAAATTGCAAGTGGTTGTGCCTGAGCAAAAACCACAGCAAAAATTTGAAGATGGACGTTCACTTCCAGCCTTTAAACAACTGATGCAACAAACTCAAACAGCGTATCAACAGGGACGCTGGAACGATGCTGAAGCCGCTGCGTTACGTGCGCAACGTATCGCACCTCAAGCGGCTGAAACCTATTTGTTTTTGGCTCTCGTTGCCAATCAGAAAAATCAGCCTGCCAATGCAGAAGCCTTGGCACGGCGTGGTTTAAGCTATGCGCAAACCCCAGCCATGAAAAAGCAACTCTGGCTCGCTATTGCCAAAGCTGGTCAAAAGCAAAATAACCCGAAAACCGTTCAACAAGCACAGCAGGCATTAAAGTCACTTTAATGCACTGCCCCACCAACTTTGACTGCTTACTGCATTGCATTAAATAAATCGAATGCCTGCAATCCCATAAGCATGATGTGATTGTGCCTCGTGTAAACACGCTGCCTGCATGCCACCTAAGGCAAACACGGGAATCTCGACCTGCTGTGCATATTCTTGAAAACGTGCCCAGCCTAGGGGAACTACGTCTGGGTGAGTTGCAGTTGCCAATACAGGACTTAATATCATCGCATCACAACCAATGTCCTGTGCATGTTGCATGGCCACCAAATCATGACACGCGGCGATAACGCGCACACCTACGGGCAAATCGCCTCGCTTGAATGCCATCAACTGCTGCTGCTTTAAATGCACAGCCGCCACCTTCTTCTGCATTGGAACAGTCAGTTGTTGCCATGCTTTAAAGTTGATAATTAAATTGGCAGCAAGCTCGGTTGGTAATTGTTCCAAAGTTTCTACATCAGCCGCCTGATGCTCCACTCTCCAATACAATAACTGTTGCGGTTTAAGTTGCTCAAGATCAGCCAAATGCTCAGAAATTTTAATTTGAGTCGGCCAATACAGACGTTGCAAAATACTATAATTAGCTTTGGGAAAGTTCAGATTCAGCAATTCTGCTCTGCTGTACCATGTCCACGGTTGCTGGATTTCATTTAATAACTCTGCGGGTACAACCGAATGAAATAAATGCAGATTGACCACCACATCATCATATTCATGACAAATCACATCAAAGGCATGCCAGTCTTTAAGTCCAACGCCAACTTCTTCAAAAACCTCACGGCGGCAAGCCTCTAAAGGCGTTTCATTTTCTTCAACCTTGCCGCCTGGAAACTCGTGTTTATTGCCCTGATGTTGTTCGGCACCACGCCATCCCACCAAGACTTTATTTTGATGCAGTAATAAGGCAATTGCGACATGAATGTTCGGCTTGGACATAGAGAGTTCCATCACTTTAAAGTGGTATCAGTGTAAGTAAATTTAGTTTTTTTATAAATTGCAAAAATTCCCGTTGACAGATCCATTCGATAATGATTATCATTTAAATCACTCAAGAATACACCACGGAGCCAACAAAAATGAACGCACCTTTTAGCCTTTTTACCCGTAATACTGAATCAGCACATGCACTGCCAATGCTACATTCGAATAATCTTTTTGCCCTTGGACGCGAAATTCGCATCATGCATGCAGGTGAAGAATACCGTCTGCGTTTAACTCGGAATAATCGCCTTATTCTCACGAAATAAAAATAAAACCAAGCGATAATAACAAACGTGGGAACTAGCAGTATGTCAGCGCGTACTGCTTTTTTAACTGAAGCAGAAATAAAATGAAGATACTTGAGTGAGCGAATATCGCTATTTCCCAAAATAAAGTTCGACTTTTAAACCACCATAACTAGAAGCTAAAAACTGCATGTCTGCCTGATGTAATTGCACAATCTTTTTACAAATGGATAAGCCTAGTCCCGAACCCGTGGTTTGACTGCCCAAAGCCCGATAAAAACGCTCGCCTAGACGCGAGATTAATGCTTGATCCAATCCCTGCCCTTGATTTTCTATGCACAGATAGATCTGCTGTTGTCTTATTCCAACAGTTAAATATACCGTTCCATATGATGGGCTATAACGAATTGCATTGTCCAACAGATTACGTAAACAGGTTGCCATCAGTTCAGGATTGACCTCAATCTGTGCTGATTCCAATTGAGTCTGAAGCATAACCTGCTTTTGCTGCCTGAAGATTTCCAAACTCTGCCATACCTGCATCACCAATTCGCTTAAATCCAGTCGGGATTTCGGTAACTCTGCGGTTTCCGTTGGGTCCAGTCGGGCCAGTAATAGTAAATTCTCCAGCACTTGCGTACCACGACTCACATCTTGCTGAATCAATTGTAATTCTTGGGTAAATTGTGGCTGATCTTGATATTTTCGTTGTAACACCTGCAAGCGCAATTGAATTGCCGACAGTGGTGAACGTAATTCATGAGAAGCGTCTGCGGTAAAACGCTGTTCTGCCAGCAATGACTGTTGTAAACGATTTAATAATTGATTCAGCTGCGAAACAATCGGCTGTAACTCTTTAATCTCAGGCTGATTGCTCTGAATCGGGCTTAAATCTTGCGCACTTTTATTGGATATTTTCTGTGACAAAATCTGCATGACTTTAAACTGACGCCCAATGGCAAAATAAGCAAACAGCCACTGCAACAACCACAGCGCAATTAACAACACTGCATAAATCAGAAAACTGCTCAGCACCTCTTCAAAGCGAACTTTCAGCGGTTGATAGATCACCACCTGCATTCCTGTTTCTGAATTTGAGGTCTGGTAACTGCGCCAAAACTGCTGCTGATACCAGACATAATCAAAATGATCATGCTGTTGCTGTGTCACATCAACCACAGGTGCTAGGTCAAAGTTTTCCGACTGTGCCAGTAGTTGCTGTTGATGCAGCAACTGATATTGCAGATCAAACTCTTCACTCAATTGCGTAATTTGCGACTGATTTGAGGCTTGCTGATCTCCGATCAGTAATGCATCGGCAATTTCATCCATCAGCTCATCTTGCAAATTCATGCTTTGATACAGGGCAATGCCGACCAGTAAAATAAAAGCAATTAAACCTGCTGCCACTGAACTGAGTACCGAAGTTTTCACTAACTTCTGTTGGAGTGAAATCGCCTTGCTCGACATTTACGGCTCCTGATTCATTCGGTAGCCCAGCCCCCGAACGGTTTTAATATATTGAGCCCCAATCTTCTTACGCAGTTGATAAATAAACACCTCGATGGCATTACTTTCAATTTCCTCGCCCCATGCATAAAGAGATTCTTCCAACTGCTCGCGTGTCACAATATGTTCAGGCTTTTGCATTAATTTAAATAAAATCTGGAATTCTTTGGCAGTCAGATGGATGAGTTGTCCATCTTGATGCACCACTTTGGCTTGCGGGTCGAGCTGCAAATTGGCAAAAGTTAAATACGGTCCTATCGACACCTGTTGCTGTAAGCGCAATTGCGCCCGCACCCGTGCAGACAACTCTTCCAGACTAAAAGGTTTAACCAAATAATCATTGGCGCCTAAATCCAGCCCTTCAACACGGTCATGAATACTGTCGCGTGCGGTAATAAAAATGACAGGCACACCCTGCTGATTTGTTCTGATCGATTTTAAGATGTCATCGCCAGTGGCTTGCGGTAAACCACGATCCAGCAAAATACAATCATAGTGATGCTGCGCCACGGCATGGATCGCATAATCACCACGATCAACCCAATCGACACTATACCCATCCATTTCTAACCAAGCCTTTATACTCTCAGCTTGAGAAGCATCATCTTCGGCTAATAATATTCGCATCAGCTATTCTCATCGTATAGGCGTATTCGACATGCCTTGATCTGGTTCCAAATACAAAAGCCACATGATGTATGTGGCTTTTAGAAATTCACGAATCACTTAAAACTTGACGCTGTCCACATCAATTTCAACCCGCTTTGCTGGACGATAATCGATATCGACCTCACCCGTGATAGTGACAGGTGTTTTGGCAGAGATTGGTTGACCACGCCAGAGTTCATCATCAATATCAACAGTGATTGATCCAGTCGCATCTTGGAACTGATATTTCTCATCCCCCAGTGCTTTGACCACAAAACCTTTCAATTGCACGGGTGTATCATCTTTTAAACTCAGTGCATGCTTGACTGTGGTCTGGGTAGGTGCAATGGCTTGCTGATTCACAGCGGTATTGGCAATCGCAAAACTACTCAAGCTACCGAGTAGCAATGTCATGGCTGTTGTTTTCGCAAGTTGTTTCATTACTTCGCCCTCATATTCAAGTCTTGATTTACTTAAAGTGATTAAAACAGAACTACATGAGTTGAATCTTATGATAAGATGCGTCCAATTCAGAAAATTTAAAGTCCTGATGAAGATCAAGTTTATTGGCTAACTTGGCTGATGCATCCCACTGAATGCATCACGTTGATACTTGTCGTTGAAGCTGGAATTAATTTAAAGGAACCACTCTTAGTACTTCTTCAAGTGTGGTCATGCCTGCAATCACCTTACGTGCGCCTGCAATTCTTAAAGGTTCAATACCCTCTTTTTTCGCCTGCTGGCGTAATTCAGTCAGATTGGCATTGGCGCCAATCAATTGCTTGGTGCTTAAGCTGAGTGGCATGAATTCGTAGATTCCGACACGCCCTTTATAACCTGTATGACGACAGGCTTCACAGCCGACAGCGCTATACACTTTTTCAGGCATCTCCATAATGTAGTCAAATGTAAGGTGTTCCCACTCATTTTCATTAATCTGGCTTTCTTGCTTACAATGCGGACAAAGTTTACGTACCAAACGCTGTGCCAGTACCCCCAGAATAGTCGCTGCCGTTAAAAACGGTTGCACGCCAAGATCATGCAAACGGGTTAAACTCGAAGGTGCATCATTGGTATGCAATGTCGAGAGCACCAAGTGACCCGTCAGCGCAGCCTGAATTGCCATGTTTGCCGTATCGTGGTCACGGATTTCCCCGACCATAATAATGTCAGGGTCTTGACGCATTAAGGCACGCACCCCATCAGCGAAACCCAAATCAATGGCAGTATTCACCTGCATTTGGTTAAAGCTCGGTTCGAGCATTTCAATCGGGTCTTCAATGGTACAAACATTGACTTGGTCGGTTGCCAATTGTTTCATGGAAGAATATAAGGTTGTGGTTTTACCTGAACCTGTTGGTCCTGTAACCAGAATAATACCGTGACTATGTGCGGTCAGGTTTTGCCACTCATTGAATAAATTGCCTTCAAAACCCAGTTGTTCGAAACTGCGAACCAATACCTCTGGGTCAAAAATACGCATCACCAGTTTTTCACCAAAAGCCGTCGGCAAGGTGGATAAACGCAATTCTGTTTCCTGACCTTTCGGTGTGCGGGTTTTTAAACGACCATCTTGTGGCTTACGTTTTTCAGCGACATTCATACGCCCCAAAATTTTGATTCGTGAAATAACCGCAGTGAGCGTATTGGCAGGCATGTTATAAATGGTATGCAGCACACCATCGATACGAAAGCGTACCTTGCCTGTATCTTTACGTGGTTCCATATGAATGTCACTGGCACCTTGCTCAAAGGCGAACTGTAAAATCCAGTCCACCAGTTTCACAATATGCTGATCATTGGCATCGGGGTTTTGGGTATCCCCCAATTGCAATAAGGCTTCTACCCCTTTATTTTCACGGTCATATGCGCTCGACTTCAGCGAGTTTGAAACGGCACGACTAACCTGATAGTACTCAAGCAAATACCGCTGTAATTGATCAGGACTCAGCAATACCCGTTGAATTTTTTTAGGCAGTAGACTGCGTTCTAAATTGCTTACCCATTCGGTTTTGTAAGGTTGATCGGTGGCAATTAAAACTTCATCAGGTTTCACTTCGACTGCAAGAATTCGGTTACGCACCGCAAATTCTTGAGACATGACATTGGTTAAAGCGGCAACATCAGCTTTAAGCGGGTCAATCACATATAAAGGCAATGTCGATTTATCTGCAAGCCATTGCATTAATCGATTGAGAGACAAGGTTGCTTGAGGATAGAGCTGATCTTTTAAATTAAAATTTGCAATCCACTGTAGAGGATGCCATTTCAGTTGCTCTCTTTGGCGATGAGTGGTTTGAACCAATAATTTCTCGCGTTCATCAATGCGTCCATCTTTAAATAATTGGTCTAAACACCATGTGGTATCAATTTCAAAATTAAAATTCATTGTTCTAAGCCTCAATGTCTAGCGACACTATAACAGACTTTATTTGCCCATTGTTTATTGGCTTTTCGTCGTTTAAACATGGATTAACACCCTAATATCCTTATATTTAAATCTCAGCATGAACTTTTGTGATCACAGTGTTTTTACATGAAATGTGGTATAAAGTAGAAAATATATTCAATATACGCATCATAAAAAATAATCCACATATTCAATAAAACCACACGGGCTTTAAAAGGTTTTTATACAGTATGCCAAATTCACTTTTTGATCTGACCATCCTTCAAGCTTCCTTTCAGGAACTGCTGACCATTATGGGAGCAGCTTTAGGTTGCGGCTTGCTGATTGGATTAGAGCGTGAACGCAGCAAACAACGTGAAAATCCGCGTAGCTTTGCAGGAGTACGTTCGTTTGTCATTTGTGCCTTGATGGGTGCGTTGTGTTTTGCTTTTGGCACTGCGCTGGGCATTGTCGGTGCTCTGATTATTGGCGCAATTACCGTGTTTTCAATTAGAAACCAAGTTGATGATTTAGGTATAACCACCGAACTGGCATTTGTGATGACCTATTTCATTGGCGCATTGTGTTTGTGGCATGCAGCATTTGCCGCAGGTCTATCCGTGATCTTAACCATCATTTTAATGTTGAAACATCCCATTCATGGTTTTGCCAGTCAATGGATCACGGAACGTGAATTTCGAGATGGCTTGTTCTTGCTCGCGCTTATTTTAATAGCCTTACCCCTCACTCCAAATATTCCACTGTGGGGAACCGTTCTTAATCCGCATGTCATTCTTAAACTGCTGGCTTTAATCCTTGCCGTACAAGCACTTGCACATATCGCAAAACGACTACTGTCCTCTCAAAATGCCCTGATTCTGTCAGCACTGGCGTCAGGCTTTGTATCAAGTACAGCCACCATTGCCAGCTTGGGCATGGAAGTTCGTGCAGGACGTGCTGAAGCTGTTCCCAATGCAGGTGCGGCCTTATTGTCTTGCGTAGCAACCCTGTTACAACTTTTATTGATTGTCGCAGGCATCAGTTTAACCTGGTTAAAACTGATTATTTTCCCTGCATTTGCAGCCATGACCATTTTAGTGCTCTGGGCACTTTGGTTAATGCGAAAGACCAAACCCTCAGCACCAACTGAGCATCCTGATGGACGTATGTTTAGCTTAAAAGAAGCCGCAATTATTGCTGCCACCCTAACCATTATTCAGGCGGCTGTTTATGGTTTAGGCTTGGTCTTGGGCGATGCAGGCTTGATTATTGGCACATTACTGGCTTCATTATTTGAACTGCATGCCGCTATGGCAGCCATCGTGGTGCAAGGTGGACCTGACAATTCAACCCTTGTCTATGCCCTAATTTTAGGGATGGCTGCACATGCGATTGCCAAATCGGTCAATGCCGCTCTCACAGGGGGCAGCAAATATGCATTCGCGTTTGCTCCTGCGCAAATTTTACATATGCTGGTGTTTGTCGCTTCATTATGGTGGCTCATCCGTTAGCACTGAATAAAACCTTAACAAGACATCCTTTTTAAAAATTTGTTCTCATGTAGAGCATCAGCAAGCTGCTTTATTTCATCAAAATGACACCATAATCAACTAAGCTGCATTAATTCTTATAAATATGATTTAAATCACATTAGATACAAAATTATTTGTGAGTTATTCAGTTCTATCACCAATTAATAATTAAGAATCATTTAGAATAACAACCTAATTCCATCCTCAATTTCTGTAGTCAAAGGTTCGTGCAATGACCGACATGGGTTTCAAAAGTTTTCATGATGCAGGACAAGCGGTCTTAAAATTTTTACATCAGCGCTTTGGTTTTGATTTATGGATGATTACCCGTGTTGAGGGTGAAGACTGGATTATCTTGCAAACAGAAAGCCATGGTTATGACGTCCATGCAGGTCAAGTCTTTCACTGGACAGATTCATTTTGCTCACAGATGGTACTGGGCAATGGACCTAAAATTGCGCCTATTTCTGAAGACATCCCTGCTTATTGCCAAGCCCCAATTGCACAACAACTTCAAATTAAAGCTTATATTGGTCAAGCACTGACCAAAGAAGATGGCAGTTTATTTGGCACACTCTGTGCCATAAATCCCGAACCTAAATCAGAAAGCTTAAAAGACGAACAAAACCTCATTGAACTGTTGGGCGATTTACTCAGTCAAATTTTACAGACTGAACTACGCGAAATTGAACAAACCCGTAAAAATGAGCGTTTACAAGCCGAAGCGCTTCGTGACCCCTTAACAGGGCTATATAACCGCCGCGCGTGGGATCAGTTTGTACTGGCCGAAGAAGAACGCTGTCAGTTGTATGGGCATCATGCCAGCGTATTTATGCTCGATCTCAACGATTTAAAATTCATGAATGATGTACATGGTCATGCTGCGGGTGATCAATTGATTCGACAGACCGCTACGACATTGACAGAAAGCTGCCGCAATACCGACATTATTGCTCGCCTTGGCGGTGACGAGTTTGCCATTTTAACGGTTGAAAATGACCTCGAAGCATCCGAAGCTCACCTCGCCCGCATCATAGAAAATTTAAACGCCAAGCAAATTAGTGCCGCAATTGGTTTTGCCTTGCGTGATCCTAGCGATGGCATTGTTGCAGCATGTTTGCAAGCCGACAAGAATATGTACCAAGACAAATTACAGCGTATTTAGGATCGGCTCTAAGGCAATCACTTCTAGCGTCTGAGCATGAATCACAAAACTGACATCTAAACTTGCAAATTTCATTTTATAAATACGTTCACTGTCTTCCTGATATGCAGGACGCGGGTCCAGTGACAGCACCTGCTCCAGTTCTTGAATACTCTGCAAAGTCGTTTGCTGCTTTGCGAACAACTGTTGCTGGTCTACCATTGCCTGTTCTGACCACTGTACCGTCATCCGCTGCGGTTCTTGCTGTGCATAACCACTTTCTGCATCTGTAACGGCATCTGAATACTGAATATAGGGCTTAATATCCAAAATTGGTGTGCCATTGAGCAAATCACTGCCAGTGACATATACCCGTACCGACTTGCCCTCTTTTTTTACCGCTTTGAGTTGCACCACCGACAGACCAATCGGTGCAGGACGATACATACTGCGTGTCGCAAACACCCCTATTTTTTTATTTCCGCCTAAACGCGGTGGACGAACTTGGGCACGAAACTGATCTTTTTTCTGCTGATTTTTATTGTCATGAAATTGCCACACCAACCAGAGATGACTGAATTCCTCAATCCCCTCAAATGCAGCTAAATCATTGTATGGGGGCTGCATTTCTATATAGGACTGCACCTGAACCAGATTGGGTTGTCGAGGAATTCCAAATTTTTCCTGATACGGCGAGTGCATAATTCCAATAATTGGCAGCTGAATTTCAGACATAATCACTTTTTCTGATAAGTTCAATTAAATATATTCAGTTTATCGAGAATGATTTTAGATTAGAATAGCAAGCTGTTCTAATTTGATAATTTATTGAGACCTTTCATGGCTGCTTTTAACGTCGAAAAGATTACTCACGTACACCACTGGAATGACACACTGTTCAGTTTTAAGACGACGCGTGATACCGCATTACGTTTTAAAAATGGTCAATTTGTGATGATTGGTCTTGAAGTCAATGGTAAGCCACTCATGCGTGCTTATTCTATTGCCAGTGCAAATTACGAAGAAGAACTCGAGTTTTTCTCAATTAAGGTGCCAGATGGTCCTTTAACTTCTATCTTACAAAAAGTAAAAGTGGGTGATGAACTTCTTGTTTCTAAAAAACCTACAGGTACTTTAGTACTTGATGACTTGAACCCAGGTAAAAACCTATACCTACTTTCTTCTGGTACTGGTCTTGCTCCATTCTTGGCAACCATTCGTGATCCAGAAACGTATGAACGCTTTGAAAAAGTAATCGTTGTGCATGGTACACGTTTCATCTCTGAATTGGCTTACCAAGACCTCATTTTAGATGAACTTCCAAACAATGAATTCTTCGAAGAATTAGGGATTAAAGACAAGTTGGTGTACTACCCAACTGTAACGCGTGAAGAATATCCAAACCAAGGTCGTGTTACGACAGCAATTGAGTCTGGTGAGATCTTCGAAAAAATCGGCTTGCCACGTTTCAACCCTGAAAATGACCGTGCAATGCTTTGCGGTAGCCCTGCATTCTTGAAAGATGTTGCTGCTCTACTTGACCAGCATGGCTTAAAAGAATCACCACGTATGGGTGAGCTCGGCGATTACGTGATTGAACGTGCTTTTGTTGAGAAGTAATTTGCAAAAGTAGATTAAAACCGAGGGATTCCCTCGGTTTTTTTTATATTTCAACTATTTAATTTTCCCTTAATTTGCTTATTTTTTAACCTAAAGAGCAAGGATTTGTCAGAAAATACGACAAAGCGACTTAAAAGAGTTGTACCAAACAACAAAAAAACCTATAATCGATCTCACAAACAGACAGGTCTGTCTAGTTTTAAAGTCCGTCTTTATTGAGCTGATGTTATTTATAATCAATCCAGAGGGTACTTTATAATAATTATAATAAATGACACAAGAAGGAGTTTAAGCTCCTCTAAAACATTAATATTTTAGACAGCTTCTGCTCGGGGCCGGCTAAAATATTAATATCAGGGAACTATCAGCGAGGCGTGAATACCATTATTGGTATTCACGCTTTTTTATTTGTCATGCGATTCAATTGATACAACCTAAACCGCATGGCAAATATTAATCGCCCATTAACTCTAACTGGATCAGTTTGTACACACGCTTCCAGTATTCATCAATTTTGACCATGCCCTTGTCCATCTGCGCCTGAATGGTCATGCCATCTAAAATGCTGGCTAACATTGTGGCTAATTGCAATGGCTGAGACACTCCCAACTTTTCTAACGCAAAACGCATACGTTCAGTTAACCATTCTTTATATTCCATCGCTGGCTGCATGGTCGAAGGATAAACCTTTGACACTTCCTCAACGGCTTTCTGGAACATACATCCATTGAAGTCGTCCATTTGGAACCAAGCGTGATACCAGTAAAAAATAGTTTTTATATGGTCTAAATATTCCTCAGCTGGACACTGAGCTATTGCTGCATCTAAAGATTCTTGTAAGTTCATATTTCTACGGTGTAAGCACTCTTCAATGAGTTTCGCCTTGGACGGAAAATATTTGTAGAATGTCATTTTAGCGACACCCGACTCACTAATAATTCGATCGATTCCAATCGAGTTATAGCTATAAGAATTAAAAAGATGAAGCGCAGTACTAATAATGTCGTCTTTTTTGGACATGCTATTTACCTACCAAACTTATCTTTAAGCAGAAGTGGGTCAAAATGGAGTAAAAAAGGGGCATCTTTTTTAAAAAATGAAACTGTTGAGTAATATTATATCATTATTTGAATCCGATGATTAAACTCATACACAATGTTTCGTATGTACCTATTATATAATAAAAAAATGATATTAGTGAAGCTGTACTCATAAATCTTTATAGCGTATTTAATTTTTTTTTAATATGATTAAATTTATTAAAATCTGAACTCTCTCTCATGAGTACACTTGCTTTTACCCAATCTGAAAATGCACGGTTGGAAGCTTTAAATTTTATCCGACAATCTGTTGAACACGCATCATGGGTGCAGCATGTCGAGCAAGTGAGTGCACTCAAACAACAAAGTATTCAGCATGCACTGTTCCAGCTTCCTATAATGGAACGTTTACACCAACAAGCACTGTCACTCGAACAGCTCAAGCTGATTCATATCAACTATTTTGCTGCCATTGTGAAAGTCTTTACCGATGCTTTGAGCATGCTGATTTATCAAACGCATCAACTGGAACAACATCCCAATATTCATCAACATCAACGCGTCCATGCCAAAGCACATGCGCGCTACTTACTCTCGCTGAATTTGATTGATGAATTGGGTTTTAATACTTTTGAGTTAGCCTTAAGTTCACCCAGCAAATCACACCTCGTGTATTTTATGGATTTACTGCAAGCATTAGAGATTGATCCGTTAAATGAACAAGCGGTATGCCCTGAGGCGTATGCCCTCAATCAATTTATTCAGTCACATTTAGACTCATACGATAATTTACTGTTAATTTTGGCGTGTGCAGAATTACAAGTAATTCACTATAGCGAAGCGCTGCGTATTAATTTGGAAAAATACGATCCACGTTTTAGCGAAGGCTATTATGCTTGCCACGGCATCGTCGATCACTCCGACAAACTAGCCAATGACGACAATCATGAAGATGATATCTGGGCTCTATTAACGCAAAGCTATCAAACTCAGCATAGAAAAGACTATCAAGCACTGGTGCAAGAATACCTCGATCTTTGGATGCAATTCTGGCAAAAAATGAATACTTTAAACGCTTAATCTCAAGCCAATATTTTTGAATAGAGCATAAGCGCTATTTCTCGCCTCGCCTTATAAGTGATTCATTTCTTTTCACAATTCTGTTCTATACGAATTCTGTGGCTTTACGTACTATAAGATTCAGAATTAAAAACTTAGCCCAAGACTCAATGACTTTCCCACAATTAAAATTTGAAGATTTTTTACATCCACGCCCACAACCAACAGGCATTGATGTGCAATGTAAATTACAACATTTCGCGTTAATTACTTATACACTTGACCCTGAACGCTTTGCACAGATTATTCCGCCAAGATTTAAATTAGACACGATTCAATATCAAGGTAAAGAACAGGCGCTGATGTCTGTAGTGCCTTTTATTGATGTGGATTTTACTTCTGCAGTCTACCCTTTTCCCAAGTTCACCATGGGACAAACCAATTATCGTGTCTATGTCATTGATCAGCAGACACAGGAACGTTGCGTTTGGTTTTTAGGCACAACCTTGGATTCATGGACGTTAATTGTGCCGAGATTACTGTGGCAATTGCCTTGGCATGCTGCTGTGTTCAATTTTGATTGCCAGCAAGATGCTGAAGGTTACTATCAACGCTATAAGATGCAAACCCAATCGGCATGGGCAAATGCGGAGTTAGAGCTTCGCCAATCCAAGCAGGATGCATGGCAATATACAGGCTTCCCAGATTTAGAAAGTTATTTAGTGTTTTTAACACATCCTTTGGCAGGCTTTTATCACCGTCGAGATGGGCAACTGGGCACCTATCGAGTTTGGCATGACCAATTACAGCTCAAACCAGCACAACTACTACACGCCAAATTTGACTTGCTGGATCGACTGAATTTAGTTTCCTTCAAAGATCAGTTGAACCCGTATAGTGTACTGGTTGAGCCCATGAATGAATTTACGATCTATCTTCCACCACAAGTCATTCGGTAAAAAAGAGAGCATTTTGCTCTCTTGTCTTTATTGGCATTCTTCCATTTTATCTATGGTTTTAGTGCTGTTTCGCTCAGCCAATGCCTGTTTAATGACTCGATAGCCGCCTGTTAAACCAAGTACAGACATAATCAATGCCACGAATAAATCTGGCAGTAAGCTGCCTGTACCAAAGACCCCAATCGCAGCAATTATCACAGCAATATTACCAATCGCATCATTACGGCTACACAGCCACACCGATTGCATATTGGCATCCCCATCTCTAAAGGCATATAAAATCACGGCTGCTATGACATTCGCGATTAATGCCAAGACCCCAATCGTACCCATGGTAATCGCTTCAGGCGGTATCCCCTGCAAGTAGCTATACCCTGTTTTGGCAATCACCACCAACCCAAAGCTTGCCATGGTGATGCCTTTTAGCAATGCGACGGTGGCACGCCAATATAAACTCGCTCCCAAGACCGCCAAGGAAATGGCATAGTTGACTGCATCCCCAAAGAAATCCAATGAATCTGCCCACAACGCAGATGAATGCGCATAAGCACCACCAATCAGTTCAACCACGAACATGGTCAAATTAATAATCAGTGCAATCCACAAAGCTGTTCTAAACTTACTATTCGGTTTAATTGGTGCGGGTTCATGACTACAGCTACACGCCATTTCCATACTCCTCATTCTGTATTATGCTTATTAAAAACTATGGACTCGCTCTAAGGTCAAGCCATGCAGCATTATTTAATCCATCAACTCGCAAAAAAAACTCAGTTGCCTGTAGATACGGTACGTTTTTACGAAAAAAGGCAGCTGATTACGCCAAGCTATCGCGCTGAAAATAACTATAAATATTATGATGAAGCAACCTTAAAACGCCTGCAATTCATTAAGCAATGCCGTGCTTTAGATATGTCACTGGCTGAAATTCAGCAACTGATTGAATTGATTAAACAACCGCAGCAAGGCTGCCAGATTGTCGATCAAATGATCGAACAACACATCCAGCAAGTTGAAAAACACATTGCCGAATTGATCTCATTTCAAAGCCAGTTACAGGAACTACGTCAATCCTGTTCCAGCAATACCACCATTGATCACTGCCAAATCTTAAAAAATCTAGGATTATCAGAATAAAACCGACCAATTTACTAGGTTGAATCCTTTTTTTATATCCATACAATAAAGCCATATTTTCTGTATGCCTTTATTCTGTCATGAGCATTCAACACGTTACCGAACTTCTCTCTCCTGCTGGTTCTCTCAAAAACATGCGCTATGCATTTGCCTACGGTGCCGATGCAGTCTATGCAGGACAACCGCGCTATAGCTTGCGGGTACGGAATAATGAATTTGACCATGACAATCTCGCCATTGGCATTCAGGAAGCACATGCTTTAGGCAAAAAATTCTATGTGGTGGTGAATATTCAACCACACAACACTAAGCTCAAAAACTTCCTTCGTGATTTATCCCCTGTGATTGCCATGCAACCAGATGCCTTGATTATGTCGGATCCTGGCTTAATTATGATGGTGCGTGAGCAATTCCCAGACATGCCTGTGCATCTTTCGGTACAAGCCAATGCCGTGAACTGGGCAACCGTAAAGTTCTGGAAAAACATGGGGCTGACCCGCGTGATTTTGTCGCGTGAACTCTCACTCGAAGAAATTGAAGAAATTAAAAACCATGTGCCTGACATGGAAATTGAAGTTTTTGTACACGGTGCATTGTGCATGGCCTACTCTGGACGCTGCTTGCTTTCAGGCTATATGAATAAACGTGACGCCAACCAAGGTGCTTGCACCAATGCCTGCCGTTGGGATTACAAACTGCATCAAGCGCAAGAAAATGAAACGGGTGATGTCATTCCCGTTCATCAAGTACAAGAAACCCAGTGCTGTAATAGTGATGTAGATGAACAACATGCTATTGCTCAAAACCAATGCGCTGAACCAGTCCTGCTACAACGCAATGAAGAAGACATGTTTGCTGCCGAAGAAGATGAACATGGCACGTATTTCATGAATTCTAAAGACTTGCGTGCCGTTCAGCATGTTGAGCGTTTGACCCAAATGGGGATTCACTCACTCAAAATTGAAGGTCGCACCAAATCTTATTTCTACTGTGCCCGTACCGCACAAATTTATCGTAAAGCCTTTGATGATGCGCTAGCAGGTAAACCTTTCGATCCTTCATTGATGTTACAGCTAGAAGGCTTGGCAAACCGCGGTTATACCGAAGGTTTTTTACGTCGCCATGTGCATAGCGAATACCAAAATTATGAAACAGGTTCTTCACGTTTTGATCATCAGCAGTTCTGCGGTGAAGTATTAGAGCGTCAGGGTGACTACATTAAAATTGATGTGAAAAACCGTTTTGTGGTGGGTGATACTCTCGAGTTGATGACCCCACAAGGTAATATTCAGTTTGTCCTGAGCGAAATCTTGGATAAAAAAGGCAATTCCATTCCTGATGCCAAAGGCTCAGGTCATATTGTCGATATTCCTGTGCCTGCCGATGTCGATATGCAATATGCCCTGCTAATTCGTAATCTGCCTAATTCAGAAATCGATATTTCAGCGTCTTCACTGGCGTATGTGGCTGGTTAAGTCATGGCTTTAAGAATCACGGATGCCTGCATCAATTGCGACATGTGCTTAGCAGAATGTCCGAATGATGCCATTTATGAAGGTCAGAAAATCTACGAAATCGATGTAGCACGCTGTACAGAATGTGTGGGTTTTTACGAACATCAAACTTGTATGGCGGTCTGCCCAATCGATTGTATTGAAGTTCATCCTGAACACATTGAAAGTAAAGCGGCATTAGAGGAGAAATTTAAAGCGCTGAATATTATTTAAAAATAAAACTGTTTTAACCAAATCTTGGGGGAAAACAATAAACAATAAAAAAAGGAACATCGGTGTTAGCGTCCTCAGTTCCTATAAAAAGTAAAAAGTTTAATAGCAAGCCAACATAACACAGTGTATGTTGGCTCTTTTTTATTACTGACCTGAACGGATCATGTAATCAAAAGCAGAGAGTGACGCTTTTGCACCTTCACCTGTCGCAATAATAATTTGCTTATACGGTACAGTGGTACAGTCACCTGCAGCAAATACACCTTTGACATTGGTTTCATTGCGTTCATTGATCACAATTTCACCACGTGGCGTAAGTTCAACGGCACTTTCTTTTAAGAAATCCGTATTTGGCAATAAACCAATTTGTACGAAAATCCCAGCCAATTCAACAGTATGCTCTACATCAGTTGCACGGTCTTTGTATTTCAAGCCTGTCACTTGAGCACCGTCACCCACCACTTCAGTAGATAATGCATTCATGATCACTGTGGCATTTGGCAAGCTGTTTAACTTATCTTGTAACACTTGGTCGGCACGCAGTTTAGTATCAAACTCAACCAAAGTCACGTGTTCAACAATACCTGCCAAGTCAATTGCCGCTTCTACACCCGAGTTACCACCACCAATCACGGCTACACGTTTGCCTTTGAACAACGGACCATCACAGTGTGGACAGTAGGCAACACCACGGGTACGGTATTCTTTTTCGCCTGGTACATTCATTTCTCTCCAACGTGCACCTGTTGAAAGAATGACGGTTTTCGATTCAAGTTTTGCACCATTTTCAAGCTCAACGGCCACCAAGCCATTCGCAGTTTGATCTGCACCAGTGATTTTATTCACACATTGCAAATTCATGATGTCTACGCCATATTCACGAACATGCGCTTCCATATCTTGAGCAAACTTAGGACCGACAGTTTTTTGCACCGTGGTAAAGTTTTCAATGTCCATGGTGTCCATGACCTGACCACCAAAACGTTCTGCCACAATACCCGTTTTAATGCCTTTACGTGCTGCATAAATTGCCGCAGTACCGCCAGCAGGTCCACCACCAATCACCAATACATCAAACGCATCTTTGGCATTTAATTTCGCTGCTTCTTTCTCTGCAGAGTTGGTATCCAGTTTGGCAATAATTTCTTCCAAAGTCATACGACCTTGACCAATGTGTAGCTCATCTTGGAATACCATCGGTACTGCCATGATTTTGCGTTGTTCCACTTCTTCCTGGAAGAATGCACCATCAATCATGGTTGCCGTCGAACCTGGGTTATAAATGGCAATCAGGTTCAAAGCTTGTACCACGTCAGGACAGTTATGGCAGCTTAAGGATACGAACACATCAAAATTTGATTTGATGTTTAAATCTTTAATTTGGTTGAGCACTTCTTCAGAAACTTTAGGTGCATAGCCAGATACTTGTAACAATGCAAGAATGAGTGAGGTAAACTCATGTCCCATTGGCAAACCCGCGAAGTGGACACGTGGTTGCTCTCCTGCTTTGGCAATCGCAAAGCTTGGACGACGACTATGTTCACCATCGAAGCGTGCTGTCACTTGGTCTGATAACACCGCAATTTCAGTGACCAACTCTTTAATTTTTTCAGATTTCTCTGAAGCATCTAAAGATGCAATAATTTCGATTGGGCTTTCAAGACGTTCTAAAAGTGTTTTTAATTGAGCAGAAGTATTTTGATCTAACATTGCTAACGACTCCAGTGGAGAGATAATTTAGTTGATGAATGCATCATAGTAAAAAACATGAAATTGGTAAAACAGTTTGTATTCATAAATACAATCGAAATATTAGATTAAAAGAAAAAATAGTGCATAACTTGAATCACTTAGCCCACATTTTTTAAATTATGCTCAATTCTACGCGTACGCGCCAGAAAGTAGCGCGATAATCCATATAGTATTAAGCTGAGAATTACATTCAGAATAAACACTGAAATAATAACACCTTGCAGTATACCCGCCCACTTTTGCACTTGCATGAACTGTGGTGAAATAGACTGTGCTGTCGGGGTAATCGCTTTACCATAGAGTTGTTGTTGCATCGCCCAGAGCTGCGAGGGACTAAAACCGTATTGAATAAAATCGGGATCATTTTCTTCAGCATCGACCAGTGTCAACACATACGGTATCGCAGCATTTTCATCAGCAGGTGAATGCAATAGTGCAATTTGCGCCAGTATATAAGCTTTTACAGGTGCTGCCAGTTGGGTTTGCTCTAACTGTTGTACCAATTCACTTTCATGCAAGCGGTTTTCATATTGAATCGCCTCAGCGTAGGGATGCTCCGCCTCATCTTTCCAATCATATTGCACATAAGTCAGTGCTGACCAAATACAGATAAATGCAATTAACCAGCCAACGAACTTCATTACAAAAGATTGAAAGCGAATGTAGAAGAAACGAATTTTCTTGAGAAAATGAATCACAAAAAACGCGCCAATAAAGGCACTAATCATTTTGAACAACAACCAGCCAAACCAAGACAGTAAATTAAAAAAATAGTCAGGTGCTTTGCCAAACTGTGCCAAGGCACTGTCTGCACTTACAGGGATATGCAATTGTTTCACTTCGGAACTTAGTCCAAACCAACTGTACAGCATATCCTGCTGGAAAAAATAGCTCAGCAAAGCCACCAGTGCCAAACTGGAAGTGAATATACACCACCACATCAGATGGGTTTGCCGGCGTTTTAGCGCCTGCACGCCTTGCTGAATCTGGCTGGCATTGATTGCATATTCATCTTCTAAATGGGACAAGTGACCTCCTGCAAAATACTATAAGAAAGATTTAGCGTTGATTTGACTCTAATACCAACTGACTTAAATTGCTTTGTAAGTTACGTAAACGCTGTGTCGCCTCTTCACGCTTCTGCATGCCTTCCTTTTGAACTTGTAGCACGTCATTCACCGTTTGAATCAAGGTATTTTGTACATGCTCAAGGGTTTCAATATCAATTACAGAACGCTGATTGGCACGCGCAGTATCGACCGAATTTTGATGCAACAAATCTGCATTACGGCGCAATAAATCATTGGTGGCATCATCAATGGTATTTGCCAGTTGTACACTGTTCTTTTGCTCTTGCAGGGAAATGGCAAGGCTGATTTGGTTTTTCCACGCGGGCAACGTAATGTTTTTGATGGCATAGAACTTATCTACCAACATTAAATTATTCGACTGAATAATCCGAATCATGGGTAAAGTCTGCATGGCAGATTGTTGCAATACCTGTAAATCGCTGACTCGCTTCTCCAGATTGTTAGAGAGATGATTCAGATCATAAATTTTCTGGGTCGTGGTCTGATCCTGCTCCTGTGTGGTTAAGCTGGCAATTTGCTGCTGAACTTCATGCTGCTTGATCTTTCCCGCAGCCACATAAATGCCCAATTGCTTATATTCATCCTGCACCGAATCAAACATCTGTTCCAGTGTCTTGACCCTGTCTTTCAGCCCCGACTGTGAAGCCTCAATTTCTTTGACCAAAGCATCAATCTGTTCTTTAGTGGTATTAAAATGCTGATCAAAACTCTGCTTCGCCCCTTTAAACTTACTTAAGATATTGCCCAAAAAGCCTGAGCTTTTAGACTGATTCAGAATGCTGCTGCCATTTAACTGCTGTGCCACCTGCACCACTTGGTTCAGCTTTTGCCCTGTGGTATCTAAATCTTTGTTTTGCACTAAATCTAACAACTCATCGGTATAAGTCGAGGTTTGCGTGGCAATATGCTTGCCGTACTCGGCAACACTCTGATGGTTCATATCTTGCAATTCTTTGGTTGCGGTCAATACCTCAGCCAAGTCGGAGCTTTGCAAACCCAGCTCTTTTAAATTGAGTTGCTGAAACTGCTGTTCTGCCATTTCTTCCGTCAGGATTACAGCAACGTTGTTCTGTTCTGAATTGGTCATAATTCACCTAATTTTGAGTTGAGTTCCCAGAAGGCTTCTCTAATGATTTTCTTAAAGTTTTAATCAGTTTTTCGCGGCTATTATCGAGCTTTAATAGCTCAGAAGTCGAGTCTGTCTGTTGACTTTGTTTAACATGATATTGCCAAGCAGGAATCAACACCTGTTGAGCTTCCGTAAAACGATCCAGCAAGCCCAATGAGAGTTGCTGCGAAAGCTGCATTTGCTGCAAGGCAATATCATTACTGGCCTGTACGGTTTGCAGGCTATGAATCTTGTGGGATAAGCGTTCGGAAAATTGATCTAAGGGATGCTGCGTGCGTAGCATCTTGGGATACTCGTGCATAAACTCCTGCGCGGCAACCACATAATTTGCCATTCTTAAACGCAAACCCAGTAATTGCTGTACCCGAGATTGTGACTTTTGTATTTCCAAGCGCAGTTTTTGACTTAAATGTTGACTACGATCGAGCAACACATCCAAATTTTTATAGTAGTCAATTTGCCCTGAGCTATGTTCAATATCAATGCCGAGCCATTTCTGCAAAGCATTAAATTTACGTTTCTTTAGATATTTATTGGATTGGCTCAAGGCTTGAATCAGTGCCTCTATACTTTGTCTGAATTGCTGCGTCAGCAGCGGATCTACCCCCTGCAACAACACTGCCTGCGCTTGAACAAGCTGTTCCGCATAATGATGTAGCAATGCCGCATTATTAAAAATGGGCACCAATTCATTCCGTTGAATCGCCAAAACGTCCTGTCGATTGACCTCTATTTCAGATAAAGGAATCAGTTCAGTAACTTGCATTGCAATTTAGATCATGACCAGTACTCCTCTGTTTTAACATAGCCATTAAAATTATCAACTCTGTATTTTTGATATAAAGGTAAAGCACGAACTGGTCGGGATCTTGAATAAACAATAAATAAAATACAACCAGTTAAAAAATGATCCTCCATGGAATCATGCACAACCATCAGACAGATGAATTATTTTTATCAAGAACCAGAATAAATGAGGAGCTCCACAATTTTTCTACACAATTTTAGTTTAATCTTACGCGAAATTACATTTGGAAACATAAAGTCATGGATGCGTTACAGCCTTCTTGGAAATTCAGTGCACTGACTTGTGCACTTTTAGGTATCTCTATTACAGGCTGGGCTACCGAAACCACGCAAGCCGTGACTGAAGAACCTGTCCAAACACTCAAAACCTTAAAGCTTCAAGCTGATGCAACTGCCAATAAAAATAACGACATCAGTGCAATTGCCAAAACCATTATCAACCGTGAAGAAATGCTGAAATATGGTGATCAATCGGTCAGCGATGCCTTAAGACGAGCCGCAGGTTTTCAAATGCCATCCGGTTCTGGTCCGCGTGGTCCAGGAGGTGCATCAGGCATGCGCTTTCGCGGTGGTGGTGCCCCCATCTTTATGATCAATGGTGAACCCGTGCAAGGCGGTCCACGCGGGGGCATGTCGATTATTGATACACTCACGCCTGACATGATTGAACGGATTGAAATTACCAAGCAGCCGAGTGTGACTCAAGCATCGGTCGCGGCATCTGCTGTGATTAATATTATTTTAAAAGAACCGCTTCAAAGCACACGCCTAAGTGGTACTGCGCGTGCTGGTTATGGTCTTTATAGCTCTGGCGCTGCGGAAGAAGAGCGTAAAAACCTCACCCTACAAATGGATGGACGTGATAGTCCTTGGCTATATAGTGTGTCTGCCAACCAGAGTTGGGACGACACCACCTCCATTACAGAAACGCAAACATCAAGCCAAACTCGGGTGCAGAAAAATGTCTCCGAGCGCAAAGCATCCATGATCAGTCCACGTGTGGAATACGAAATTGATGATGAAAACAAAGTTGTAGCGGAACTGTTTTACCGGAACCATGAACGTGATAGCACCCGTTCCGACCAAGTGCAACAGGACAAAAATGATAGCCTGCGTCTCTACACTCGCTATGAACGCCAAGTCGATAAAAACTCCGACAAAGTCCGTCTGTCTTATGAAAAACAGAATGAAACCGAACTCACCCGCTCTTCACAAGCATCACAGTATATTGATCAGCAGATTGAAGAACTCGGTTTGGCGTATGATGCTGTGCGTCAGTTTGATGCAGATCGTCAAATTAAATTTGGGCTAGACACCCGCTCAAATACCCTCGAAAGCAATACCGCTGACACCTTGGATGAGCAACGTTATGCCTTATATAGTGAAGGCAGCTGGCGCTTTACCGATCAGCAGACTGTAACACTGGGGCTACGTCAGGAATGGATTCAGCGTTCAGGCTTAGTGGATTATAATGATCAGCACCTTAGTCCTGTACTGGCACATCTCTATAAGTTTGATGATCAATGGTCACTACAAACCAATATCAGTCAGGCATTCCGTAGTCCGAAAGCTGATAATTTATTACCGACAGTATCTATCTCAACCGACAGTGATGCAGGCAGCCTCAACAACCCTGACCGTGGTGGGAATCCATTTTTGCGTCCTGAAAAAATTCAGGCTTATGAATCAACACTGGGCTATAACACCGCTGCGGGTGGGGTAAATTTAACCGGCTTCTATCGTCAAATTGATGACTATATTGAATCGGTCATTCGTCTGGAAAATGGTCGCTACGTGCAACGTCCACAAAACCAACCGCATGCAACCACTTATGGCGTAGAGCTTTCAGGTCGTTATGCCTTAAAACAAAATGAGCAAGGTCATTCTTGGATGTTGAACAGCCAACTCTCCACCATTCGTGCCAAAGTGGAAGATGACACACAACAAGAACGCCTTGTCAGTGATGTAGCACCTTATACCGCCAGTATGGGACTTTCTTATAGTTATCAACCTTGGCGAGTTTCGACCAGTGTCAATTTAAGTTATACCCCTGAATTTACCCGTGCATTGGAAAATCAGCCCTATAACCGTACCAGCAATGAACGCGTGAACCTAGACATCAGCGCGACCAAACGCTTTAAGCAAGGCTGGTCTACCAGCTTAAGTGCCCGCAATCTGCTCAGCACCGACTATAAAGAGCGCTTGAATAATCAATCTGATGGCAGTTTATATCAAGCGCGAATTAGCCAAGCCATTCCAAGTTTATTGCTCAATATAGAAAAGAAATTCTAAGACCAAGCACCTTCCAAAAAAGACCAAGGTACTTCATGTGAATGCTTCCTGAAGTACCTTGATTCAGTGTTACACACTTGAAAGATGTATCGCACAATGTATTCAGCCTTAGACGTAAAAAAGCACCACTCACTTGATTCAAATGAGTGGTGCTTTTATTTCACTGTAATCAATTAGATTGAAAACAGCGATACAATCTTGAGGGATTAAGCAACGTGCTTTTGTACCAAGATTGATCCTACAGAATAGCCTGCACCGAATGAGCACAATACGCCATATTCGCCATCATTCACTTCATGTGCAGAACGATGTAAGGCAATAATCACACCCGCAGATGAGGTATTTGCAAACTCATCCAGAATGATTGGCACGAGGCTTGGATCTGCTTCAGCTGCTTCCTTACCCACCACCAATTTCAAAATCAGTTCATTCATATTCTGATTGGCTTGATGTAACCAGAAACGCTTCACCTGTTCAGGTTTAATCTGATTCTTTTCCAACTGATTTGAAATCATTTTTGCCACAAGTGGACAAACTTCTTTAAACACTTTACGACCATCTTGACGGAATTGCTTGTCGTCACGTGAAGTCAGTTCAGAACCGTTTAAGAAGCCAAAATTATTACGGATATTGTTTGAAAATTGTGTGAACAAATCTGTATCTAGAATTTCAAAACCAGTTTTTGTGTCAGTATTTTCAATAATTGAAGCTGTAGCCACATCACCAAAAATAAAGTGACAGTCACGTGAACGGTAATCGGTATGACCAGAAGTTAACTCAACATTCACCAACAATACGCGGCGTGCACCCGATTTGATTGCATCATAAGCTTGTTTCAAACCGAAGGTCGCTGCTGAACATGCCACATTCATGTCATAGGCATAACCTTGAATGCCCAGTGCCGTCTGAATTTCAATAGCTACGGCTGGATAGGCACGTTGCAAGTTTGAACATGCCAAAATCACCACATCGATATCTTCAGCAGTGACACCCGCATTTTCCATCGCTTGCTTCGCGGCAGTTACGCCCCACTCCGCTTGAATCGACAATTCGTCATCACTACGTTCGTCTAAACGTGGGCGTAAACGGTTTGGATCAAGTACACCCGTTTTTTCAACCACATAGCGGCGCTTTACACCCGATGCTTTTTCAATAAACTCTGCGCTAGAACCACGACGCGCTTCTAACTCACCCGCTTCAATTTGCTCAGCATGGTCTTGGTTATACTGTTCCACATAAGCATTTAGACTTTCGACTAGCTCTTCATTGGTAATGACGTGTTCTGGGTGGAACAAGCCAGTACCTGTAATACGGATGCCCATGTAAAACTCCTTCTCTGAATTCGTTCAATTCTAACTGATACTCAGACGTTCCCACAATTTTTGTAATCGTGTCGCAGAAATAGGCATCTTGGTTTTCATCGGTTGAGAAAACAGAGAAATACGCAATTCTTCGATCATAAAGTACAATTCTTTCAAACGAACGTCATTTTTATATTTAAATAATTTATCCATCCACGGATCAATTTGTCCAATGGCAGCAATATCTCGTTGGAGATTATTGGGCAAGCGGTCCAAACGCAATAGCAAAGCTGCTAAATATCGTGAATACTCAGTCCACACATCAACTGGTTTGCTATAGACAAAATTAGACAATTGCATTAGATCTAACTGGTCTTCAATATCATCCATGCTGCGTCCAAATATATCGCCATCTAGCATCAATAATTTTTGGCGAATGCTTTGCCACTGGATAAAAATATCACTCATCATTTTTAACGCCTGTTGTCCATGCGTTAAAAAGTTCTGTTTAACCTTCTGCAACAACTGCTGGAATTCAGCCTGATTGATTGGCAGTTCATTAATCGCCAATTGTAGGGAGGCGTATACCAGCATCTGTTCCAGTTGTGCCTTATCACCTAAAGGCGAGTATGCCAATGCCATCGGTTTGGAAATCTGCTTTTTCAACTGACGAACCAGATCACCCAATTGCAAATGGACCAAACGGATAATGCCTTCACGATGCTGCTTAATCGCTTCCTCTTGATCATTGAAGGTTTGAATCACAACGCCTGAATCATCTTTCGCTTCTAGTTTGGCAAATACTTTTACCGGCACCAAAGCTTGATATTGCTTAACCACCACCCCCGTCACTTTATGTGAGGCTTCAAATACAAAGTCATCAGGGAAAGTCTGGAATTGACCTTTGGCCTGCTTGACTGGGCTATGGGTTTCGGTACGGCAACGCGCTTTTAATTCGGCTAAATTGCGCCCTTTTTCAATTACGCGGCCTTTTTCATCAATCACTTTGATAAATGGCAAGAGATATTGATCAATTTTCTCAAATGAAAAATCTTTTTCCGTAATCTGCTCACCGCGTAATTGAAATGCCAAGTAGCTAAATAAGTGTTCACGCAAATGTACCGCATCTATGCGCTGCATTAGCTTTTTCGCAGTATCTGGAATCGGCACCAAATTACGGCGCTTATCTTTCGGTAAGGCTTTTAATAAAGCTTCAATCAAGTCCTGACGCCAGCCTGGAATTCCCCAAGACCAGATGTTTTCATCCACCTGAGGTAAAGCCTGCACTGGAATTTTAACCGTTGCACCATCTTCATCATGACTTGGATCAAAACGATAACTTGCCGCCAAACGCAGTTCGCCATTATGCAAATAATCAGGGAACTGTTGCGTTGTCGGACGATCATTCAGCCACAGTGCATCATCTTCCACATAAAGGAATCGTGGCTGCTTCGGCTCAACCGTGGCACGCCAGTCTTCAAAACTACTGCGACTGGCAATTTCAGCTGGCACTTTCGCGGCATAGAATTGATAGATGGTTTCTTCATCCACCACCAAATCACGACGACGTAATTTGTCTTCGACTCGCTCAACTTCTTCCAGTTTGAGGAGATTATGCTTTAAGAATGGCGGCATGGTGCCCAAATTGCCTGTGGTTAAAGCATCTCTAAGGAAGATTTCATGTGCCGCGGGTTGATCGACTTTTTCATAGTTGATCATGCGCTTCGGTTCAATAATCAGACCGAACAATGAAATCTGCGCATAAGCATTCACGATGCCTGCTTTTTTCGACCAGTGTGGTTCGAAATAATGGTATTTCAGCAAATCACGTGCAGCCAACAGAATCCATTCAGGTTCAATTCTTGCCAGCGTACGTAAATAGACCTGCGAGGTCTCCACCATTTCAAACGCCATCACCCATGGGGTATTGGTCTTGTGCAACGTCGATGCTGGGAATACCCGCGCCTTCTGCTGGCGCACTGCCATAAACACATTACGCTCATCGGTTTTATTGGCAATGAATGACAACAGACCTGTGAGTAAGGCACGGTGCAAGTTTTCATAGCTGGCTTTTTTATCATTAAATGAAAGATGCAAGCCTTTGGCTAAATCCAGCAATTGTTCATGCGTTTTCTTCCATTCACGTAAACGCAACCAGCTCAAGAAATGCTGGCGTGCAAAGGTGCGACGTTTATTTTCACTCATGGATTCGACAGGATCATGAATCGCTTCCCACAACTTCAAATAAAACAGAAAGTCGGAATCTGCTTCACGGAACAAGGCATGTTTTTGATCTGCCTGCATTTGTTTATCCGCAGGACGCTCCCGCGGATCCTGTACCGCTAATGCTGCCACAATAATCAGCACTTCATTTAAAACACCGAAATGTGCCCCACCGATAATCATACGCGCCAAACGCGGGTCGATCGGCATTTTTGCCATCATCTGACCGACTTTGGTCAGCCCGTTGCTCTGATTGCCCTTTTTCCCACGCGTAGCGTCAGATGCTGGCTCGGCTTTGGTTTCACTCAGTTGTGCTGCACTTTTTTCTGTCAGCGCACCAAGTTCAACCAAGAGCTTGCGACCATCATTGACTAAACGGTGATCAGGTGGCTCAATAAAGTCAAATTGTTCTAGTGTACCTAAACCCAGACTTTGCATTTGCAAAATCACCGAAGCCAAATTGGTTCGTTTAATTTCGGGCTCGGTAAATTCTGGGCGGCTTTGGAAGTCCTCTTCACTATACAGACGAATACATACACCCGGTGCAATACGGCCACAACGCCCTTTACGCTGATTGGCTGCTGCCTGTGAAATGGCTTCAATCGGTAAACGTTGCACCCGAGATCGATAGTTGTAACGTGAAATACGGGCAAAACCGCTATCAATCACATAACGGATATTCGGTACAGTCAATGCGGTTTCAGCCACGTTGGTGGCAATAATAATGCGGCGTCCACCACCTGAAGAGTTAAAGATCTTTTGCTGATCAGCCAAAGCCAAACGGGCATAGAGCGGCAAAATTTCTGTATGACGCGGACCATACTTGTGCAAGGTTTCTTGTAATTCTCGAATTTCCTGCTCGGTACTGGCAAAAATCAGGATATCCGCATGTTCAGGATGCCCTTTTTCCTGCGCATCCTGAAAACATTCTTCTACGGCTTGCACCACCGCACGCGGTAAGTTCTCTTCAAAATCATCAAATTCATCATCATCACTACCCACAATGCTCAATTCTGAAATAGGGCGATAACGCACTTCCACAGGAAAACTACGTCCTTCCACTTCAAAAATAGGCGCACCATGGAAATATTGGCTAAAGCGTTGCACATCTAAAGTTGCTGAAGTCACAATCACTTTTAAATCAGGGCGTTTCGGCAACAATTGCTTTAAATAACCCATGATAAAGTCAATATTGAGTGAACGTTCATGTGCTTCATCAATAATGATCGTGTCGTACTTACTTAAATAACGGTCATTCGATAGTTCTGCCAGCAAAATACCATCTGTCATCAGACGTACAATCGAATCTTGCGAACCTTGTTCGTTAAAACGAACCTTGAAGCTGATCGACTCGCCCAGCTTTTCACCGACTTCTTCGGCAATACGCTGTGACACACTTCGCGCTGCCAAACGTCGTGGTTGGGTATGACCAATCATGCCAGTTAAACCACGTCCTGCGAGCATAGCAATTTGCGGTAACTGTGTGGTTTTTCCTGAACCAGTTTCACCCGCCACAATAATCACTTGATGCTGTTGAATGGCAGCCATCAAGCGTTCGGCTGACTGTGTCACAGGCAAGTCTTGATTCAGTTTAATTTTTGGCAGGCGTGCAAACCGTTCCTGAACTTTGCGATTAGACTGCTCGAACAGTTCTTGATATTGCTTGGGATCACCATCTTTGCTGCGGCGTAGTCGATTTAAACGATGACGGTCGCGGGCCATAACCCATTGATCGATATTTAAATGACTTTGCACAGATGATTAATCCCGAGAAAAATTTGAATCCTGCATTTTACGCTTTAAGCGCGCATAGAGAAAGCCTCTCACCCACGATACTGAAATACGGCATGAAATGTGCTTAATTTTCATGCCGATTGATGCAGAAAATGCTTAAAGCTAACAGTTGGATCAAAAAAGTGAGGGCTGGGCAACTTGCACACAGTTCCTTTTCATCTGTGAAAAATTAAACAACTGCAACACACTAAAATATCTTTTTTCAATTTCACCCTTGAAATTCAAGCGCAATGGCTGCATGTTGATTAACGATTTAAATACGACAATTTGATTGTGACGTATTGTCATTTTTTCATCATCTGTTTCATTTGTAATAGGTGATGGTGCTATTGGATGGAATGGTGTTTAAATTGCTAATTCGGTTTTTCCGATGCTTGTAATGTAAAAATACTGTTTCAGCAATAATTAAAATTTCGATATTCTACTTCCAAATTCAAAGACTAACCTCAATCATGGAGACAATGATGAGCTTAATTAATACTGAAGTTAAACCATTTAAAGCACAAGCTTACCTTAACGGCAAGTTCATTGAAGTTACAGAAGCTGACCTTAAAGGCAAATGGTCTGTAGTTTTCTTCTACCCAGCAGACTTCACTTTCGTATGCCCAACTGAGCTTGGTGACCTTGCTGACAACTACGCTGAATTCAAAAAATTAGGCGTTGAAATCTATGCTGTTTCTACTGACACTCACTTCACGCACAAAGCTTGGCACGATTCTTCTGCTGAAATTAAGAAAATTGAATACCCAATGGTTGGCGACCCTACTTGGACGCTTGCTAAAAACTTCGAAGTATTAATCGAAGCTGCTGGTCTTGCTGACCGTGGTACTTTCGTTATCGATCCAGAAGGCAAAATCCAAATCGTTGAAATCAACGCTGGTGGTATTGGTCGTGACGCTCAAGAACTTCTTCGCAAAGTTAAAGCTGCTCAATACGTACACGCTCACCCAGGTGAAGTTTGCCCAGCTAAATGGAAAGAAGGCGACGCTACTTTAGCTCCGTCTATCGACCTAGTTGGTAAAATCTAATTTTGAATTAGATTGCATCGAAAAAACCACGCTTTATGCGTGGTTTTTTTATATCTTAATTTCGAGTAATTTTATCAAGAATGTATTTGACGTCCCTGTAATTTCTGCTATACATCTAATTAAGCCTTCCATTTTATTCAGTTTGAATATTAGGATTAGGTCATTGAGTTTTTTATACAAATTCAAGGAGGTATGTATGGGGATAATGCTTGCCGTGACTTCTTGGAAATACAATGCGACTTCAAGATATTTAAAAATTTTTTATAACAATGGTTCCGGAGAACTCTACCACCCTGTGCCCAAATTTGTTTATGCCAACATGTTACGATGTAGTGATAAAGCTGCCTTTGTCCACAAATACCTAGAATACGACTTGCACTTCACCCGTATCACCATCGAATAAATAACAATAAAAAAATCAGGGTAAGCCCTGATTTTTCACATCCATCCATTCACTTGTAGCTCAGCCATGATAGTCCTTGGCAGTAATCATCAATAAACCTGCCCCTAAAGCCAAAGTCGATAACAAATAATTACCTTCTTCTTTCACCAACTGCGTGAATGCTTGCACTTCTCCTGCATGGGAAATCACATTATCAACAATTAGCACACCGCCCTGCTGAGCCAACACGCGCTTTAAGTGCGGCCAATAGTCCACATAGGCATCACGTTCCGCATCAAGCAAAATGAAATCAAATTGTGCATTACATGCTGCCAAATAATCTTGGGCATCCCCCACCCAAAACTGGATCCGCTGATCGAGTCCAAATTCCTGTACATACTGCTGTGCCTGCGCACTGCGAGCAGCCTCAATTTCTAAAGTGGTGAGCTGTCCTTGCGTAATTTGCAGAGCATCAGCCAGCCACAAGGTGGAATAACCTGTCGAGGTCCCAATTTCCAAAACCTGTTGTGAATTTTGAATCCGAATCTGCATCGCTAAAAATTGTGCCGAATCAGGCTCGATATTGCGGTAACGTTGTAGGCGATCTTTCTGAGTGGCATCATGCTTTTTAAATGACTCGTAGAGTTCATTTATTCTTGCTTCGAAGTGTTGGCTCAAACTCATCGGGACTTCCTGTTCTTAAATTTAATTTACGGTAAATTTCATTTTTTATTTCTTGGGCTGGGTATTTATATACCCGTTTTTTGAATCAATTTAAAGCGCGGTACAACTTTTCCATCTTGCAAAGTCACTTGCTCGCTAAACATGCTCAGTGGACGTACCCATAAAGAGTAATCACCATATAAACATTGATAAACCACCAGTTGCTCTTCCGTTTCACTATGGGTTGCCACAGAAAATACCTGATACAACTGACCTTTATAATGTTGATAAATACCACGTTCTAACATCGTTGAACTCTAAAATTATTTGTGATGCCTCATGCTAAATCATTCAATCGCGTTTGGAAATTCAATCTGTTGAAGTTATTGTATTTTTATCTTTTTCAAAACCTCACATGAGCAGCGAACAACACTAAGTTTAAGCGCATAAAAAAACCACTTCCGAAGAAGTGGTTTTGATTAAATTATTTCTTGAATGGGAACGCATATTTCACAATACGTTTAATCACACTACCGTATTGCTTCACCAAGCTGGCATTGCTGTAGTTTAAACCGTATTTCTCACACACTGCTTGTACTTTTGGCGCCATTTTACGGTAACGACGTGCAGGAATGTCTGGGTACAAGTGATGTTCAATTTGATGACTTAAGTGTCCTGTCAAAATATGGAAAGCTTCAGAACCCGTTAAGTTCGAAGAACCACGAATTTGACGCATATACCAGTGACCACGGCTTTCATTTTGTAATACTGTTTTCGGGAACACTTCAACGTCTTTGGTAAAGTGACCACAGAAAATCACACTGAAGGTCCAGATATTACGGATACCATTCGCGACAAGGTTACCCGTAAACACAGGCAATGCCGCAGGACCAGCAATCAATGGGAAGAACACGTAATCTTTAAACAATTGCTTGCCAATTTTACGTTGTAAAGGCTTCCACTCTTCTTTCAGTTCTTGTTTCGATTTACGACCAAACCAAACTTTACCCACTTCAAGATTCTGAATCGCCACGCCCCATTGGAACAACAAGCAGAATGGGATGCTATACAATGGTTGCAACAAGAACCCTGGTTTCCAGCGTTGTTCTGGGAACAAACGTAATAAACCATAGCCGATATCATCGTCCATACCTTTAATGTTGGTATAAGTATGATGTTTATAGTTATGGGTTTGGCGCCAGTTGTCCGAGGTACCCACGATATCCCACTCGTAATTTTGACCACTGAATTTAGGATCATTCATCCAGTCATATTGACCGTGCATGACATTGTGACCCAATTCCATGTTTTCCATGATTTTAGCAAAGCCCAATAAGCCTGTGCCTAAAATCCATGCTGGTGGGAACCAACCTGCAAATAAGCAGGCACGACCCGCAATCGAAGCATACTGTACGATTGAATAAACACGACGGATATATTTGGCATCTTTCTCGCCAATATCATCCAACACTTCTTGTTTGATCGCATCTAATTCACGCGCCAATTCATCTAACTCAAATTGAGTAAGTTCACGATTTTTTGGGTTCTTAAAATATTGTGCTTTTACAGGCATATTCATGATATTGAACTCTCTTATAAATCAATCACAAGATCTGTTTTGGCAGAACTTACACATAGTTTTAATGGATTACTTGGCTCGCTATTTTGTTGACCATTCAGCATGTCTTGCGTTGAGCCTTGTACTTTATTACATACACATTTATGGCAGACACCCATACGGCAGCCATAAGTCGGTTTCACATTGGCATGTTCCAGACCAACCAAAATCGATTGTCCGCGTGGAATTGCCACCACTTTGTTGGACTTACTTAGCGTCACATTTACAAAGCCAGTATCATCATTTGCTACAGGCGTCATGCTGAATGCTTCGCTCTTGAACAGTTGCGCTTGAGCAAACAGTTGTTCTGCTTGTTGAACAAAACCAGAAGGACCGCAGGCATACACAATGGACTGATCAATATCGGTTAATACCTCGACTTGAGCCGCATTTAAACGTGCATCCGCTTGTTCTTCTTGGGTATAAAACACTTGATAAGAAAATTGCGGATATTGCTTCGCCCATTGCTCAAAATAAGATTTGAAGGCGAAATCTGCATAGTGCTTTACCCAGTACATCACATGAACTTTACGCTCACGTAATTGTTCCGACTGCGTCAAGGCAGTCAATAAGCTGTACATTGGGGTAATACCGCTACCCGCAGCCAACAAAATTAACGGTTGCTTCTGTTGAGGCAACAACATATCACCATAAGGTTGACCAAATTCAAGTACGTCACCCACTTGAGCTTGGTTGATTAACCAGTTGCTCACTTTACCTTGTTCAACTTTCTTCACGCTAAGCAACACATGCTGTGCATCAATCTGAGTCAAACTATAAGTACGCTCATAACGCGCACCTTGTACATCGACCATCACAGGATGATGCTGACCTGCTTGACCCATTTTGAAATGACGGTTGACTTCAATCGTCATGCTCACCATTTCATCTGCAGTCGTATCTTTTTGAACAATCTTACCGAGTGCCTGATCGACAGACCAAAGTGGATTGACTTTTTGCAACCAGAAATTCAACGAGTGCTGATCAACAACACTGTCGATTAAAAAATTAAGGGGAGAATTTGATTTTTTTAGCATGAACATCGTTAGGACCACGCAATTGACTTTTAATTATTATACACATGTATATATATTTGTATATATATTCGTCCTTTTTTATTCATTTCACTTCATCAGCAGTAAAGGCTATAATGCGAAAAAGCATTTAATCTATTGAAAAATATGAACCAGCCTTCGATCAAAACAAAACTCGACACTACAACGCATGAGCTAAATAAGGCACATGAACCTGTTGTAGTACGTTCTGTCGGTCGTAAAGCTACCATTACGAAAGATGAATTATTCCAAGCAGCGCTCAAGCTGATTGGACCTGAAAAAAGTATCGCTTCTTTAAGTTTGCGTGAAGTTGCACGTGAGGCAGGCATTGCACCAAATAGTTTTTATCGCCATTTCAAAGATATAGATGAACTAGCGATTGAATTAATTGACCGTTCAGGCATTGTATTACGCCAAATTTTGCATGAAGCGCGTTTAAAAGCCATCAAACAAAGCAGCATTATTCGCAGCTCAGTCGAAGTATTTATTGAACAGTTAAATACGGATGAAGGCAATTTAAGCCTGTTGCTGCGTGAAGGCTATACAGGCTCGACCTCTTATAAACAAGCGGTAGATCGTCAACTGAATTTCTTCCAGCAAGAACTAAAAGATGACTTGATTCGCCTAGAACGTCTCAATCACAGCAAAATGGCACATCCCGAACTTGCTGCCAAAGCCATTACCCAACTGGTGTTTCATATGGGTGCTAAAGTCATTGATTTACCCAATGATGAGCGTAAAGCCGTTGCAGAACAAACCATGATCATGATTCGCATGATTTTAGAAGGCGCACGCCATTTGGATGAGTCGCAAATTCGTTAAACTTAGAAACGCATTTATCCCAATAAAAAAGCACCTGACGGTGCTTTTTTATTGCTGGATCGGAAGTTAAACCTTAAGGCTTAACCACGACCAAGACCTGAATCGCTTCTGGAGTGACAGATAAACCATCCAACAAGCCAATGCCTTCTTTTTGCAATTTTTGTAAACGCGTAATTTCATCTTCACGAATACTTGGGTTGAATTGCTTTAAGTAGCTCAAACGGTCAATTTCATATTGCCATTTTCCACCATAGATTTCTTTGGCTTGCTGCTTCATCTCAGGTAAAGCAGCTTTGGCAATATTCAAGGCTTGTTGATAACGCTCTTCAATCACATCACGACGAGCTTTCACCACTTGACGGCAACTGTTACTGTCTAAATGATGTAAATATGGTTTCAAAATACTTGGCTCGATCTTCATCGATAAATCTTGACCATTCTCACTGAGCAATACGCGAATCAATTGCTGTGGCAAGCTCGATGGCAAGTTCAAGGCTTTCGGTGCAATCACATCGACCTTAAACCACACTTCAAGTAGAACTGAACCTTGTTTTAATGCGTTCGACTTTAAAATCGCGACATTGGTACTACCAAAAGCCTGCGTATTGATCATTTCCATCACGCTTTCAGTGAATGGATGTTCTAAAGTCAAATATTGTGCATCTTCACGCACTTGCGCTTGATCACGATAGAAGGTCGCAGTCATGCCTTCTTCATCCAAGGTAAGACCTTGAACTTGCATTTGATCTGTCGGTTTAATAATGACTGTACCATTGCTTTGCTCATCAAAATCAATGTTAGTCGACGCCATGAAGCGCTTCATAAACATTGGCAAAGTGGTGTTGTCATCATAGTCTTCAAGCGCTTGCACAATTTCCTGCGCCACAATTGGACGACATGAGTTGTATTCCAGTAAACGGTCACGCCCTGCTTGCAATTCAGCTTCAAGCGCTTCACGTTGCACACTGACTTCTTCAAGCAAGTCTTCAAACTGTTGCCCCATATCGGTAAGTAAGCAGTCTTTCAAATTCACAATGAAGTTTTCTTGTAAGGTTTGTGCGGTTGGCGAAATATTACTAAAAATATTCAACGCTTCGTTATACCAACGGAACATACGCTCTTGCGCAGTACCTTCCAAATATGGCACATGAATTTGAATACGGTTTTCTTGACCAATACGGTCTAAACGACCAATACGCTGTTCCAACACGTCAGGGTTGGCAGGTAGATCAAATAAAACCAAGTCAGAAGCAAACTGGAAGTTACGCCCTTCTGAACCAATTTCAGAACAGAGTAAAATCTGGGCACCATAAGAATCTTCAGCAAAATATGCCGCAGCTTGGTCACGCTCAAGCAAGCTCATGCCTTCATGGAACATAGCTGTACGGATACCCGCATGCAAACGCAGAGCATTTTCCAAGGCTTCCACTACAGGACCACTACGCGCAATCAACAACACTTTTTTGTGTTTTAACTGGGTACGCAGCATTTCCATGAGCCAACCCACGCGTGGGTCAGATTCCATCCATGCACCATCAAGTTGGGCTTCTTCAGGCCACATTTGCTCACGCAATTTACCATCTTTAGACCAGTTTTCTGGTGCTGGAAGTGGTGCAGGCTGGCAATCACGACCAGGGAAGCCTTGAATCGCTTCACGGGTATTACGGAATAAAATACGACCTGTACCATGACGGTCTAACAACTCATGGATGGCACGGAAACGTTGTTCAGGTTCATCTGTAATACGGTGACCCAATAACTGCTCAATGGCGGTTAAATGGCTTTCTTCAAGCGGGAAATCTGACATCAACACTTCTGCAATTTTTGCAGTATGTTGATATTTTTCTTCTTCATCCAAGAAACGGTCTAATGAACTAAAGCGTTGTGGATCGAGCAAGCGTAAGCGGGCGAAATGGCTTTCTACACCCAACTGCTCTGGTGTTGCAGTTAACAACAATACACCCGGAGTTTGTTCAGCTAACTCTTCGACCAGATCATAGCGATCATTACCGCCTTCTTCTTCATTCCACATCAAATGATGCGCTTCATCCACGACCAACAGATCGAAACCAGCTTCAAGCGCTTGTTCACGCAAATCATCATGATCAATCATCAAATCCACGCTGGCAATAATGCATTGCTCAGTCAAGAATGGATTGAGTTCTGGATCATGTTCTTTAATAGATGCGGTACGTGTTAAATCAAAAATTGAGAACGCCAAGTTGAAACGGCGACGCATTTCAATCATCCACTGATACTGCAATGAATCAGGGACTAAAATCAGAATACGTTCAGAACGGCCTGTTTTTAATTGTTGATGGATAATCAAACCCGCTTCAATGGTTTTACCTAGCCCCACTTCATCGGCCAATAAAACACGCGGTGCAAAACGTTTACCTACTTCATGCGCAATATAAAGCTGATGCGGAATCAAACCAACACGCGCACCCACTAGACCACGGAGCGGGCTGCTTTGCATATTGGCTTGCATCAGCAACGCTTCAATACGCAGGTCATACCATTCTTTATAATCAATCTGGCTTGCCAATAAACGATCTAATGGCTTCGATAACTGGATTTGTGCCCCAATACGGGTTTCATTTAGCGTTTTACGTTGTTGAGAACCATCTTCTAAGGTCCGCACCACTGCATAACGCACTACGCCATGATTATGCTCCAATGACTCCACCAGCCACTGTGTGCCTTCCTGATCGTGGACTTCATCATTCGCATTAAAAACGATACGAGATAGAGGGGCATTGTTGCGGGCATATACACGCGTTTCATCGCTTTTTGGGAATAAGATGCTAATCGAGCGTTCATCTACGTCGATTAAAACCCCCAAGCCAAGCTCTGTTTCTGTGTCAGATAACCAACGTTGACCAATAGCAAATTGCTGCAATTTTTCCACCTTTATCTCAAATGTAGACCAAGAAATAATTGCTCAAAACAGAAAGTTATTTGAACAAAATTTCAGGCCTTTAAGCAATATATTTTGACATAAAGCTCACTAAAAAAGTGGGCTTATTCGAATCTGAAGCGTATTTTTTTCGCCCTAAAATGGCACTGGACAGTAGAACTCAACCAACTGCTCGGTCTTCGGATGAAGAAAGCTTAGGCGTTCAGCATGCAAACATAAACGATCCAACAATAGCTGCTCGGGTGCGGCATACAGCGTATCCCCTACGATTGGATGACCTAAGTACTGCATATGTACACGTAACTGATGCGAACGACCTGTAATGGGTGTCAGTTCCACACGCGTCACCGCTTGACCTTGCATTTCAAAATGCTCAGTCGCTTTCCAGTGTGTCAATGCGGGCTTGTTGTGACTCGGATCAGCAATGTGCAAAGGTGGACGCGTCGGATCATAGACCACAGGTACATCCACCGTGCCTTCACCTTGTAAATGCCCAGCCACAACTGCTTGATAGATTTTTGAAGTTTGTCGTTCTTGAAACTGACGAGAAATTCGGTTTTGCCCGAACTTAGAGAGTGCAAAAACCAAAATGCCTGAAGTATCACGGTCTAGACGGTGAATCAGCAAGGTTTTCGGTTCTTCTTGTAGCAACCGATTAATGACACAGTCTTGCAAGTCAGCCGTTTTTCCTGGCACTGTGAGTATCCCCGCAGGTTTATGGATTACCATAAAATCCTCATCACGGTGGATCAGATGTTCATTCAGAAATTGACTCAAGAGATTTTCCAAGCTGACTGTGCAAACAAGCGGGCAATAATAAAAAGCTCACTCGAAAATTACAATGCAGAATCAGATAAAAGTCAGCGTTTTTTACGATTTTATCTAAAAAAATGCCGATTATGCCCGTATTATGAATCTGCCCTTAACTGCTTAATCAGTTTTTCCAGATTTTGGCTATGTAATACATCTTCATAACTGATATTCGCACCATTGGCTCGCCATAGTCCAACCAAACTCATGACTGCGACAGAGTCCAAAGCATATGCCTGTAAATCCTGCACTAAATCCAATTCTAAAGGTGATATTTCTAGAGCTTCTGCAATAGCATACAGGATACCACGCTCGGACAAGATAAATTCTTTAGGTGCGCTGAGCGACCAAAGCCGTAGCAAACTTTGGGTATTCATATGCAACATGTGCTGTAAGCTGATTTTCTCAATCCACTGCACATGCTGCTCCAAATTCGGAAGCGCTATAGCATCATTAATGACACAGATCTGTTCACTCACCGAATGAATATGCTCTAAAAGCTGTTTCGCCACTGGGGTAATTAAACCAGTCACCACCAACTGTTGTCGATCCGACAAATGCTCACCCAAGCGCTGCATGGTCTCAGCGGGATTGGCAAGATCTAAATTTAGGATCGGAACATCAAGGGCTTGGGCTTTTTGTATACAGCGTAGAACATTCAATGCCAATTCGCTGTTGCTCCACTCTGCTTCTGCTTGTAACTGTTGTAAACCAATCACCAACAAAACACTTTGCGTAGTGCTCAATGACCATTTGGCTGGTGTAGCGACAAGCTGAATCTTTTTTGGCAAGGGATAAAACATCAGCCCTGAACCTGTGCCAGAAATTGTTGAATCGCATATTGGGCAATTTCTGCATCTTGGAAGGATTTCACCCCAGAAATACCCACTGCCCCCACAAGCTGCCCTTGGTACAAAATCGGCTCACCCCCCTCTAGCATTCCCGAAATACTTTCTACAGTCAGAAAGCCTTGCTGTCCATTGCGGATTAAATCTTCAAACAATTTAGTGGGACGTTTGCTGATGGCAGAACATTGTGCTTTTTCATGACACAAACGTGCAGTCATAGGCGATGCCCCATCCATACGTTTCATGTTCAACAGGCAACCCGTGTCATCCACCACGGCGATACTGACAGCAAAGCCGTTTTGCAGCGCATATTCATAGGCAGTATTTAAGATTAATTCGGCATCGGCTAAGTCTAAACAGTATTTGGTTTTCATGTATTTTCCTTGCATAAAAAAGCCTGCAACACTGTCACAGGCTTTTATCACATTCTGTTTGGATTACGCTTTCATTTCAGCAAAAGTTTCTTTGGCTGCCTGAATGGTAAACGCAATATCTTCATCACTATGTGCACTTGAAATAAAGCCTGCTTCAAATGCTGATGGTGCCAAGTTCACACCACGATTTAACATGCCATGGAAGAATTTACGGAATGCCGCAACGTCACATTTCAACATCGAATCGAAACTAGTGATGTCTTCTTGATCGGTAAAGTACAGACCGAACATCGCACCTGCCTGTTGGGTTTTAAAAGGAATCCCCGCAGCATCGGCTTCTTGTTGTAAACCTGCCAATAGTTTTTCTAATTGCGCAATTAAGTTCTCGTAGAAACCTGGCTGGCGCAAATGTTTGAACATTTCAATCCCTGCGCGCATTGCCAAAGGATTACCCGACAATGTACCCGCTTGGTAGACTTTACCTAGTGGTGCAATACATTCCATCACTTCACGTTTACCACCAAAAGCACCGACTGGCAGACCTGCACCAATAATTTTACCTAAAGTGGTTAAGTCAGGCGTCACACCGTAGTGTGCTTGTGCACCGCCCAGTCCAACACGGAAACCCGTCATGACTTCATCAATAATGAAGACTGAACCGTGTTCATCACATACTTCACGAATCGCTTGCAAGAAGCCTTCAACTGGCTTCACCAAGTTCATATTGCCTGCAACTGGCTCGACAATTACACCCGCAATTTCAGCACCAAATTTGGCAAAGCATTCTTTTAATGTCGCAATGTCGTTATACGGTAGGGTTAACGTGTGCTTGGCAAAATCAGCAGGCACACCCGCAGAAGTCGCTTCACCTTCACCTGTGGTCAATAAGCCTGAACCCGCTTTCACTAATAGTGAGTCTGAATGACCGTGGTAGCAGCCTTCAAATTTCACAATTTTGTCACGACCCGTATAGCCACGTGCCAAACGAATGGCAGTCATAGTGGCTTCGGTGCCTGAGTTGGTCATACGCACCATTTCAATTGAAGGCATGATTTCACAAATTACATCTGCCAAAGTCGTTTCATGTACCGTTGGTGCACCAAAACTTAAACCATCTACGGCAGCTTCTTGCACCGCTTTAATAATATCTGGATGAGCATGACCAAGAATCATCGGTCCCCAAGAGCCGACATAATCTACATAACGCTTACCATCCACATCAAACAAATAGGCACCTTGTGCTTTTTCAATAAAAACCGGTGTACCACCTACACCATTAAACGCGCGCACAGGAGAGTTCACCCCTCCTGGAATATGTTTACTGGCTTGTTTAAATAGTTGTTCTTGCTTTGGAGATAAACTCATGAATTCACTCAACCTAAAAAGAAAATAATCGACTTACAACATTATGCTATTTTAGCAAATAACTGTGCCCATGCATGCACACGGGATGGGATGTCAGCTACATTCAACGCTAATATATCACTAATTACCGCGCAAAGGTCTGCGCCCGCAGTGATCACAGGTGCTGAATTTTCAACGGTTAATCCCCCAATCGCACAAATCGGTAGCGCAAATTTCTGATTTGCCTGAGCAATCACTTCAATCCCCACATTGCCTGCTTCAGGTTTAGTCGCAGTGGTATAGACTGCACCAAATGCGACATAGGTGGCGCCTTCCGCAATCGCTTTTTCTGCTAATGCCAAAGAGTTTAAGCAGGTACGACCAATAATGACGCCTTGCGGTAAACGCGCAACTGCATCGGCAATTTCACCATCATCCTGCCCCAAATGCACACCCAATCCGTATTGTTCTGCAAGAGCCAAATCATCATTAATCACAAACGGCACTTGGTATTGCTCACATAATGCCTTGATTTGTTCAACTTCCGCTGGTTGCTCTGTCAGACTTATTTTTTTACGGCGATACTGAAGAATTGCAATCTGTCCCGTTGCCAAAGCTGCGTGTAATTTTTCCAGCAAAACATTTAAAGGATCATCATTGGTAATGAGGTATAAACCACGCATAAAAACGCCTTTCCACAACTGTTTAAAGAATCTATTATGATCTAGATTCTAAGATTTCATAAAAAAGCCATCATAGCATTATGATGGCTTTGCGACAGATCAGATTTACGCTAATTCCTTATGCTCAGCGCCAAACTTATAAATAATCGCCTTCACGTTCAGGTTGATACAATACCCGTTCAATTTTGACTTTCATTAAATGTCCATCAGGTTGTGGCCATTCAATTTCCTGACCTTCAGACAGTCCTAAAATTGCTGCACCGACTGGTGCCAGTACATTCACTTGTCCTTTATCACCACGAAAATCGTGTGGATACACCAAGGTAATTTCCGTTGCTGTCGTTTCAGGGGCAATGATCACCAATACCCGTGCATTCATGGTCACAACATTGGCAGGAACATCTTGCGGGGCAACAACATTTGCGCGTGCCAGCTCATCTTCCAAATGTTCCATGGTCGGTGTTAATTTCGATTGATGCTCTAACATGGTTTCTAAACGATTTAGATCCTGTGCAGAAACAATAATGGTAGGTTTATCCATAAAACCGTCCTTCTCAAAAATTTATGTTTTAAGTTTTACGTTGTATGTTCTTTATTTTCACTTACTCAATTATTTATAGCAGAAAATGAAGAATGGTGATGATAGGCATTTTGTATAGCAATAAAAAAAGCCCCCCTTGAGGGAGGCTTCTCAAGCAAAATTTAAATTATTTTGCATATACTGGGAATTTAGCACATACAGTTTCAACTTTCGCTCTCACTGTTGCAATTACAGTTTCGCTACCTTTTGAATCTAGGATGTCAGCAATCCAGCCTGCCAATTCGCGAACTTCTGCTTCACCAAAACCACGAGTGGTAACTGCTGGAGTACCAATACGGATACCAGAAGTAACAAACGGAGAACGTGGATCATTTGGTACAGAGTTTTTGTTCACAGTGATGTGAGCAGCACCTAACCAAGCATCTGCATCTTTACCAGTAATGTCTTGTTTGATTAAAGATAACAAGAACAAGTGGTTTTCAGTACCACCAGAAACAACGTCATAACCACGTGCGATTAACACTTCAGCCATAGCTTGAGCATTTTTAACCACTTGTTGTTGATACGCTTTGTATTCAGGCGCCATCGCTTCTTTAAAGCAAATTGCTTTCGCTGCGATTGCGTGAACTAATGGACCACCTTGGTTACCTGGGAATACAGCAGATTGAAGTTTTTTCTCAATTTCTTCATTTGCTTTTGCAAGGATTAAACCAGAACGTGGACCACGTAAAGTTTTATGCGTAGTTGTTGTTGTTACGTCAGCAATTTGTACTGGGCTTGGGTATACACCTGCAGCAACTAAACCAGCAACGTGAGCCATATCAACAAAAAGGTATGCACCTACTTTGTCTGCGATGTCACGGAAACGCTGCCAATCTACGATTTGGCTGTACGCAGAGAAACCAGCAACGATCATACGTGGCTTGTGTTCAACAGCTAAACGCTCAACTTCTTCGTAATCGATCTCGCCAGTTTCTGGGTTTAGACCGTATTGAATTGCATTATACGTTTTACCAGAGAAGCTTACTTTCGCACCGTGAGTCAAGTGACCACCGTGAGCCAAGCTCATACCCAAAACGGTGTCGCCTGGGTTAAGTAAAGCTAAATAAACAGCTGAGTTTGCTTGTGAACCCGCATGTGGTTGAACGTTAGCGTAATCAGCACCAAATAATTCTTTAGCACGGTCAATTGCCAATTGTTCGATGATGTCTACATATTCACAACCGCCATAGTAGCGTTTGCCTGGGTAGCCTTCTGCATATTTGTTAGTGAGTTTTGATCCTTGAGCTTCCATTACTGCTGGTGAGCAATAGTTTTCTGATGCGATTAACTCAATATGAGCTTCCTGACGAGCGTCTTCGTTAGAAATTGCTTGAGCTAATTCTGGATCAAATTCAGCAATAGAGATATTGGCAAACATTAGCGAGGTCCTATGTATTTAGGGCTTTTAAGCCGTGCTAAGATTGGCGCGTATTGTAGCATGAAGTTTGTAAATTTTGAGAATGAAGTTTGCGCTGTTTTACACAAAAAAAGCTCATGCAGATAAAAACATGAGCCGAGTTATTTAAACCAACTTATTGAATTGGCATTAATGTTTGTACGTCTACCAAAATATTTGGAATATTCAACACATAAGCCGTGCCATGATCCCAAGTTGTATTAGTTCTATAGGTAATTTGCGAGTTTTTAGCAGCCTCTCCACTCAGTAAAGTATCTGTGGCAGCTTTTGGAACTGTCGTATCCATGGCACCTTGATAAATAATAATCGGTGTTTCAATTTTCACTTGTAATGGTTGCGAGTCGGTATCCAAGAATTGACGCACTGGTGACAGATTCATAAAGCCACTTTGGGTGCGTGGATAATTGCTAATATCCCCTGCATTGTTGAGTGCATAAGCCTGCATCCCTAAACCAAACTCCTGCCCCAAAGAGGTATAACAGTCCGTTTCAGCATTATCGGCTATTTGGTCGGTTGGGGACTTAAACACTTGGCTATATTGCAAAGTAGGATTTGGATTACGTAAGCCTGCGGTAATTAAAGCAGTAAAGGTATCTAAAGACGCTAAGGTGGTAATCTTTTCGGTTAAATCCGTTTGTTGCGCCGCTAAACTTTCACCCGCAGTTAAAATCAATTCAAGATTGGATGCAGGTGCAACCGCCACCGTACCTTTATAGTCCAGTTGCGCTCGCGATTGATATTGCGCTGCGCCTAATACGGCATGTCCACCTTGTGAATGCCCAACAGTCATCCAGCGATTCGAAACTTTATTTCCTAAATAATTTCGTGCTGCCACAACGGCATCAGTAATCGAAAAGGCTTCACTCTTTACATTTAAGAATGGATGTAACTCATCATTGGCAGGCTCACCCAAACCTTCATAATCTGGCGCAACCACGACATATCCCGCAGCGAGCAAGCCTTCGATCATGGCTTGAATATAGGTGTTTAATTGACTGCGGCTCGGTGCACAAATATCGGCTACACCCGTTGTTCCATGTGCCCACACCACAATTGGCCAACCTTTGGCTGGTGGTGCTGTTTTAGGGGTAAAGACCAAAGCTGTTGCTTGAACCTCAGTATTATTCATGCCGAGCATTTTATAGGTCATGACCACACTTTCACCCGCAGTTGCAGACATATCCGTTAAGGTATAAGCAGTTGGTGTCGTTACCACAGGATTCACAATATTATTTTTAGGAATACTATCGCCAGAGACATAAGAGTCATGATCATCATCATGACATGCACTCAACAACAGGGTGGAACTGGTGAATATTGCAAGCAGCAATTTCTTTTGCATGGTTATTTCCTTATTCAATTTTTTATTGTTTTTGCTTCAATTTTCAGCAACATATTATTTTTACGCTTTTTCCCGTTTCTGTTCAATTTATTTTAAATTCAATCTTAAAAAAGCTGATTTGACCATTTTCTAAAGTAAAAAGCTTGCAGGAACAGATGAAACCCCTCCTTTAGATTTGTTTCACTCCCCCTGAAAATGTTAAATTGAGCCATTCAGCTGCACCTTAGGATTTTCATATGCAAGCCATTATTCTGGATACAGAAACTCATACCTTAAATGGTCAACCGATTGAAATTGCATATGCACCTATTGATGTTCAGAATGGAAAACTGACTTTGGATAAATCAAAGTTATTTGACCAACTGTATAGTGTCGATGAACCCATTTCTTTTGCGGCGATGGCTGTACACCATATTCTTGAATCAGATTTACAGAACAAACCGCACTACAGCAGCTTTACCCTGCCGCCCGATACGCAATACATTATTGGACATAATATTGATTATGATATTCGGGCAATTGAAAAATGTGGTGTCAATACCAGTTCGATTAAAGCAATTTGCACCTTGGCACTAGCACGTCGTGTCTGGCCAGATGCCGAAGCGCACAATATCTCAGCCTTAATTTATATGATCAGTAAAGGCAGTGAAAAAGCGCGCGAGATGATTAAAAAAGCGCATCGTGCTGATATGGATATTATTCTGACTGCCAATATTTTAATGCACATCGTGCATCAACTAAATATTAACAGTATGGAAGAGCTATATGCAGCTTCTGAAGATGCACGTATTCCACGCAGCATTAACTTTGGCAAGCATCGCGGTACCAATATTTCAGATCTACCTGCTGACTATATACAGTGGTTATTGCGCCAAGATGATCTTGATCCTTACTTGCGCAAAGCATTAGAAAATGTGAGTTTAGTCACATTATAAATCTATGATTTGTAATTAAATTTTAACAATAGTGTAATTTTCACGCAGTATAGTCTGCTTAATTTATCTCATGGAATAAATTAAGACATGATTCACTATTCTAAAACACAACTAGGACATGACGCACTAAAACAACGTAGCTTGCCATTAAATGCTCGTCAACGCCGCTTACTGGTTCTGATTGGAACTGAAGATTTTGAGTCCATGAACGAAATCTTCAAGCAGCGTCTTGCTCCGCCTGAATTGATTGAGCAACTGAGCGAAATGGGGCTGATTATGGCTTCCAGCGTTAAAGCTATCGCTGAGCCAGAAGTTCAAGCTGTAGAACCCTTAACTGAACCACAAAATGCGCCGACTCCGCACTCAACCAATCCCGTTTTAACACCAACAACCGTACCAAACGTTCAGGTAGAAATGCCTGCTGATCCACAAACTCAGGCAGCATTGCTCTCTCACGATCAGATTGTTCAACCTGCTGCACCAGAACCCGCTGAGCCTGCATTTGAAGATTTAGTTGCACTGGATTTTGAAGATGTAAAATACTTAATGGCACAGCTTCTACAGAAATATTGTGGGCTAATGGCAAAACAACTGGTAATGCGCATTCAAGGTGCTGAAGATCTGCGCTCTTTAAAACTCTGCCAAATGCAGTGGATTACCCAATTACAAGAAACTCGCATTCCACCGAAAGAGTTGAATCGGATTTTGCATCAGATTAATTTTTCACTGCAACGGCTCAATCCAGCATAAATTTTAAGAGATATTTTGTTTAAGCTCAGTGGAATTGACACTTAGCAGCATACTTATAAATTTTAAAAGCTAATATTTATTAGGGTCTTACTGCAATTTATTATTTTTAAATATTTCTTGCAACGCTTGGGGGAACCAATCCTTCGACTTAAGCATTATAGCTATAGGAAACACAATATCGGTGAAATAGAAAAATTTAGGGGCAAGCAATGACGCCACTCCACCTTGTTTTTCATCCAGATGATCATCCAGCACAACTGAAAAAGGTGGGTAATTGGGTGATTACTTTTCCTGCACGTAGAGAAAACAATGAAACACTGCAACTGATTATTCGTAGTGTGATTCCACAGCAGATGAACCAGAACATGCAATTACTGAATTTAGAAATCTATCAAAGTACGCTTGATTATCACTGGGAAATCTTAACTATGAGCTATTTTGATGGTGAACACGCCATAGAGTTGCATCCAGATATAGAAAACCCGATTGCTATAAAGATGCTGAAAGAGCTGATTCAAGAATTTGGAAAATATGATGTAGAACTACAATTGAAATAAACTGAAAAAATTAAGTTGGTTATAGATAAGCCAGCAAAGATATTGTGGTTTAAAATTAAATACTATAAACAGCAAGAACTCGCATTTCTGCGAGTTCTTTTATGTTGGATGGCTAGTGCTGATTTTTTATTTGAACTTTACGTTGCAAATTCAATTAGCTGTCAATGATCCGTCCAACTACTTCGTAGCTCTTTGTGTTGCTAGCTACTGTAGTTTTAATATAGGACAATACAGAAAATTGAGCAAGAGCTAATCACATTTCAGAACATTAATGATGCAAAAATCAAATTGATTTTAGATGCTTTTTGAATAAAATATTTAAGCTATTGATTTTCAATAAATATGGTGCGCTCAGCGCGCACAAGAAAAACAAAATATAATATTGATTAATAATAAAAATTTAATTACTTAAAAAAAATTACCGTAATGATTACCGCAATAAACTTTCCGTACTTGAATCATGAATCTGAGTGCTTCAAAAGCATCTTTTAAAAATGCCACATGTAGAGATTATTATTCCAACATAGCACTATGCTCGTATGGACTGATTCTAGTAACCTAAACACAAGACGGACTCATTTGAGACTACATCAAATGCTTCTAAGTTCATTTCATCATATTTGAATAGTTTTTTATAAATTAGATTTTTCTTCATCATTATTCAAAATACGTGAATTTTGTTTTGGCTGTATGAGCGGTGCAGTAGGTCGAGGCTTCCGATGTGAGTATTGCATATCAACGCCAGCATAGACATCATCAGCGGCTATTTCAGTAACAAAACGTTCATTGTCCCGCTCCCTGATTTCATCGCTAATTTGTTGAACATCTTCCGGCTCAACTCCAAGTTCTCCCAAAACTGCCTCACCCAACTTAATTGCAGACTCAAATGTTTCACGAATCATGTAATCCACATTTTGTTTAACTAGATAAAGTGAGTGCTCTCTATCAAAAGAACGAACTAGCAATTTAGATAAAGGAAATTCATGCTGAGCTAAATTTACGATTTTATTAGTGATTTCTTTATTATCTACGCAAACCACGATAGCTTGTGCAGTTCCAGCACCTGAAGCATATAAAATATCTAAACGAGCTCCATCGCCATAATAAATTTTAAAACCAAATCTTTCAGCATTTTGAATCATGTCAATGTCATTATCAATAATGGTTACATCAACCCCTCGAGCTAACAATAACTGACTCGTGACTTGCCCAAAGCGTCCAAAACCAATCATTAATACGCTACCCGTTAAGCCCTCTGCAATATCAATGTTTTCTAAGGAAGCTGGTTTATTTGCGCTGACAAATTTTTTAAATAAAACTCCAATGATTGGAGTCAAAACCATCGAGAGTACCACTATAGCAGTCAAGTTTGATTTGATTGTAGTATCGATAACTTGAGCAGAAGTAGCTGCCGCAAAAAGTACAAATGCAAACTCTCCACCTTGAGCCATTAACAATGCTCTATCTAACGCTTCTCCATGTGGGCTTTTGGTTAAACGCGCTACAATATAAATCACCACTGCTTTCATCAACATTAGCGACAATACACCACTAATGATTAATGGCCAGCTTTTTGCTACAACTGACAAGTCCAGTGACATTCCTACGCCTAGAAAAAATAATCCCAGCAAGATTCCTCTGAATGGTTCAATATCCGCTTCGATTTGATGTCTAAATGTAGACTCCGAAAGTAATACACCAGCCAAAAATGCACCCATAGCCATTGAAAGGCCACTTACTTGCATCAATAGTGCAGCTCCCAAAACGACCAGTAGAGCTGCGGCAGTCATAACCTCACGAGCCTTGGCCGCAGCTAATAATCTAAATAATGGGTTAAGTAACCAGTAACCAGCAGCAATTAAACCAGCAACTGCAATTAAACCAAGACCTATATTCTGAAACCTTACTGAGGTACTTTCAACAACATGATTTGGCGCTATAAAAGCAACTAATGCCAATAATGGCACTATCAGTAAATCTTCGAACAAAAGTATGGCAACAATCTTTTGTCCTCGTGGTTGGGTAATATCGCCTCGATCCCCAAGCAACTGCATTACAATAGCGGTTGAAGTTAAAACAAAACCTGACGCTGCAATAAAGGCTATCTGCCAATTGAATCCAAAAGCCAGTCCAACACCCATCAACCCAATAATACAGAGAACAATCTGCAACGAACCCAATCCGAATATTTCTCGCCTTAGGCTCCATAAATGGGAGGGTTGCATTTCTAAACCAATAATAAATAAATACATGACAATGCCTAACTCGGCAATGTGTAATATTGATGTTGAGTCGTAAAAAAAAGCTAGACCAAATGGGCCGATAATCAACCCCGCAACTAAATACCCAAGTACAGAGCCTAGTCCAATTCGTTTAAATATGGGTACCGCAATCACTGCGGCCGTCAATAATATTACGGGGGCTAATAAACTGATTGAACTGGCTTCTGAACTCATATTTTTCTCATTAATTTGAATTATTGTTGTATGTAAAAAATTCATAAATTTATGTACAGTGACTTTTCGGGCAAGCTCAACTACCTACTGTACAAGTACAATATAGCTTAAAAGCAAACACAATATTTAAAGCCAATCACTAAAAATCATACCAAAGTAATACGGCACATTTTTAGAGACCTGTAGTTGCAAGTTTTACTCCAAATCCACAAAATAACAAACCAATAGATGCCACACTGATTGCAGTAATTTTATAACGATGATTAAAGTAGCTGGCTAATTTTACACCTGAAAAAATTAATAGAGATAAATAGCTCATACTTATGATTTGTAAGACAATCGCAAGAATAGTGAAACTGAGTGATGGATAAGGATAATTTGGATCCACAAATTGTAGAAAAAAGGATAAGTAAAATAAAATTGCTTTTGGATTAATTAGGCTAATTAACAAGGCCGTTTGATATGGCTTGATACTTTCATTTTTAGTAGATTGATTGGCTATCAATTTAGAAATTTGAGGTTGTGGATGCCAAGTTCGATAAGCAGCAATCAAGAGTTTTACGCCAAGGTAACCTAAATATAGCGCTCCTATAAGCTTTAAAACAGTAAATAACCACGGAAAAGCATGCAATAACGACGCTGCACCTAAAATGGTAAGAATAATTAAAATTAAATCACCACTAAAAACCCCAAAGGCTGCTAAATAACCAGTTTTAATACCGTAACGTGATGCAATAGACATGACATAAAGTGAGTTTGGCCCAGGTAATAATACAATTAAAGTCGTGCCAATAATAAAAGTTGTTAGATCAGTAATTCCAAGCAAAATAAACTCACAGACTCAAAAGCCGATTCGGCATAACGTTAACATCAATTAAAAAATTTATTAAACAAAGAATTAGTATAAACCATTCATTAAATTAAATTTTCATCTAAATACTAGCAAGGATTTAGTCAAACAGTTGATCATCTTTAACTTCATTTGATAATTAAGTAAAAATGCGTTGATGGTAGATAACTCAATTACATTCCTATCAACGCTTATTAATTATAAAAACTAAATGCTACAACCATCAATACCGCAGCTTTGACCTTCAGTAGCCGTTATTTCACTCTGCTTTTCTGTCCATACCTGCTCTAAAACACTTAGAAAGGTTTCTACAGATTGAGCACCACTGATTGAATATTTATTGTTTATAATAAAAAGTGGAACGCCACTAGCACCTATTGCATGTGCGTTTGCTTCATCTTGTAGAACACCTTGTTTAAACAAATCATTGCTAAAGACACTTTCCGTTTCCTCACGGGATAAGCCTATTTCAGTAGCAAGTTCAACCAACTCCTTACGATCAAATATAGACCGACCTTCTGTTACACTTGCCATGAATAACTTTTCAGCAAGTATCTCACCTAAACCTTTTTGCTGTGCTAGCTTTACTACGGCATGTGCATCTAAAGTATCGCCAAAAAGCATAGTATCAAAGTTATAGATTAGTCCTTCCGACTCACCTGCACTCTTTACTTGGCTCATCATCGCTTCTGCACCATTTTTTCCTCCAAACTTTTTATACAATGCTGCTTTAAATGGTTCAGGCACATACTTATTAGCAAGGCGGTAGCTATGATATCGAACGATCACATGATCCTTGTGTTCAAAAGCATCTAATCCTTTTTCAAATCTTTTTTTAGCAATCCAGCACCACGGACAGATAAAATCGGACCACACATCAATGGTTATTTGTGGGAGTAGTGTTTTCATAAATACCTCAGTAATCTTGATTAGATGTTGTATGAGCAAAGATCTTTTAAGCCTAGCCATAAAAATGGCTAGGCAATCATCTGCTTACTTCACTTCATAATTCGGATAATCTGTATATCCTTTTTCTGGAGAACCACTCACACCGTAATACGTTGTGCGATCACTTTCTGCCAAAGGCCAATTATTCTGCATCCGCTCTACTAAATCTGGGTTAGCAATATACGGAACACCGAAAGCAATTAAATCAACGTCACCTTTTTCCAAGGCAGCTTCGGCACTTTGTCGATTAAAACCTCCTGCGGCAATAATCGTGCCCTGAAAAACTTTACGGAATAAAGTTTTAAAACTCTCAGCTTCAATAGGTGCTGTTTCATAAGTAGGTTGATAGTATAAATGAACGTATGCTAATTCACGTTGCCCAAGAGCCAATGCAATATTTTTCCACGTGTCAGCTTCCCCTTCATAAGCTGCAAGGTCATAAATACGTCCAAATGGTGAAAGACGTACAGCAACTTTATCATTACCAATTTCTTGCGAGATAGCATCGATCGTTTCAAAAAGGAAACGTTGGCGATTTTCAACAGAGCCACCATATTCATCGGTACGGTTATTTAATTCAGTACTGAGGAACTGATCAAAGATAAATCCATTTGCGGCCATAATTTCTACGCCATCAAAACCAGCCTCTATAGCCAGTCGTGCAGATTTAACAAAATCATTAGTGACACGTTTAACTTCTTCAGTTTCTAGCGCTCTAGGAATGCTTGGTGTAACCGCACTAGGTTCTCCAGAATCAGAATACGCAAATACTGTAGTGTTAGTTGCTGGAATAGTTCCAGATGATACTGGTGCTTGATTTTCAGGTAGCACTGAAACATGTGACATTCGTCCCACATGCCAAAGTTGAGCAAAAATACGTCCACCTTTTGCATGCACTGCATCTGTAACTTTGCGCCATCCATGCATTTGCGCTTCATTATATAAACCTGGGGTATATAAATAACCACGCCCTTCTTCTGATACAGGTAAACCCTCAGTAATGATTAGACCCGCTGAAGCTCGTTGAGAGTAATAAAGTGCAACTAGCTCATCTGCCACATCATTTAATGTCCGAGTACGGGTCATTGGTGCCATTACTACACGGTTTTTTAATTGAATATCCGCCAAATTATGGGGAGTGAATAATTTATTCATCATATACCTCAAGAAAGATTTACAAATAATTTAAGCAATTTCTTTGACCACACTCATCAATCTGACAATGAATGACACAGGTCGATAACCTGTTTCTAAAAGATACAAAAATTCGTATTTTGTTATCCCTATTGCGCAACAGATAAGATAGTGACACTATATCAACCAACTAATAGGTAGGCAATAGTATTTTTAATATTTTATTCCTGAGTTTTACTTATTCATACTCAAAATCGATTAAATATTATTTAACTTATTTAGTGTTCGATATCTATCAGCGAAAAAAGGAAACCCTAAAATGCGTAAATTACTTCCCTTTAATGAAGATAACTTCCACAACATTGGATGGAAAGAAGGTTTGGCTGTGGTACGTTTTCACGCACCTTGGTGCCCGCCTTGCCATAGTAGTGAAAATTTATTTAATGAATTTGCAGAACATATAGAGAGTAATGTAACTGTTGGAGTGGTCAATGTTGATCAATCACCAGTTTTAGCAAATCGTTATGAAATATGGGGTTTACCTTCTGTACTCATGTTTAAAGATGGACAATTAATTCAACGTATCGTAGGCGTAAAGCCCTTAACGGATTATCAAAACGCGTTAGAAGAGCTAATGAAATTAGATTCAAACGGTTTTGAAGATATTGATCAAGAAACAATAGGCTCACTTTGTCTAACAAATTCCAACAGCCATCCCGAATGATTTATTCAGATTAATTTCAAGTGGTGCTTGACATTTGGAATTAGTCTATATAATCTACAAACCAACTAGTAGGTAGATTGAATTAAATAATCAATTATTGAGGTTTTCCATGAGTGAACAACAATTTAAAGGTCAGAAACTTCTTGTCATTGGTGGTACGAGTGGCATTGGTTTAGAAACAGCACAGAAAGTCGCTGAACAAGGCGGTACAGTCGTCATCGTCGGGAATCGTGCAGATAAAGCCGAAGCAGCGCGTAAACAATTAGTTGCTATAACAAGTGAAGATCAAGTTTTTGCACTAACAGCTGATTTATCAAATTTTGATAGCGTTCAAAATCTAATTAGCAAATTAAATAGTGAACATAAAGACATTAACTTATTAGTTAACTCAGCTGGAATTTTTTACCCTAAAAGTTTCCTAGATCACTCATTGAGTGACTATAACAATTTCCTCGATTTGAATCGCGCTTTCTTCTTTATTACTCAACAAGTTGCAGCATCAATAGTTGCGCAGAATAAAACTGGATCGATTGTAAATGTAACTGCCGTTGCTGCACGTCAGGCTATTGAAACTGTTACGGCATCGGCTTATTCAATGGCAAAAATAGGATTAGAGGCTATGACTCGGCATGTTGCAGCAGAACTTGCTGAACATGGCATTCGAGTAAACGCTGTTAGCCCTGGCATGGTAGAAACTCGTATTTTTGAAAGATTTATCCCTAGTGATCAATTAGATAGTGCTTTGCAGGATTTCAATAGTTTTCATCCATTAGGAAGAAATGGAACTCCACGTGATGTTGCAGAAACTATTGTATTTCTCCTTTCGGATAAAACATCTTGGGTGACTGGTTCAATTTGGGATGTAGATGGTGGTGTCATGGCATCACGAAAACTTGGTAAATAACGCTTAAAAATTGAAGAGGTACTGAAAATGAATGGTGAATGGACTAACAAATTATCTGCACTTGTTAAAAGCGTAGGTAACTTTGCAAAAACAAATAAACCTGTCGCTAATGCGTTTCACAACTTAGAAGTTGCGACACGAGAAAACAAAGTGTTGGATGCAAAAACACATGAGTTGATTTCTTTAGCAGTCGCAGTAACGACTCGCTGTGATGGTTGTTTAACGGCTCATGCTGCTGCTGCAAAAAAAGCTGGGGCAACAAAAGAAGAAGTCGCTGCTGCATTGGGAACTGCAATTGCTTTAAATGCTGGAGCAGCCTATGTCTACTCGGCAAGAACCTTAGACGCTTATGACGAGTTATAAATCATAGGGCTTGATTTTTATACAACTGTACTCACTTGGGTTATTCATTTACCCAAGTTATCTAAATTCAAATATAGAGATATTTTCATATGAAAAATACAATCAACGGTATTGATGTAGATGCTTTCCAACAGTTTGCGGAGGGCGTTAGCCAAAACCCTAATACATCAAAAGCTAGCTTTAATGTAGAAACTCGCTGGGCAGGTCAAACACGTTCTGTTTCAACGATTAAGTCCTATGAACTTTGTGGAAAAACATACGAGCGTAATTTCCATATTGCCGCAGATGAACCAACTGATATATTAGGAACTGATACAGCACCGAATCCACAAGAACTGTTAATGGCAGCTCTTAATGCTTGTATGACTGTTGGATATGTTGCAATTGCGGCATCAAAAGGAATCACTGTTAATAAATTAGAAATCAACACGACTGGTGAACTTGATTTACGTGGTTTTCTCGGTCTAGATGAAACAGTTAACCCAGGATATGATGAAATAGAATATAGCGTTTTTATTGATGCGGATGCTACGCCTGAGCAGCTAGAAGAGATTCACAATGCAGTGATTCAAACATCTCCGAATTTTGCGAATTTATCACGTGCAATTCGCATGAAACCTAAGCTTGTAGTCGTTCAAAAGTAAAGTAATAAGGGAGCATACGTACTAGCTGAGGTTTCTTTACTATCAGTGATATCATAGTATGCTCCCCCTCATATTTTCGTACAGGTAAAAGCCATTATGTCTATTGATACCAGAGCATCATTAATTAAATCGGCTGAGTATATGTTACGGTCTAAAGGCTATGCTGCATTTAGTTATGCTGATTTGGAAAAAGTGGTCGGAATCAAAAAAGCGAGTATTCATCACCATTTTCCAAAAAAAGAAGATCTTGGTGCAGTCATTATCGAGTCATATATACAGCAGTCTATTCTAGACTTCGAGAGAATAGAGCAAGATTTTCCGAATGCCTTTGGCCGTCTATGCGCATTCGCTTCTCTTTTTAGAGCAGCAATGTCAGATGGAATGCTGCCCTTATGTGGTGCGCTTGCAGCTGAAATGGCCGCATTACCAGATAAGTTACAAGTGCTGACTCGCCAATATTTTGAGATCCAATTAAAGTGGATTAAAAAAATTATTGATGAAGGAGTTGCATGCAGTGAATTATCTTCTAAAGGTGACACACACCAAAAAGCTTTTCAGATTTTAAGTTTATTGGAAGGCAGTAGTTTTGTTCGATGGGCTATGAATGACGGTACAGAGTTAGATCCAGCTATTATTGGCAATATTGTTAACGTGCTCTAAATCACATTAATTTTAAGTAAACATAAACCTAATTAAACGGTTTTCGTTTATTACTATAGCTACTGACAATCTTCGACGATTAATATTTAGTTAATATTAAAGGAATTTTTAATGCCTAAACATTATGATTATATAGCGATCGGCGGTGGCAGTGGTGGTATTGCGTCCGTTAATCGTGCAGCACTTTATGGCAAAAAATGTGCCCTGATTGAAATGGGTGACATAGGAGGAACCTGTGTAAATGTTGGTTGCGTTCCTAAAAAAGTCATGTGGTATTCAGCTCAAATTGCCGATGCAATTAAAAAGTATGGTCCAGATTATGGATTCGATACGGAATTAAAATCTTTCGAATGGAAAAAGCTCATTAATAATCGGCAGGATTATATTAAAAGAATTCGTGCCTCGTATGATTCTGTACTGAGTAAAAACAATATTGATGTAATTCATGGTTTTGCTAAATTTATTGATAAGAAAACGATTGAAGTCAATGGTGAAAAAATTACAGCTGACCATATTCTTATTGCAACTGGAACACAAGCAAGTTTACCTGATATTGAAGGTGTAGAATTTGGAATTGACTCTAACGGTTTTTTTGAATTACAAGATTTGCCTAAACGTACTGCAATTATCGGTTCTGGCTATATAGCAGTAGAACTTGCAGGAGTTCTCAATTCTTTAGGTTCGAATGTACAGCTTTTTATCCGTAAAAATCAGCCTCTACGTAACCTCGACAGTTTTTTAGGTCAAACCTTAATTGAACATATGCGTAGTGAGAATATTCAAGTTTATACTCATACTCAAATTAAAAAGGTTTCCAAACTTGAAGATAACTCCATTGTTTTATATTTAGAAGATGGAAATAAACATATTGTTGACTGTCTCATTTGGGCAGTAGGTAGAAAACCAAATACACAACCTCTTGACTTAAATCTGACAAATATTCAATTAAATGATCAAGGATTTATTCAAGTTGATTCATTCCAAAATACAACTGAAACAGGTGTTTATGCGATTGGCGATATTACTGGAAAAGTGGAGTTAACTCCAGTCGCAGTTGCAGCAGGCCGTAGACTATCAGAAAGGCTTTTTAATAATAAACCAAATGAACATTTAGACTATAACAATGTCCCAACAGTGGTATTTAGTCATCCACCTATTGGTACAGTCGGTCTTACTGAAGAAAAAGCCATAGAACAGTTTGGCAAAGATAACGTCAAAGTATATAGCTCATCTTTTACTAGTATGTATACAGCGGTGACAGAGCATAAACAGCTAACTAAAATGAAACTAATCTGTGTAGGTGCTGAAGAAAAAATCTTAGGAATACATGGGATTGGATATGGAATGGATGAGATTCTTCAAGGTTTTGCTGTTGCTTTAAAAATGGGAGCAACAAAGCAAGATTTTGATAATACGATTGCTATTCACCCCACTTCATCTGAAGAATTTGTCACCATGCGTTAATTCTTAGCGATACCTTAAAGCA
>NZ_JBSYVT010000017.1:0-80107 GCF_054112845.1 Acinetobacter sp. NigerLNRRAM0016
CCTTGGTCTTGCAGATGACACCACACAAGTGAATCCGAATGGTGGTGCGATTGCGATTGGTCATCCACTCGGTGCTTCAGGTGCACGTTTGGTGACAACGGCTCTCAATCAATTAGAACAAACGGGTGGTACTTATGCCCTGTGTTCAATGTGTATTGGTGTCGGTCAAGGCATTGCGCTGATTATTCAGCGCGTGGAAGGCTGATTCAAAAAGTTAAATGAGTTAAATAAAAAATACATGAAGGAATAACATATGCCCATTTTAACCACGCCTGAGCTGCAACTACATTATCAAACCTTTGGTGATGCCAGCAATCCTGCTTTGGTATTTTCCAATTCTTTAGGCACCAACTATGGCATGTGGCAGCAGCAATTTAATGCATTAAAGGATCAGTTCTTTGTGGTGTGTTATGACACCCGTGGTCATGGTGCTTCATCGACGCCAACAGGTCCGTATAGCCTGCAACAGTTAGGTGAAGATGTGATTCAGTTGCTGGATCATTTACAGATTGCAAAAGCGGCCTTCTGTGGGATTTCTATGGGAGGCTTAACTGGTCAATGGCTGGCGATTCATTATCCTGAGCGTTTTAGTCATGTGGTGGTGTGCAATACCGCAGCCAAAATTGGTCAGGAACAGGCGTGGCTAGATCGTGCAGCCTTAGTCAAAGCCCAAGGTTTACAACCGATCGCGGATACAGCAGCATCGCGATGGTTTACAGCTCCCTTTATCCAAAGTCATGCTGCAGTGGTGTCTAATCTTCAAAACGACTTGGCAGCTGGCAGCGCCGAAGGTTATGCCAACTGTTGTGCGGCTTTGGCTAAAGCGGATGTGCGGGAGCAACTGAAAGATATTAGCGTACCGATGTTGATTGTTGCGGGGCAACAAGACCCTGTGACGACGGTTGCGGATGCAGAGTTTATGCAAAATCAGATTCCGAACAGTCAGCTGGTGGAAATTGATGCTTCGCATATTTCTAATGTGGAACAGCCAATAGCATTTAATCAGGCCTTACAGCAGTTTCTTACATAAGATTAACCTATGTAAAAAGCCTCACTGCTAGAGGCTTTTTGACTCGTCAGTTTTAAATTGAATAGATCACTTACAAAATTAGGATTTGCAGAAAAGTGAGTGAATCTTGTCTCTTTTCTATCAGCACTCAAGCTTTAATCTTAAGAAAACAGCCATTATGCTTAGGCTATTTTAGCTTCAATCACACCGATTGCCTTTAACAACTGTAATTCATGTTCCGATTTAAATTGAGACAATACGGACATGGTATGTTCTCCTAATTGCGGCGGTGCATGATGATATTCCACAGGTGTTTCTGACAATTTAATCGGCGAACCAATCATCTGAAACTCTGGATTGAGCGAATGTTGAATATTGACCAGCATTTCCCGATGTTGAATCTGAGGCTCTTGTAAAGCTTCAGCAACAGAATTGATTAACCCAACAGGCACTTTAAAGGCATGAATCGCACTCACCCACGATTCTGCATTCTGCTGTAAAAAATGAGTGGATAATAATTGAATCAATATTCCACGGTGCTGTATTCGATCCTGATTTTGATTGAAACGACCATCTTCCAACAATGAGGTATAACCAATTGCAATACAAAAATCTTTAAATTGCTTATCGTTACCACAAGCCACAATAAATTCTTTATCTTTTGCTTTAAATGTTTGATACGGGACAATATTGGGATGACTATTCCCCATTCGTTGTGGAGATACGCCCGTGGTGAGGTAATTCATGCCTTGATTGGCTAAGCCTGCTACCTGCACATCCAATAATGACAAATCAATATGTTGCCCTCGTCCAATCTGCTGACGAGCCAATAACGCAGCCTGAATAGCAATTGTGGCATATAAGCCAGTTTGAATATCCACCACGGCAACACCCACTTTTTGAACCCCTCTCCCTGAGCTTTCTTCTTCACCCGTGATACTCATCAATCCAGACATGCCCTGAATGATAAAGTCATAGCCGGGTTCGGCCGCACGCGGTCCTGTTTGCCCAAAGCCTGTAATCGAGCAATACACCAGATTTGGATTAAGCACACTCAAAGTCTCATAATCCAGCCCATATTTTTGCAATGAACCTGCTTTATAGTTTTCTATGACGACATCAGCAGTTTGCACCATTTCATGCAGGATTGCTTGTCCTTCCGAGCGTGTGATATCAATCGCAACTGAATATTTATTGCGATTGGCTGACTGGTAATAGCCTGACTCACGGGTAGGCTGACCTTGAGCATCACGCATCCACGGCGGTCCCCACATACGCGTATCATCACCACATTGCGGACGCTCTATTTTAATCACTTCGGCACCCAAATCTGCCAGAATTTGCCCACACCATGGGCCCGCCAAAACTCGACTCAAATCCAAAACACGGATTCCCTTTAACGCACCCATTATTCGCTCCTCAATCTTGCATCTTTATATTATTTCTAATTTTTTAGACAAACTTTCCCTCAAGATGCTCTTGCGAGCATCCTGTTTTTGAGCAAAAGGAATTGTTTAAATTAGAATGCCGCAATCCCTGTCTGTGCTCGACCTAAAATTAGTGCGTGCACATCATGAGTTCCTTCATAGGTATTTACAACTTCCAGATTGACCAAATGACGTGCGACACCAAACTCATCACTGATGCCATTCCCCCCCATCATGTCACGGGCTAAACGTGCGATATCTAAGGCTTTACCGCAGTTATTACGCTTGATGAGAGAAGTTCCTTCAACCGACGCAATGCCTTCGTCTTTCATACGTCCAAAACGTAATGCCACCTGTAAACCTAAGGCAATTTCGGTTTGCATATCGGCAAGTTTCTTTTGAATCAATTGATTCGCAGCCAAAGGGCGACCAAACTGTTTACGATCCATCGTGTATTGATGTGCAGTATGCCAGCAGAACTCTGCTGCGCCCATTGCACCCCAAGCAATCCCGTAACGGGCACTATTCAAACAAGTAAATGGACCTTTTAATCCGCGCACTTCTGGAAAAGCATTCTCTTCTGGCACAAATACGTTATCCATGACAATTTCACCTGTGATAGATGCACGTAAGCCAACTTTGCCATGAATTGCTGGTGCTGAAAGCCCTTCCCAGCCTTTTTCTAAAATAAAGCCGCGGATGTCACCCACATTGCCCTCTTCAGATACTTCTTTTGCCCACACCACAAACACATCGGCAATTGGGCTATTGGTAATCCACATTTTGGCACCCGATAAGCGATAGCCACCTGCAACTTTTTTAGCGCGTGTGATCATACTTCCTGGGTCTGAACCATGATCAGGCTCGGTCAAACCAAAGCAACCAATGTATTCGCCTGATGCAAGCTTAGGCAGGTATTGCTGCTTTTGCTGCTCTGTACCAAATTCCTCAATAGGTACCATCACCAATGAACTTTGTACGCTCGCCATAGAGCGATAGCCTGAATCCACACGTTCAATTTCACGCGCAATTAAGCCATAACTGACATAATTCAAACCCGCACCACCATATTGTTCCGAAATAGTCGGACCCAATAGACCAAGCTCACCCATCTCGCGGAAAATATGAGGATCCGTTTTTTCATGTCTAAACTGTTCCAGCACACGTGGCATCAACTGTTCCTGACAATACGAATGTGCAGCATCACGAATCATACGTTCTTCTTCAGTGAGTTGCTGCTCAATTAAAAATGGATCTTTCCAATCGAATTGTACACGTGCCGATTTTTTATTCACCATTTGGTTCATTGCATCCTCTGCTTTATGTTTTTATCTAAAACAATGTTATGTGTGAAAAGGAAATAATTCAAACGATGAATTCGCATACAGATATGCAGAAAACGCATATCTTATTTCTTGTTCACATCTTTATAAGCGCATAAAGTGGTAAAAATTAGATTCATGCGCTATTTTGAGATTATCTGAACAGCATGTTTTATGCTGTTTTTAAATATCACAATAATCTAGTCATGAGTATGAGAAGAAAAATTCCATCCATGCAGAGTCTGCTCTGCTTCGAATCTGCGGCCAAACATGCCAGTTACACGCATGCCTCGCAAGAACTATCGATGACCCAAAGTGCCATCTCGCGCCAAATCCAGCAATTGGAAGAATTTTTAGACATTCAACTGTTTACCCGTACCCGACATGGCATGGAACTGACTGTTGCCGGAACGCAATACTATGACGCGATAAAGCCCTATTTAATTGGCTTAGAAAAAGCAACACAAGAAGTCATGTCGCATAAAGGTTTAGGCGGTACGCTCAAGCTTGGGGTCGTCCCAACCTTTGCGACACGTTGGTTACTCCCGAAATTGCACGTCTTTAATGCACGTCATCCCGAAATCACCATTAATTTAGAGACCAGCACCAAACCTTTTTTGTTTAATGAACAGATGTTTGATGCAGCCATATATGCAGGTACCGAGCAACAAATTCATCATTGGCCAGGCATCCAAACCCATTTTTTAATGCAGGAAGATGTCGTTGCCGTTTGTTCTCCAAAGCTGATTGAGAAATACTTTCCCAATGCAAAAAAACTGAGTCCGTACAGTTATGATTTAACTCCAGAGCAAATTGCACAACTGCCCTTATTACAGCAAACCACACGCCCGACGATCTGGCAGGAATGGTTTGAAGCTCATCACATCCAGCATGCGAAAGCCGATGCTGGTCAGCGCCATGAATTGTTCTCCATGCTCGCTGTTGCAGCATCGCATTCCATGGGCGTTGCTTTAATTCCTCAGATGTTGATTGAACAGGAACTGAATAACCAAGTACTGGTTATTGCCAGCAATAGTCTATTACCGAGCAATCGTGATTATTATTTGGTTCATTCGAGTCAGCAACCTTCATCAATTTTGAATAAATTTGTTGATTGGATACAACATGAAGTAAAGTCAATTTCAGTCATGAATGCTGATACGGCTCAAGCAACACGATGAGGGAATGCTATGCAAAACTTAGTGATATTTTCAGGTGCAGGTATGAGTGCAGAAAGTGGCATTCAAACCTTTCGCGATCATGATGGTCTTTGGGAAAATTATAATATTGAGGATGTTGCCACGCCTGAAGCATGGGCAAGAAACCCACAATTGGTTCAAGACTTTTATAATCAACGTCGCAAGCATATTTTACAAGCTCAGCCAAATCCTGCACATCAGTTGATAGCTCAATTACAGCAGCACTATCATGTCAATGTCATTACACAAAACATTGATGATTTGCATGAGCGTGCAGGGAGTGACAATGTCTTGCATTTACATGGCAATATTCGTCTCGCCAAGAGTTCGGGACCCCATGCTGAATATTCAACAGAATTTTATCCAATACAAGGTTGGGAACTTAATTTAGAAAAAGATCTTTGCCCCGAGGGCTATCCACTCCGCCCACATGTGGTCTGGTTTGGTGAGGCCGTACCCGCCTATGCAGAAGCACAAGAAATTGTGCAACAAGCAGATATTTTTATTGTGATTGGTTCCAGCTTGGAAGTTTATCCTGTTGCAGGATTAATTCATGAAATTCCACAGCACTGTCAGGCATATTATATTGACCCCAAAGCGCATCGACCAAGTATGCCCACACAGTATCAACTGATTGCAAAAACGGCGACAGAGGGCATCCAACAAGTATTTGATGTGTTAACCGCTTAAATAAGCACTCGGAATACATTTAAATAATTCCGAGGCTTGTTTTAATTCAATCCTACGCACCGTATTGCTGTTTCAGATATTTCACAATTTTTGCCGATTCAAACATCTTCACTTGGGTATTCGGATCGACCAAATATGGCACTTGAATGTCACGTCCCATCAATTCGACCACCTTTTCACGCTTGCCTTCTTTAATTGGAATATATTTGCCGGGTTTCAAGCGTAATACCGCAGGTCCCATATCTTGCCAGCGCTCTTTGGCAACATTATGAAAGACAAATGGCAATTCGAGTTCAGTCAGTACCCCACGCACCACACGTGTAAATGGACTGGCTTCAAAGCCCCATAATTCAAGCATTTGTTCAGGTGCTGCACGATCAATAATTCTTTTATCAATCCAAACACCCCGCGCGCCATTAATCAACGTTCCTGCCAAAGCCACCACAGGCAACTTTGGATAATGTGCAAATTTTTTCGGAGTCTTGCCTGTACGCCCATAATGTTTAAACAGATGATGAATAATCTGCTGTGACTCATACATGTGCGTCGACGTATTTTCATCAATCAAGAATGGAAACTGCGTTTTCCCACCCTGTTGTTTTACAATTTGACGATACTTTGTTCCCCCTTTTGGACAAGGATAAACCTCATAATCCAAATTAAGTAAAGTTAAAACTTCTCGCACACGGCGACAAAATGGCGAACCTTCAAATTCATAGAGTTTTAATGCTTTCTCGGGCTGTTTGGGAAATGCCGTACCCGACACACCTCGACCACCTTCAGCCAAAGAAGAAGCCAAGGCTTGAATGACTTTAATTTGATGGTTCACCATATATTGTCCTTATTCTCGTTTGTCTTATAATTCAACCAATTGTTCTTTAGCCACCACAATGCCGTTGTTATCGGCATAAATATATTCGCCAGATTGGATGGTCACACCACCAAAATAAAGTGGAATATCTGTTTCGCCTATGCCTTTACGGTTACTTTTTTGTGGAATTGCAGCCAATGCATGCACACCCAAATCTAGTTCTGCAATTGCATCTACATCGCGTACACAACCATATATAATCACCCCATTCCAGTGATGCTTCACAGCAGATTCAGCAATCAAATCTCCCATGAGTGCGCAACGCATTGAAGCACCGCCATCCACCACAAGAACCTTACCTACACCATCAGTCGCCAATAACTCTTTCACACGGGAGTTATCTTCAAAACACTTTACAGTTACCACTTGACCACCAAAGCTTTTGCGTGCGCCATAGCTTTTAAAGAATTTACCATCCATTGATGGCGTCACCACCTGAAGTTCTTTTTCAGGATTATCATCCAACAAATCACAAGTTACAAAAGGAACAGTTGCCACTTCTCTCTCCATTATTTGGCTTTTTGTATACGTAAATTATCATAAATTTCAAACTTTTCAGTTTGAGATTGGGCTGCCACGACCATAGTATGAGCCACTTGTTCTGCGGTCACTGGCTTATATTTAAAAGAATCAGGTACTAAATGCGACATCTTCTGATATAAACGTTGCGTTGCCCCCTCTAATACGCGTTGTTCAGATCGCTCACCTAATAAGAGTGAGGGTTGCAGTATAGAGGTCTTGTACAACGCCAACTCGCGAATATGCTGTTCAAGCTCCCCTTTCACCCGATTATAGAAAATCGGCGATTTTGCATTGGCTCCTAGTGCACTCACCAACAAATAATGTATTTCTTTTTCTTCCAGCAAATCGGCAAAGTGGGCATTAATTTCATAATCAATATTATAAAACTGTGCTTTAGACCCTGCTTTTTTTAACGTTGAGCCTAAACAACTAAATGCATGAGTATGACCTTGGATATCTTCATCATTGAGCATTAAAGAATCTTCAAGCACAAATTGATGCACTTTTTCCATCTGACTTAATTGCACATCATAATGTCGTACGACTGCCGTAATTTGTTCGCAACTGGCTAATTCATTTAATTGTTTTATTAAGGCTCGACCAACTAAACCTGTTGCGCCAATCACTATTGCCTTTTGAATCGGATTTATCATTTTTTGATCATTCTCCATGGTTTATTAGTAATCTAACGTTTTCTTTAACATTTTTCTGCATCTAAAATGTTGTCAAAGCATGTCAAGACTTGACTTCGTAGTCGTGTTTAATCAAAATATGGCACTTGTTTACGGGCTGGTGATAGTTCTACTGATGTTGGTTTTCAGTTTGAATTGCAGCCCGCCCAGACCAATCTAATTCAAGGAGTGCACGAGTGGCAAACTCTGCTCAAGCAAAAAAACGTGCTCGTCAAAACGTTAAAGCACGTAAACACAACGCAAGCTTGCGTTCTATGGTTCGTACTTACATCAAACGCACAGTAGCTGCTATCGCTGCTGGTGACCATACTGTTGCTACAGAAGCTTACAAAAAAGCTGTTCCTGTAATCGACCGTATGGCTGATAAAGGCATCATCCATAAGAACAAAGCTGCTCGTCATAAGAGCCGTTTAAATGCACAAGTTAAAGCTTTAGCTAACTAATTTGCTGTATTGAAAAAAGCCCATCAGGGCTTTTTTTACGTCTGTAGATTTATCTTCAACCTATTCCATTCAAATATAATGTTTCACCGACCAAAGCCCCTCCACCAAGCATTGTGAAGGAGCCATCAACTTAATTAACCAGTACAGCCAAATTCTTTGGTTTTAAATAAGATAAAATAAGATTGTTATTTGGAACCAGCATGCTCCACTTTTGGTTTGCTCCATTGGTACATGAGTAACGAATCAAATCAGCACGATTATCCACCAAATAGCCTTTGTTCAAATCAAAACACTGACTTCCCTGACGAATCGACTGGGTATCAGCCATCATGCTCCAAATCTGACTGCTTGACTGCGTTGAACACGTCGCCAGTGTAATTTTATTGCCACTACCATTACTGGTTAAACATTGATCTATAGCCCATTTACTATGAATACGCCCTAAAGCATCTAAAATCCATTTTTCAGAGTCATCTCCTGTACAAGCTGTTGGACCACTAATATAAGGGTTATATTGACCTGCCGCTGTTTTCTCTACTTTTAAGCAATTGGTTTTATTCAACAAGGTACTTTGCTGATTCAATAAAGTATCCGTTTCCAAACCCAATTGCTGAATAAATGCCACCAATGCTATTTCTGCATCCGTCTTTTCCGCTGCCAAAACTTGAGCGTACACATTCATCCAGCGATTTAAACGATAAATTTTTTGCTGCTGGCTTTCGTACAGCGCAAGCACTTGCTGTGCGGGAACAGAGAGTTCTGCTCGATTGTTTCGATATGCATCATACAAGAGCTGCTCATTCGCAGATAAAGCCACGATTGCTTGTCCACTTTGCGCAAGCAATGCCTGCTCTAGGCTTGGAAGCTCGACTTTGCGTAAAGCTGCATAACCACTTTCACGACCAATTTTTACTGCTGGCTGAATTGCATCGGTATATGTTGGGATATCGATACTAGATAACAACTTTTCAGCTTCATTGGTCTTTTTACAATATAAATCTACATGCTGAGGCTGATCTGAAATCGCAAGATTGACATGCAATTTATTGGCAGGGCTGTTCGTGGCATCCATTCGATTTGGCGCCAATGCAATGGTTTGACTACCATGTGCTGAAACTACCTTTAACCAACATGCGGCTTGTGTTGCAGCCGTAGTGACTTCAGGTAGAGTAAATACATTACCCCAGTTACTCCGCGCAGCAGGATACAATAGACCTACCTGATTTACGGGATCATACCCACCCAAAATGGTATATACAGGCACACCAAATAAGCGTGGCTTGAGATAATTCCCATCCGCTCGGTTATACCAAACTTTACTAGAACTTGGCACTCGAGGTTGTGCAACTTCCATCTTTCGCGTGGTGGCATTCCATTTTAAATAACCTGTGCTCGAATTTACATCCCACATATAGCGGTTAAAGTGTGGTTGTATCTTGGTTGATGTACTGTATCCCGTATAGTGGGTATATCGTGAAATTGAGCTAGCCGTTGCACCGCCCGCCATAGCATCCCAACCATAAGGATAAAGTTTTAGGAAATTAGGAACGCCATTCGCACCATCACCTAAACTGGTTGATTTCCAATTAAGATTTCCGCGCATTTTATCGCGAAATGAAATATAGCCCCAGCCACTGTCCGCATGATGTGCTGACCAGAAATAATTGGTCGGCTGACCTTCAACCGATACCGAACCAGGGTAATGTCCTAAGCCATAATGATGTCCAATCTCATGACTAAACTCATTGCCAACTGAATCAATTAGCGTCAGCATGCCATTGCCACCGCTTAAACCATGGGTTTGATCACCATTGCTATATTTGCCACGCGCATGATGCACAATCACACTTTCGGTTAGCTGAGGTTGCTCTTGACTCGCCATGGAGGCACTGGTCACACCCCAATTGGCTAAATTAATACCTACACTAAAAGTAGATTTTGATACATTTTCCCGCATATCCCCTGAATAAACACCACCCTCTACAGCACTATTGGTGTCATAAATCGTGCCATTCGCGACCATCACTCGACTAAGTTTCATATCATCGTATTTAGCGACGGTCATTTCCGCAGCAGGAATGGTTTGGAAGTAATCCGTACCTGCCTTTTCAGGCTCAAGCAACATATAGTGTCCTGTAGAAATAGGCGGATCAGTTAGTAAACCAAGTCGGATATTGTTTAAAACTAATTCACCCGGCGGTGCAAAATCAATTTGTGACTCTAATAATTCACCTGTACGCCCACTTCCATCAATCAATTTAAGCTTCAGCCCAGATTGAACTTCATCCCAATTTAGCTTGGTCGACCAAGCTCGTTTGCTATACAAGACTTGCGGACGTTGGTCTTGATTACTTTGATCTGAAAGTGGAATTTGCGATGGATCATTTAATTTTACACGGCGCACCAATAATCCATCTTGATAGATCTCAAGCTCAAGCTGCTGTACATCCCCCATTTCAGCCGTCGGAGTAACTAATAGTAAAGCTTCCCGCTCCGATGTGAGTCGAGGCATATTTTTCGTCTCATTTCCACTAGGATCAACCACATGTGCCTGTGCAAATTGCACCATAGCTTGTAATGTTCCCGTTAAATCAGAACGGATTAGACGCGTTGAAGAATTCGCATCATAATCATAAAAACCCAGCGTCTCCTCATCCAGTACATCTTTGCTTGGTTCAGGGTACAAGGGCTGGTTTGGCGTGGTATCTATAGATGAATCAGGATTTGAAGTACCCTCACCAGCAGAATCCCCTCCGCCACCACCGCAGGCAGTTAATAAAATAGAAGCAATACAAACACTTAAAATGTGCAAAGGGTAATTCATCACACTTTTCACAAAAATCCCCAATTGTCATTAATTTAAATAGGTAAATGTAAAATAAATCATTTAAAAACATAATGTTATCCAAATTATGATATATTATATTTTTATAGAATACAAAAAATTAAGAATAATGAAGGACATACCTGCTTATCACAAATATAAAAAATAAAACCTTAGCTGGTTATTATTTTAATGATGCTGTTTAAACTGCCGAATATTGAGTTCATGCAATTCGCCACGCCAAATCCATTTGAGTTTCGAATCTAAAAATTCATCACCTTCAAACCAGACAAATAAACCTTCCATCATTTGTGGCCAATCTTCTTGTGTAATCACATTACGACCAGAAATCACCGCAAGAATAGCCGCAATAATCGTATCGTGACTTACCGCCAAACTTAGACCACTATGCTGCTGGGGATGGGTGTTATAAATCAGCTCCAGCACATCCACTACCCCATGAATTGGATGCTTCATTCCGGGCAGTGCATTATTCACAAAGCTATTAATAAAGCCCAATGCACCTTGTTCACGAAAATAAGGACCTGCCTGCTTAATATCCAAAACAAAACTGCCAGGCTCAACCAGTAGGCCTTGTTGCACAATCTCAATATGATGGGTATTACTTTGCTGACTCATGGAATCTGCACCCTGAATCATCAGGGCAGCGGTATCAACACAGCGTTGAATGGGACTGGAAATACAATGCTGAATAATACGGTCGGTTTGACCAATCAGATGTGCTCCCCATGCCTGAGCCAAATCTCTACCTTGAGAAGTTAATTGTAAATCATAACCCGCTAAGCCCTGCCCACTGACCATCTCGCGTAGAGAATGTCGCGTAAACAATGTAACTGGTGTGCTAGTATCAGGCAATAAATCAATTGCTTTGAGCATACTGCGCGGGAGTCTTTCTAATGCCATGATATCTTCATAGTTTTTTGGTATTTACACTGTACCATTTTAACCTGTTTGCCTAATGCTTGCTCAACATTCTTGCCAATACTTCTAAAGCCAATACCTGCATTTCAGCGGTTCGATAGGCAATAAAGCCCTTATTCAGCAAACTGTCACGCTGATTATATAAAAATGGACGTCCTTTAAAGTCTACGAGTCCACCCCCAATGCGCTCAAGCAAACATTGCCCCGCACTGGTGTCCCACTCACTGGTAGGATGAAATCGCGGATAAATATCAATCTTATGTTCCAGCATCATACAGAACTTGTAAGCACTTCCTGCCTTAAACACACTGTATTCCGTGATGCTTTCTAAGACTTGCAGATACTCATGATATTGACCTTTTTGCTGTGAACTTTGACTAAGACCTATCTTAACCGTATCTGTTTGCTGCTGTTCTGAACTATAGATAAACCATTGTTGGGTCTTTATATCCAATTTCAGTGGCATGCCTTGCACTGGACAGATATACATCGATTGCTCGCCAGGAATCGCTAGAATGGCAAATATGGTCTGTGCACCATCTACCAAGCTTAAATTAATGGTGAATTCAGGTCGCTGATGCAAAAACTCTTTGGTGCCATCCAGCGGATCAAGCAACCAAAAACGTTGCCATTGCTGACGTAGACTATACTCACCTTCTTCCGACAACAATGGAATATCAGGACTATAGTCCGCCAAAGCCTGTGTAATAAATTGATTGGCTCTAAAATCTGCTTGCGTGACAGGCGATGCATCATGCTTATGTTCAATATTAAAATGTTCACCTGAACAATATTGCTGAAATTCCTGATTCAGGATTTCACATGCCTGCGTCATCATTGGAACCAGTTGCAAGATCATTGCATCTTGCGGTTCATCTGTTTTTATAAACATAAACTGCCTTTAATAAGCATCATCAAGAGATGCTGATTTATTACTTGCCGCACAGCATTTTCTTTCCTGCGCTGAGTGACTTCATTGCATGTCGTTTCTATATTTCATCATACGCTTTGTAATGCGAATTTGCACAACGCTAAGCCTTAATCGTATTACTCAGGAATGTGTAAAATTCACAGAGTCCTGTTAAATATAATATTCCCACGCATTCTGCTGTGCCAAAAGCTTGATGAAAGGTCCTATGGTTCTTGCCGTCAATAAAGTCGGATTAAATTCTTCGGCATACTGCTGTTGAAAGAAGGCCCTGATACTCGGGTTAATCGGCGCAAACTTCATTGCCCATTCGGGAAATAAGCGCTCAACCTGTTCTTCAAAATACAGAATCTGACACCTCTTATGCCGTGAGTCTTTTAAAATGCGGTCAAAGTACAAATTACTGACTTTAGATTTCTCACCCTCTAGACACTGAACAAAATATCCATTGCCATAACACAACACCCCAGTAATTTCATGCGAAGCATTATGATCAACAGAGGTCGTTAAAATATTCATTAATTCAGGCTTAAATACATCATCATTCTGAGTAAATTTACTTACATAAAGCAGCCGTACACATCCCACCATGATCAATATTGCCTATAATTATCATTAGAATAGATTTAAATACTTAAGAATCAGGTTAATTATTTTACCAAAAGGTAATTTATCACTATGCCGTATTTTCATAAACTAGGCAATTCTACCAATGGATTGCATCAATTGACTATCAAATCTCAATACGTAAAGCATCCATTATTCTATTCATGACTTTGCTGTTATAGTAAAGCCTGATTTCATTCAGCTCACCCATTATGCAGAGCTGATACTCTCCATTACTCCCAAAGACTGTTAGGACTGTTAAATGGTTAAACCTATTGTGATCTTCGACATGGATGGCACATTACTCGATCTTGCCTATGACGATTTGATCTGGAACCAATTGCTGCCTATTCGTTATGCCGAAACACATCAATGCACCCTTGAACAAAGTCAGGCGACTTTATTTGAGTTTTACCAAGAACATAGCCACACCTTAGATTGGTATTCCTCCCGCTTTTGGTCAGCAAAAGTCGGGGTAGATGTATTGGCTTTACAACAAGAGCATCAACATAAAGTCAGCCTACGTAGTGGTTGTATCGAGCTACTCGAATATCTAAAAGCCAACCAGTATCCATGCTGGCTTGCCACCAATGCCGACTGCGCCAGTTTAAAGTTCAAATTAGAACAAACTGGCATTGCTGAATATTTCGATGTGATTGTCAGCAGCGAAACCCTTGGTCATGCCAAAGAGTTTCCAGCCTTTTGGGAAGAACTGCACCAACAACATCCTTTTAATATTTCTCAGGCGTATTTTATTGATGACACAGAGAAAGTTTTACTGGGTGCACAAAAATTCGGCTTACAGCATTTAATTAGTATTCAACAGCCCTCATCTATAGGATTAGTCCGTGACGAATCCCCTTTTCCAATGTTAAAACATTTGACGGATTTCATCCCTTTACTGGAACAAGCCAAGGAACACAAGCAATATGCCTAAAGCAGAGCAACATTTAGCTGCTGAAACCATGCGTATCGACAAATGGCTATGGGCTGCACGTTTTTTTAAAACACGTAGCATCGCCAAATCTGCCATTGAGGGCGGCAAAGTCCATTTTGACGGTGAACGCGTCAAAGTCTCTAAAGAAGTTCGCGTCGGAATGGAACTCACCATTCAACAGGGTTTTGAAAAGAAAACTGTGGTCATCAAAGCCATTTCAGGGGTGCGTGGTCCTGCGCCAGTAGCTCAACTGCTATATGAAGAAACTGAAGTCAGTTTAGCAAAAAGAGAATTGCTTGCATCACAAAGAAAGTTGCATAATCTTGCTCGACCTGATCATCGTCCATCTAAAAAAGATCGCCGACAAATCAGTAAATTTAAACAAGAAAATGATCAACAATTTGACCAGTATTGGTCATATAATGATGATTAAATCAGTCGCGTCATGTTGTGTCGCACTAGATACAACAGACATAGAATAACAGGAATAATTCTGTCACTATACTGAAGTGGAAAACGTTTGTAATGCAATACATCCACTTTAGTTAGAAATGAAGTGACATAGTTTTGAGGTCGTGAGATGGATGAGAATAAAAGCAAGGCGCTAAATGCTGCCCTAAGCCAAATTGAAAAACAATTTGGTAAGAATACAGTAATGCGTCTTGGGGATAATACCGTGCAAGCCGTTGAAGCGGTTTCCACAGGTTCATTAACACTAGATATCGCACTCGGTATTGGTGGCTTACCTAAAGGTCGTATCGTCGAAATTTACGGTCCTGAATCTTCGGGTAAAACAACCATGACATTACAAGCAATTGCACAATGTCAAAAAGCTGGCGGTACGTGTGCCTTTATCGATGCTGAACATGCGCTTGATCCACAATATGCGCGTAAGCTTGGCGTTGATATCGACAATTTACTCGTCTCTCAACCAGACAATGGTGAGCAAGCACTCGAAATTGCAGACATGCTGGTTCGCTCTGGCGCAATCGACCTTATCGTTGTCGACTCCGTGGCCGCACTTACCCCACGTGCCGAAATTGAAGGCGAAATGGGTGACTCACACATGGGCTTACAAGCACGTTTAATGAGTCAGGCGCTACGTAAAATCACAGGTAATGCAAAACGCTCAAACTGCATGGTGATCTTCATTAACCAAATCCGTATGAAGATTGGTGTGATGTTCGGTAGCCCAGAAACCACGACTGGTGGTAATGCATTGAAATTCTATGCATCTGTACGTTTGGATATTCGTCGTGTAGGTCAAGTGAAAGAAGGCGACGAAATCGTTGGCTCAGAAACCAAAGTCAAAGTTGTTAAAAACAAAATGGCTCCTCCATTTAAAGAAGCCCTGTTCCAGATTCTTTACGGTAAAGGTGTGAATCAGCTAGGTGAGTTGGTTGATCTTGCCGTTCAGCAAGACATCATCCAGAAAGCTGGCGCTTGGTATTCATATCAAGGCGACAAAATTGGTCAAGGTAAAAACAATGTGATTCGTCACCTTGAAGAAAACCAGCAATTAGCACAAGAAGTTGAACGCATTATTCGTGAACAGTTGCTAACTACTGGCGGTGTTGTTGAAGAAAAAGAGGAAGAAGAGCCTAACTTTTTGCTAGATGCATAAGTCATTTAAGCTCTCAACATATCGCTATTGCACCAAAACGCCCTACGGGGCGTTTTTCAATCAAAGATTAGAAATAATATGAATCCATCTAAATTTCCTAAACTACTCAACTATGAGAGTCTCAAGCAAGAATTTGGAACATCAGATGCCGAACAGACTCCAGTGCATGCATCACCGACAACTCAGCCAGCTCACGAAGACATAGAGACGGAGTCCCCACAAAATACAGGGCTCACAGACTCACGTTTGCGCTCTTATGCATTTGCCGTACTCACCCGCAAGGAATACTCCAAAGCAGAGCTAATAGAGAAACTAGCAACCTATGCAGCAAATCAAGAAGAAGTGATCAACCTTGTTGAAGAACTCTCAAACAATAATTATCAAAGTGACCAACGTGTTGCTGAAATTGTACTTTCCAGCCAAAAACGTAAAGGTAAAGGTCCGCAGCGCATTAAGCTGGCATTAAAAAACAAAAAAATAAACAGTGAATTGATTCAGGAAGAATTAAAAGAAATTGATTGGGCAGAACAAGCCTATCAACTTAAAATCAAGAAATTCGGTATAACCGTTGAAAGAGACCCAAAACTAAAAGCAAAGCAAATTCGCTTCTTACAGTACAGAGGATTTGATATGGATACAATTATGAAAGCAATTAGCAGAAAAGAAAGTGAATAATAAATAGAGATAAAAATTAAAGATTATAATTATGAAATGGTGGCAACCCTACCAGCAAAGCTTCGGCACATCACAATTCTACTACCGTTGCTACCTTCCGGTCCTGGCGGGGTTCGCAGAGTGTAATTGCGAAGTAACCGGCAGGGCTACCATTGCAAGAACAGAGTATAGAGATTTTTTACCAAGTTGCAAGCCCTTATCCTAGTTTTATGCACCTAAGCTATTCATTTGTCTATTTAAAATACAAAAATATGTATTTAGCACAATTTATATGCATATTAATTTTTGGGTTTACCTTAAACATACGACAAGATTGAAAACACTTATTGCATTTCAGTGCTTGAGCATTTTAAATGTGTTCAAGATGAAATGAATAAAGCCATATAAACACAAGGCTTTAAGCAAGTAATACAAAATGGATATGTTTTATGATGCAATTTAAGCATGCACTTTATGCACTCACTTTACTCAGCACCAGTTCTATTTTTGCCAACGTCCCAATTGAAACTCGCGGTTTAAGTCAAAGCGACTCTGGTTCCAACTATGGCTCAACTTCAACCAACACCCCTGTTGCAGAAACCAGTGTACCAACCAACATCAATTGGCAACTGATGCAGAAAAACCAGCAACTTGAAAATGATATTCGTAGCTTGCGTGGGCGCATTGAAGAACAAGAAAATACGATTGAACAGCTTAAAAATGAACTCAACAACCGCTATACCGACCTAGATCAACGCCTAGAACTTTTACAACAAAAGGTTGATCCTGAGAGCGCTACTCAAACGGAGGATAATCAACAGGATAGCTCACCCAGTACCAGCACAACCACCACTACAGCAGTAAATCCAGTCAATAGTAGCAGTCCAACAGCAACTCCACCTGTTACGCCTAGCACAGCAAGCTCCACTGAGTCTGCTACGGCAAATCAGCAAGCAACTGAGTTAGAGAAGGCAGCCTATACTGTCGCATTAGATGCCTACAAACAAGGTGGTGCCAAAAAAGCCATTGCACCTATGCAAAACTTTATTAAAAACCACCCAAACAGCATCTACATCAGCAATGCATATTTTTGGCTAGCAGAATTTAATTTGGCGATCGAGCCAACCAATTACACGGAAGCTAAACGCAATTACAATATCGTCGTGAATCAATATCCACAGTCATCCAAAGCATCTCGTGCGCTATATCAACTATATAGCATAGCAAAAGATGTTGACCGCAATACAGCTTTAGCCAATCAATACAAAGCCAAACTCTTAAAACAATATCCGAAAAGTGAAGAAGCTGGCTATTTGAAGAAATAAAAAAAGACACCATATGGTGTCTTTTCTTATGATACAAAACTTAACGCACAATACCGCGTTCAGATTGTTCAAGAGAGTCAAGTAACAATTGAGCTTCAGCAACTGTAGGTAAAATTTCCTGACGAATTCGCTCAACAGCCTCAACCGTAGTCAAACCCTCTTTATAAATGAGTTTGAATGCTGTACGTAGACCTTGAATTACTTCTTTAGACCAACCTTTACGACGCATGCCTTCAACATTCATGGCAAAGGCATGTGCTGGATTACCCGAAGCCATGACATAAGCTGGAACATCTTTCACGATCAAAGACGCCCCGCCCACCATGCTGTATGAAGCAAGCTTACAGAACTGATGAATACCTGAGTTTCCACCAACAATAACGTAATCACCAATATGAACGTGTCCTGCAACACCGACGTTATTGGCAAAAATATTATGATCACCCACCATACAGTCATGCGCAATATGGGTATTCACCATTAATAAGTTATGACTGCCAATCTTAGTTAAAGACTGATCTTGCACCGTACCGCGATGCAAGCTGCAATGCTCACGAATCGAGTTGTGATCGCCAATTTCCAACCAAGTTTCTTCACCTCGGTATTTCAAATCTTGGCATACTTCACCAATACTCGCGAACTGGAAAATTTCGTTATTCTTTCCAATACGCGTGTATCCTCCAACCACAACATGTGAATGAAGTTTTGTTCCTGCACCAATTGTGACCTGCGGACCAATAATACAATACGGTCCAATCTGCACATCTGAAGCAATTACTGCTGATGAGTCAATAATAGCGGTTGGATGAATTAATTCGTTATTGCTCATGCCTGCTCTATACTTTCTGATGATAAACCATGATTTCTGCGGTTGTAGCAACAACACCATCTACAGTAGCAATACAGTTATATTTGTAAATACCACGTTTTTGCATAATCAATTCTGATTTTAATACAAGTTGGTCGCCTGCAACCACCTGTTTTTTAAATCTTACCTTCTCTGCACCCGCAAAAAGGAACAAAGAACCTTCACTTGGCTTCTCATTGTTCATAATAAAGCCAAGAATACCCGAAACTTGAGCCAAAGCTTCAACAATCAACACACCCGGCATAATTGGATAGTTCGGAAAATGTCCTTGTAAGAACTCTTCGTTGATTGAAACGTTTTTATAACCAACAATCCCATTATCAGTTACATCAGTAATACGATCAACCAATAAGAATGGATAACGGTGTGGTAAATATTCACGAATTTGCTGAATATGCATTGGCAATTCTGGTTTCGTAAATGGTAGTAAAGTCGACTCAGTCATCATAATTCTATTTACGCAATTTAAAAGTTGATTCAAGGGACTCAATTTGAGTCTGCATATGATCAAGTCGTTTGACTAATTGGGTCAATGGCACATCTGCTAATTGTCTGAACCGCACAACTGTCCGCTTCCACTGTGGTGTTGCAAATAATCCTGTTCCACCAGAATAACTTCCAGCTTCGCAAATATTATTTGTGACCATTGACATTCCTGTAATTGTTACATTATCAGCAATTGTGATATGCCCTACTACACCACAAGCACCTGCAAGGATACAGTTTTTGCCAATCGTAGTACTACCTGCAATTCCACACTTCGCTGCAATTGCAGTGTTTTCACCGATCTTGACGTTATGGGCGATTTGCACAAGGTTATCAATCTTAACACCATGTTCCAAAATGGTATCATCCAAAGCACCGCGATCAATACTACAATTCGAACCAATACGTACATCATGACCAATAATTACTGATCCCAATTGCGCAATTCGATGCCATTTACCTTGATATGGCGCAAACCCAAATCCTTCGCTACCAATCACGGTATTGGCGTGAATACGCACTCGATCACCAATTTTACACGCACCCGTTAAAGTGACATGCGAATCAATGAAACCATCTTTGCCTATTTCGACATCATCATCAATACGCACATGTGCTTGAATAATGGTGTTATCACCAACCACACAATTTTCACCAATCACAACATAATGACCAATATAAGCACTGTCAGACACGATTGCAGAAGGATGAATTTTGGCTGTGCTCTCAATCCCCACTTCACTATGTTTTTTCTCAAACACATGAGTCAAGATGGCGAAGGCCAGATATGGATTCGGAACCAAGATAAAATTTTGATGGCTATGCAATTTTTCTTGTAGCGCTTTGGTGACAATTAAAGCCCCAGCTCGGGATGCTAATGCCTTTTCCAGATACTTCTCATCTGTAACAAAGGAGATATGCTGCGGAGATGCTGTATCCAGACTCGCTAAGCCCTGAATAACTAGGTCAGAGTGACCGAGACACTCACCTTGAACTAGGTGAGCGAGGTCTTTTAAACTTTTTTTGTTAAGATTCATGGATTACTTAATTGCATTAACCTTTTGAATCATTTTATCAGTTAAATCATACTTAGCGTCATAGGCAAGCGCAGAGTTTTTATTCAAAACTACATCTAAGCTATTTTCTTTACGCAATTGTTCAGCAACTTGCTTAATTCGAGCATCAAGTGTCTTATTCATGACTTGCAAAGATGCTTGTACTTTAGATTGTAAACCTTGCTGAATGCCATTTAATTCATTTAACTTGGTTTGATACTCTGCACTCATTTTCTGCATTTCAGCTTCAGAAAGTTTAGTTGCCTGAGCCTTTTGCTTCATTCCCTCAAGCTCTTTACCCAGCTGTTCTAAACGAGTGGTTTGCGGTTTAATCGACTGTTGCAGTGTTGCATTCTGTGCTTTCAGGTAAGTGCTATTTTCCACTACTTGCTCTAAATCCACCACACCATAGCCCGCAGCATGAACCATTGAACTGAGTGAAATACTAGCAAAAGCTAATGCCTTGATTATTTTACGCATTTATTAAACCTTATTCTATATTCTGTATAATTCGAAAGGATCGTACTTAGAAAGTACGACCAATTTCAAATTGAATCTCTTTAGTTTCATCACCAGGCTTATCATTCAATGGGAATGCATAGCTTAATGATAATGGACCAATCATGGTAATCCAAGTAAAGCCTACGCCCACGCTATAACGCATATTACCTAAATCAAAGCCATATTCATCTTTACACGTCTGTTTAGCAGCATCAGTCGTGAATACATCACATTGCGTATCAAACACTTGTGCGCCTTCAGCAAACAATACTGGACGAACTTGGCGCGTCCAATCCCCTTTAAATGGTAGAGGTAATGCCAATTCAGTACCAAATTGAACTAAGGCATTACCACCTACTTCTTCTGGTGAAGGGTCGGTTTGACCAGTTTCGGTATAATAAACGCCATCATATTTTGGACCCAAGGTACTGTTGTCATAACCACGTACCGACCCATAACCACCTGCATAGAAGTTTTTATAGAATGGCAGATCGTTACCATAACCCAATTTACCATAACCACGCAGCACAAAGTCCTTACCTAAAGGTAAAAATGCCTGTGCGTCATAAGTAATTTTTTGATATTCAACATCACTACCAGGCAATGCAATTTCAGCATTGACACGATGTGACTGACCCGATGTTGGGAATTGTGGACGGTTTAATGTGTTATACGACCAACCTAAGGTGAAGTTATAGGTTAAGAAATCACCTGTGAATTCTGAATTATATGGATCAGAAACACTTTCATCTGGACAGGTATAGTCATTATCTTCTGTTAAATCTACCAAACAATATGTCGCGGTATTTTTAACCTTACCGCCATGTGCCATTAAGTAATCACGCACATAGGTCGAAACATAAGGACCTGTGGTTACTTCGGTTGAGTCGATGTTTAAACCAGCACTAATACTTTGGTTTTCATCAATTGGATAACCAAAGTTAATACCACCACCCAAACTATCCGTTACGTAGTTGTTGACGTTGTAGTCACTATCCAACTTTGTTTTACGGTAGTACATGTTGTAGCCACGACGCACACCATCAATAGTAAAGTACGGATCGGTTACACTCAGGTTGTAGTAGTCTTGAGTCTCTGAACGTGATAGATCGATCGCAACACTGTTGCCCGTACCCATAAAGTTGGTTTGGCTGAGTCCGGCTTGGAATGTTACACCACCACTTTGTGAGTAACCTACCGCAAGTGTACTTGTACCTGAATGCTGTTCTTCAACATTTACATTCAAATCAACCTGATCAGGCATATTTGGAATACGGGTCGGTTTAATATCAACAGTTTTAAAGTAACCTGTACGCTCTAAACGCACTTTAGACAAGTCAATTTTTTCATTACTTGCTAAAGCACCTTCCATTTGGCGCATTTCACGACGCAATACTTCATCTGAAGTTTTGGTATTGCCCGTAAAGTTAATACGACGCACCGTAACTTGCTGACCTGGATTGATGTAATAATTAAGATCAACCACACGCGTTTCATTATTAATTTGCGGAACCACATTCACTTCAGCATAGTAATAACCCGCATTACCATATTTACGTAATAACAATTGCTTAACTGCATTTACTTTTTCTTGTGAATAGGTCGCGCCATCTTTATAAATTTGCATCGCCTTAAGTTCTTCAGGCTTGTACAACGCATCACCTAAGAACTTGGTCTCACCGAACTTAAATTGCTCACCTTCATTCACAGATACTTCAATGAAAATACGCTTTTTATCTTCACTTAAATTCAGACTAGAGTTGGTAATATCGAAATTGATATAGCCAGCATTCAAATATAAAGCACGTAATGCTTCTAAACTTGCCGCCATTTTTTCACGTGCATAACGGTCATTACGCGAAACAATTGAGCTCCAGCTACTTTCTTTAACAGCAAAAGCTTGCTGAATATCACTATCGCTGAATACAGTATTGCCAATAACATTAATATCGACAACTTTCGCTGCTTTACCTTCATTAAACTCAAGCAACAAATCTACACGGTTATTCGGCTTTGCAGTCGTCGTTACCTTAACATCAGCATCATAACGACCTTGTTGAACATATTGTTGCTCAAGCTCAGACTCAACAGTTTGAAGTGTCGATTTTTTTAACACCTCCCCCTCAGCCAAGCCCATTTTTTTCAAACCTTCTTCCAAAGCTTCTTTCGGAATAAGTTTATTGCCTTTTAATTCAATTTTAGAAATCAGCGGGCGCTCAACCACTGTAAAAACAAGTGTATCACCCTGTTTTGACGCCTTAATGTCATCAAACATGCCCGATGCGTACAAGGCTCGAATTGAATTCGAAATCGCTTGATCATCAACACGATCACCACTATGCACTGGCAACATGGTATACACATTGGCAGGAGTTAAACGAACGAGTCCATCAATTTTTATATCACGAACAATAAATTCATCCGCTGCATATACTTGTTGTACTGCTGCCATAGCACTAACCAGTGCCAAAGGCATAAATAAATGTGTGTGCTGCATGCCAGTCTTTTCCGATGTTAATTTCAAAGCACGTTGTTATAAACGCATAAAGTCATTAAATAATGCGAGGAGCATCATGCTACCCAGCAGTACCATACCAATTTTTAAACCAACCAATTGTATTTGTTCAGAAACAGGTTTACCACGAATCAATTCAATAAAGTAGTACACTAAATGTCCGCCATCCAGCATTGGAATCGGCAACAAGTTTAATATCCCCAAACTTACACTCATCAACGCCATGAATGAAATGAAAGTTTGCCATCCCATTTCAGCGCTTTGACCAGCAACTTTGGCAATCGTGATCGGACCTGATAGGTTTTCCAATCCAATTAAACCACGCACCATTTTTACCATAGAATTCAGGATCATGGTGCTAATTTGCCCTGTCTTATCTAACGCTTTACCAAAAGCTTCTACAGGACCATATTGAATGGTTTGTTTGTATTCTTCAGGAATAACCACCTTGCCTGGGTTATTTTGCACTCCAAGCACGCCAGACACATTACCCATGTTATCTCGCTTGCCTTGCGGCATGACTTCCAAATGCACCAGCTGATTTTGACGCAAGACATCAATTTTAAGTAGTTTCTCGGGCGATGCTTGCACCACCTCAACCACATCAAACCAGTCTTTCATCTTCACGCCATCAATCGCGACAATGCGGTCACCCTCTTTCATGCCCTGACGAATTGCCGCACCATCATCACTTAATTTCATGACTGTTGCGGGAATATATGGACGAAAAGGGATAAAACCCAGACTATCTAAAGGCGATTGATTTTGATCTTTCAAGAAGTTTTTAATTGGCAATTCAAAAGACTGGAGTTGTCCATTTCGATTAGCATCGATATGAATCACACCCGTCTCACCCGCACGATCAACCAGAGCAAAATTAAGTTGTTCCCAAGTCGTCGTCTTCGCACCATCAACAGCTGTAATCTTATCGCCAACTTGCATTTGTGCGGTTGCAGCTGGCGTGTTCAGCAAAACTTTACCGACACGTGTGTTTAACTGTTCTTGCGCAGGTAGAAACAATACCCAAAACAACAAAACTGCAAAAATAAGATTAATTAATGGGCCAGCAGCTACAATTGCAATACGTTTCCATGGATGCTGACGGTTAAAGGCATAAGGTAAATCAGCTTCTGCAACATTACCTTCACGTTCATCCAACATTTTGACATAGCCACCCAAAGGCAAAGCAGACAATTGATATTGAATACCTGACTTTTTAGATGTCCACTTTAATACAGTTGGACCAAAGCCAATTGAATAAACTAAAACTTTAACGCCGAGTTTACGTGCAACAAAATAGTGTCCGAACTCATGAATTGCAATGAGCGGCCCGAGCAATAAAATTGCCGCAACAATAATAAACAAGGCATTCATGTTAGCTTCCTTTACTGCTTACAAACTGCTGAGCAATTGATCTAGCAGTTGAATCGACTTGTAAGATTAAATCAATTGAATCCGCAGAACCATTTTCAACCTGATTCAATGTATGTTCAACCACTACGGGTATATCTGTAAAACGAATCTGCTTTTGCAAGAAAGATGCCACGGCAACTTCATTGGCTGCATTTAAAATTGCAGGCGCCAAACCACCCGCTTGCATCGATTGGCGCGCCAAACTCAATGCAGGAAAACGAGTAGTATCTGGCTCCTGAAAATCAAGACGATGATTTACAAATAAATCCAAAGCTGGAACATGAGTATCAATACGTTTTGGCCAAGCCAAAGCATGCGCAATTGGAGTACACATATCTGGATTCCCCATTTGCGCCAACGTTGAACCATCAACGTATTGCACCATGGAGTGAATAATACTCTGTGGATGAACCACAATTGTTACAAAATGTTCTGAAATTGCAAAGAGATGACACGCTTCGATGAGTTCAAGGCCTTTATTCATTAAAGTCGCTGAATCCACCGAGATTTTTTGCCCCATAGACCAATTCGGATGCTTACAGGCTTGTGCTGGCGTAACACCATGCAACTGATCTAAGGAATGATGAAGAAATGGACCACCTGACGCGGTAAGCAGAATACGCGACACACCCAGTTTTGGCTGCCCATTACGCTCTGCATTTAAATATTGTTCAGGTAAACACTGAAAAATCGCATTGTGTTCCGAGTCGACTGGCAACAATAAAGCTTGATGATCGCGCGCTGCTTGCATCATCAAGTCACCAGACATTACCAGTGCTTCTTTATTGGCAAGCAACACTCGTTTGCCTGCTTTAACTGCTGCCAAGGTCGGCAATAGACCCGCTGCCCCAACGATCGCCGCCATCACCACATCAACTTCAGGATGACAAGCTACAGCCTCTAAGCCAGCCTCATCAAACAAGATTTCAATCTCTTGAAGATCTTCCTGTAAAAAAAGTTGCCGCAATTCCTGTTCTTTTTCAGATGGAATCACCACAACTTTAGGTCGGAACTGCTTACAGATGTGTACCAGCTCCTGAATTCGACTAAATGCCGTAATCGCAAAGACAGAATAGTCTTCAGGATGCTGTTGCAGTATTTTTAAGGTACTCTGACCAATAGAACCCGTTACACCCAAGATACAAACAGCTTGTGACATTTACAAATCTACGCCAATAAGTTTTAACACATACATACCTGCAGCAAAAATTGGCGCTGCAGCTAATAATGAATCGATACGATCTAGAACCCCACCATGCCCAGGTAAGATGCGACCAGAATCTTTAATTCCAGCACGACGTTTGATCATTGACTCAAACAAGTCCCCAAGTACCGAACTAAACACCGTGACTATAGAGAGAATCAAAAACAAAATATGTTGTGCTAAGGTTAAATCCAGATACAGAATTTCAACCGCAATCACAATAATCATTGAAGTTAAAATCCCACCGTACAAACCCTCTACAGATTTATTCGGACTAACATCGGGTGCAAGCTTCTTCTTACCAAACTTACGCCCAACAAAATAAGCACCACTATCTGCACCCCAAACCAGCAAGAACAGGTACATTAACCACCATGGCGAACTAAACCATAGCGCAAAAATAGCGGTAACGGCTGCAGCAACCAGTACAAAACCCAAGAAATAAAGGCTATTGTTATACCAGCCATCATATTCTGGGTAATTTTTCACCCAATAAACACTGACTAACCAAGATAAAATAGAAGCACACCACAACAATAGTGCAATGTCTTTAAAATATAATGCCAAAGTTGCTAATGCCGCAGTCACTAGACCGTAGCACCATGCAAAAGGCTTGATGATTTGATTTGTTTTTCTAGGCATGAGCTTAAACCACTCATAACCAGCAACCCCAGCGGCAACAATCATCAGAATCAACATCGGATACTGTGATTGAGTGGCAAACATACAGCTCAGTACAACTGCCACCAATACCAATGCGGTAATAATCCGCTCTAACATTTATTAATTCTCAAATTTATCTTGTTGAATTTGCTCAGATGTTTTACCGAAACGACGCTCACGCCCTGCGAAGACTTCAAGTGCATAATCAAATTCTTGCACACCAAATTCAGGCCATAAAGTTTCAGTAAAATACAACTCTGCATAAGCTGCTTGCCAAAGCAAGAAATTCGACAGTCGATAATCTCCACCTGTGCGAATCAGCAAATCTACAGCAGGCAAATCAGACAAACTAATATGCTGCCCCATAAGCTCAGCATTAATCTGTTCAACTTCAAGCTTGCCAGCTTTTACTTCTTGAGCAATTTGCTGAGCTGCTTGCGCCATGTCCCACATACCACCATAACTTACTGCGATGGTTAAAGTCATTTGAGTGAACTTAGCAGTCCTTTGCTCGGCATGCAACATCAACTCACGTAAATGCGGAGACAAGCGAGAACGATCACCAATAAATCGCAAAGCAATTTCAAATCTTTCCATGCGCGGGATTTGCTCATGAATTGTTTCTTTCAACAAATTCATCAGCAAATCCACCTCAAACTGAGGTCTATTCCAGTTTTCACTTGAAAATGCAAAAACGGTTAAGGCTTGAATATTTCTTTTTCGACAATGCTCAACAATTGGATCAAGGACATTTTTACCCTCACGGTGTCCCGCACCCTTTTGCATTTGCATTTTTTTGGCAAAACGATTGTTGCCATCCATAATGATGGCAACATGTTTTGGAAGATGTGTAGCGTCTTCAGATGTGGTCATTAATCTTAGACCTTCATTAATTCAGCTTCTTTAGCAGCTAAACGCTTTTCAACTTCAGCAACGTATTTGTCTGTGATTTTTTGAATATCATCACCTGCACGGCGCTCATCATCTTCAGAAATTTCTTTTTCTTTCAACAATGCTTTGAGATCACCCAATACATCACGACGAATGTTACGAATAGCAACTTTTGCGTTTTCAGCTTCGTTACGTGCAACTTTCTGCATGTCACGACGTGTTTCTTCAGTCAAAGCTGCCATTGGTACACGAATCGCATCTGCAGTAATTGGATTAAGACCCAAATCTGATTCACGAATCGCTTTATCAATTGCCGCAACCATTGAACGCTCAAACGGCTGAACTAAAAGTGTACGAGAATCTTCTACACCAACGTTAGCCACCTGATTTAAAGGAACATCAGAGCCATAGTAAGGAACCATTACACCGTTCAGAATGGATGGATGCGCTCGTCCAGTACGAACCTTTGCAAAACCATGTTCCAACGAGTCAAGCGACTTGTTCATACGGTCTTCTGCGTCTTTTTTAAGATCGTTAATCATATGATCTTCCTTACTTAATTCTTAAAGATGTAATTACTAAAATAGCGAGTAGTATAAAGAGCTTTCAGGCTCACGTACATTAATTCGTAACGTGAGTCCCTTCTTTTTCACCCATAACCACAGAAAGCAACGCGCCAGACTTGTTCATATCAAATACTTGAAGCGGAACATTATGGTCACGGCACAAGCAAATTGCAGTTAAATCCATCACACCCAATTTCTCATCCAACACTTGGTCGAATGTTAAGTGATCATATTTAACTGCATCATCAAATTTGCTTGGGTCTTTGTTATAAACACCATCAACTTTCGTTGCTTTCAAGATGAGGCTCGCTTCAATTTCAATACCACGCAAGCAAGCAGCAGTATCAGTCGTAAAGAATGGATTGCCTGTACCCGCAACGAATACGCACACTTCACCTTGAGTCAGGTGACGAATTGCATCACGGCTAGAATAAGATTCCACCACAGTACCAATTGGCAATGCTGACATTAAACGCGTTTTAATGTTACGACGAACCAATGCATCGCGCATGGCTAAACCGTTCATCACCGTTGCCAACATACCCATTTGATCACCCGTTACACGACCAACCAAACCATCTTTTTGTAACTGGCTACCACGGTATAAGTTACCACCACCAACAACAATACCAACCTGCACACCCAAACCAACCAAATGTGCAATTGACAGTGACATTTGATCAAGTACTTGTGCATCGATACCCATGTCTTTATTGCCCGCAAGCGCTTCACCCGAAAGTTTTAGCAAGATGCGTGAATAGCGTGGATTCTTTGAATCTGACATTCCAAACTCCAAATTAACTTAATTTCTATTTTTCTATATATGGATTTACTTAAGCCGATTTCACTCGAATCAACTTTGCAAACAAGTCGTATTCATCTGCATCAGTAATTTCAACTTCAAGCAGATCACCAGCTTTAATCAGACTCTTGTCGATATCTTCCACAAAGACGTTGCCATCAATTTCAGGCGCATCCGCATAAGAACGTGCAACTGCAACTGGGAACTCTTCTTCAAGATCATCAACCAATACTGTCATGACTTGACCAATACGTTTTTGAAGTTTCGCAGCAGAAATTTCTTGCTGAACTTCCATAAAACGCTCATAACGCTCTTGCTTAATTTCTTCAGGCACATGATCAGGTAAATCATTTGCCGTAGCACCCTCAACTGGTGAATACGTAAAGCAGCCTACTCGATCTAGCTGCGCTTCTTTCAACCAATCTAGCAACATTTGGAAATCTTCTTCAGTTTCACCAGGGAAACCAACCACAAATGTTGAGCGAATCACCAATTCAGGGCACTTCTCACGCCATAACTTAAGACGCTCTAAAGTGTTTTCACTATGGGCTGGTCGCTTCATCAATTTTAAGATGCGCGGACTGGCATGCTGAAAAGGAATATCTAAATACGGTAAAATTTTACCTTGTGCCATTAAATCGATAACAGCATCTACGTGCGGATACGGATAAACATAGTGCAAACGCACCCAGATCCCGAGTTGACCTAAGGCTTCACACATGTCATAAAATTTGGTTTTAACAGGCTGACCGTTCCAGAAATCCAGCTTGTATTTGGTATCCACACCATAAGCCGAAGTATCTTGAGAAATCACCAATACTTCTTTTACGCCTGCACGTTTTAATGCAGCCGCTTCATCCAGAACTGAACCAACTGGACGTGAGACTAAATCACCACGCATGCTTGGAATAATACAGAAGGTACAACGATGGTTACATCCTTCCGATATTTTTAAATAAGCATAATGTTTCGGGGTTAGGCGAATGCCTTGCTCTGGTACCAAATCAATAAATGGATTGTGCTTTGGTGGCGCAGGCACATATTCATGTACCGCTTCCATGACATCCTGATAGGCTGCCGCACCTGTGACTTTAAGGACATTTGGGTGCATTTCACGAATTCTATCTTCGTCTTTACCTAAACAACCTGTCACAATAACTTTACCATTGGCGCTCATAGCTTCGCCAATCGCATCCAATGATTCTTGTACTGCAGATTCAATAAAACCACAGGTATTAACAACAACCAAATCGGCACCATCATAATCTGATGCCACATCATAACCTTCAGTCTTTAACTGAGTTAAAATTCGTTCAGAATCTACCAATGCCTTAGGACAACCTAAAGAAACAAAACCGACTTTGGGGGACTTCATGAATCTGCGCTCCACTAGAATCCGCGTATTGTAAGACTTTTCTATTCATAAAAATAGGTGGAAAGCCTACTCTTTCTGTAATGCACCAAAATTAATCCATTGTTTGCTTTATATATTTACATTTGCACCATTTTGATACATTTTAAAAGTTATCTACCCATAATCTTCGGCTTACAATTTTAATAAAGTCCAATTTCAGCGCATTTTCTTAATAAAGGCTCAACTTTGACACGCCGGATTTAAAGTTGGCGTGCATTTTGCTTAATTTGCATCAATTGCGTTCCAATATTGGACTATTAATTGCTTTTTGAAGATGCCATTGCGCCATTTTAACACAGGATACCCTCGCTAATGGATCAGCCACATACTATCGACTACCGCGTTTTGGTGGACAATTTGACCACCGCGATTTTGCTTGTCGACAGTAAACTTAATATTTTTTATTTAAACTCATCATGCGAGTCATTGTTTGATATGAGTTTATTGCGAGCAAATGGACAACCCGTCCTCAATTTGCTGCATATGCCTAACGATGAATTCAATACACAAGAAGCATTATTTAACACTTTAGCTACGGGTCAACCTTATACACGTCGTGAAGCCACCATCAATGTCAACTTTAAAGACATTCATGTGGATTACACCGTATCGCAACTGAATGCTGGTAAACCTTATCACCCTTTACTGTTAATTGAGCTGAATCCGATTGATCGGATGCTGAAAATTTCCAAAGAAGAAAACCTTATTCAGCAGCATCAGGTTGCACGCCAGCTCATTCGCGGGGTTGCTCACGAAATTAAGAACCCTTTAGGCGGGATTCGCGGCGCAACGCAACTTTTAGCACGTTGTTTAAACAACCCAGAATATTCAGAATTCACTGACATTATTATTAGTGAAGTCGATCGTCTGCGTAATCTAGCCGACACCATGCTCGGTTCACGTCAATTACCAAGCTATGAACCCGTCAATGTTCACGAACCTCTAGAACGCGTCCGCTCACTGATTGCCAATCAAACCAAAAAGAAAATCAAGATCACACGTGATTATGATCTTTCATTACCTGACGTAAATGCTGATCGCGATCAGCTGATTCAGGTCATGCTGAACATCAGCGTCAATGCCGTTCAAGCGATGATGGAAAATAAAGATTTCTTCACCGAACATCAACCTGAACTGGTTTTAAGAACTCGCATTCAGCGCTTGGTCACCATTAATGGTGTGCTGAATCGCTCTGCAGTTCGCGTTGATATTGAGGACAATGGACCAGGCGTTCCTGAAGAGATCTTGGAATCCGTGTTCTATCCACTTGTGACTGGGCGTGCCAAAGGCACAGGACTCGGTCTGAGTATTGCACAAAACATTATGCATCAACATAACGGAATGATTGAGTGCCAATCTGTTCCGGGAAAAACAGTATTTAGCTTATATTTACCTTGGGAGTCTAACCATGTCGCGAAATAAAATATGGGTAATTGATGACGATCGCGCCATGCGATGGGTGCTTGAAAAAACATTTAAAGAAGAAGGTTTTGATGTTACCAGCTTTGAAGAAGCACAATCTGCTTTAGATCAGCTTGCTAGCGATGCGCCTGATGTCATTCTGACGGACATCCGCATGCCGGGTATCGATGGATTAACCTTCTTAGCCAAAGTCAAAAGCAACTACCCAGACCTCCCTGTCATTATTATGACAGCGCACTCTGATTTAGAATCCGCAGTGTCAAGCTATCAAACTGGTGCTTTTGAATATCTACCAAAACCATTTGACATTGATGAAGCATTGGCGTTGGTCAATCGTGCCATCCTACATATTACCAAGCTGCAACAACAAGAATCAGCAAAAACAGCTTCTCCAATTCAATCGACAGAGATTATTGGTGAATCACCTGCCATGCAGGAAGTCTTCCGTGCGATTGGTCGCCTTTCTCAGTCCCACATTACTGTTCTGATTAATGGTGAATCTGGTACGGGTAAAGAATTGGTTGCGCATGCTTTACATCGCCATTCGCCGCGTAGCAGCAAACCATTTATTGCCTTGAACATGGCAGCCATTCCAAAAGACTTGATCGAGACCGAATTATTTGGCCATGAAAAAGGTGCATTTACGGGCGCCAATACGCAACGTCAAGGACGTTTCGAACAAGCCAACGGCGGTACACTGTTCCTTGATGAAATTGGGGACATGCCGTTTGAAACACAAACTCGCTTATTACGTGTCTTGGCGGATGGTGAGTTCTATCGCGTTGGTGGTCACATTCCAGTCAAAGTCGATGTCCGCATTGTTGCAGCAACGCACCAAGATTTAGAAAAGCTGGTAAATGAAGGTCGCTTCCGTGAAGACTTGTATCACCGTCTCAACGTGATCCGTATTCACATTCCAAAACTTGCGCATCGTAGCGAAGATATTCCTATGCTCGCGCAGCATTTCTTGGCGCGTGCAGGCAAAGAACTCGGGGTTAGCCCAAAAATCTTGCGCCCTGAAACACAAGAATACATGCAGCAATTGCCTTGGCAAGGTAATGTTCGCCAATTGGAAAATACATGCCGATGGCTTACGGTGATGATTACAGGTCGTGAGGTTTATCCTGAAGACCTGCCTTCTGAACTAAAACAGATTCCGATTGAGAAATCATCAGAACAAACTACCACTTCCAATTTCGACCGTATCTCGCTACATCATTGGGATGAATTACTGGGTCAATGGGCAATTCAAAAGCTCAAAAACGGCGAAATGAAGATTCTGGATATTGCGACACCAATGTTTGAACGTACATTGATTAATGCCGCACTACAACAAACGCGTGGTCGTAAACGTCATGCCGCTGAACTTTTAGGTTGGGGGCGTAACACCCTAACTCGCAAGTTGAAAGAACTTGGCATGGAAACCGCTGACGACGATATTGAAGAAGAAATTGAAGGCTAAACCTGCATATAAAAACAGCTCCTTTCATGGAGCTGTTTTTATTTAATTAGACTGCAAAACCTGTATAGCGATACATATTTTCCACACCTAATTCTGAACGCACCAAAATGGCTTGCTCAAAATCGACCTTCATGATTTCAGCATAGACATTTGCAGTTTCATCGTCATGAATTTCATCGACTGAACGCGACATTTTCTGTTCAAAACGGTCTGACACAAATTCAAAACCTAAATCCATTGCAATAAACAACGTATGTTCACAAGGCTGAATATATTGCTCTTCCGACCAATCCACAACAGCATGCTGACAAATTGGACAGCAGATATTACTGTCTTCTGAATCTATTTCAATGATTTGTTGGTACATCTTTTTTCAACTGTATTCTCTTGTTTGCAGTCTAAAGGATTCCATCGAAAATTTACATGAAATACCTACGTTTTAAAATTGACAATATGCAACATTAACTCTAAATTTTAAAAATCGTTGCATAAATGGAATTATAAATGTTATCTGATTTAGATGATTTTTATTGCTTTGCTTTAGTGGTGGAACACGGTGGTTTTAGTGCCGCAGAACGAGCGACTGACATCCCCAAATCCAAACTGAGTCGTCGCGTTTACAATTTAGAAGAACGTCTGGGCGTGCGACTGATTCAGCGAAGTTCACGCCATTTTGCAGTCACAGAAATTGGCATGAACGTCTATCGTCACGCACAAGTCATGATGAATGCCGCACAAGCAGCACATGACTTAGTCGACCATTTAAGTGTTGAACCCCGCGGTGTCATTAAAGTCAGCCTCCCTGTTTCGATTGCCCAAAATGAAATCACTAAAGTTTTGCCCGGCTTTTTAAAAAAATATCCAGAAATTAAAGTACAGCTTTTGGTCAGTAACCGACGTGTCGATGTCATTAATGAAGGCATTGATATCGCTTTGCGTGTTCGCTCCAATCTTGATGATGATCCGAGCCTGATCTTAAGAAAATTTGAACTGATTGAACAACACTTATTTGCCAGCCAAGCCTATCTAAATGAATTTGGTGAACTGAAGCAACCTGAAGACCTAGCAAAGCACCATATCCTCAGCATGGTGGATGAACATCTTGATCAACAGATTATTGTGCACGAAAACCAAAATCATCAAAAGAAAATTAAAGTCAATCCTGTAGTTATGGGTTCCGATTTAATGATGCTGGCGCAACTGGCGCGACAGAACTGCGGTATCGCTTTATTACCCGATTCAATTGCGCAAGATTACATCAAAACAGGTGAATTGGTTCGCGTCTTACCTGACTGGAAAGCACCGCACGGGATATTCCATGCTGTCTATCCATCACGTCGCGGACAACTTCCTGCAGTGCGGGTATTCATCGACTATTTAGTGGAACACCTCAGCCACAAATAAAAAACACTCAAAAAAAAAAGCTTATCCGAGGAGGATAAGCTTGAAAATCAAAATAAGAAACTACAGCTAGAATCTTGGAGTGCATTATATAAATTGCACAAAATTTCATCAAATATAAAAAAACGATTAATTCTTCTGACCAATATTCACTCGACCCAGAAAATATTTGCCTTCATTCTAATCACGATAGAAATTAGCTGTAAATAAACAATTAAAGTCAAAAAATTAGACTTAAGTCTAAATTCAACTTTCATTCAGCCGTCATTTGATTTCAGGATAATCACCTGTTCCTTCTGGCCATGGGGTTAACAGTTCAAAGCCAGTCTCGGTTACTGCAATCATGTGTTCCCATTGCGCAGAAAGTGACTTATCCACGGTCACAACAGTCCAACCATCTCTTAACTCTTTCACCGAACCACGACCAATATTCACCATCGGCTCAATGGTAAACACCATGCCTTTCTTGAGCTTCAAGCCCTGACCAGGTTGACCGTAGTGCAAAACGCTAGGTTGTTCATGGTAAACTTTACCGATGCCGTGTCCGCAGTAATCTTTTACAATACTAAAGCCTTCACGCTGCGCGACAGACTGTATCGCAAAACCAATATCACCTAATGTAGCATCAGGCTTCACCGCTTGAATACCCGCGAGCATAGCTTCATAGGTTGTATCTACCAGCTTTTTGGCTTCTGGCTTCACACTCCCCACATAGTACATTCGGCTGGTATCACCAAAATAACCATCCTTAATGATCGCAACATCAATATTAATAATGTCCCCATCTTCTAAAATACGGGTTGCAGATGGAATTCCGTGACAAACCACTTCATTCGGAGAAATACAGGTGGTTTTGGTATAGCCATAATAACCAATATTGGCAGGAGTCACATTTAAGGTATTCACAATATAATCATGGCAAATATCATCTAGATATTCTGTACTTACACCAGGCTTAACATGCTCGCCAATCATTGCCAAAACTTGTGCAGCCAAACGCCCAGACACACGTAGTTTTTCAATATCTTGCTCAGTTTTAATCACTACTGAAGAAGCCAGCATATCCTCACCCTCTTAAATGATGCAGGCATTATAATCCTTTTCATTTAAAAATGTTGCTTAACGCACCCACTCAGCCTAAGCACTTCAATCTTCAGACAAGCTGAAGGCAAAACATCTAAACGATTAGCCCAATACACGATGATTTTTTTTACAAATCTCTAAACATACTGTTTAGCATTTTTTCATCCATTTTCAGCAATATAATTCGACCATTAAATAAAACACAGAAAAAATTGTATAAAAAAAATTCATATTACATATAAAAAATTTTCCCAAGTCCTTATTTTTCTACTAGAATCGCCTGTTTTTAGTCAATGCATCTCCTGATATGACGAATCTTCGTACTCGAGATATTATTGCCTTGGGTTTTATGACCTTTGCTCTGTTCATTGGAGCAGGCAATATTATCTTTCCACCAATTGTTGCCCAACAAGCCGGTGAACACGTATGGCTTGCAGCTGCAGGCTTCCTTGTTACTGCCGTGGGTCTACCTGTAATCACGATTATTGCCCTTTCACGCGTTGAAGGCTCAATTCAACTCTTGAGTTCTCCACTCGGTAAAGTAGCAAGCTTAATCTTAACCGTTGTCTGTTATTTGGCTGTAGGACCCCTCTTTGCTACGCCACGTACTGCAACAGTTTCTTATGAGATCGGCTTCTCATCTTATTTTGGCACTTCAGCAAATAGCCTGTTTATTTATAGTGTTATCTATTTTGCTATTGTGACGCTCATTTCACTCTATCCAAACAAACTCTTGGATACGGTTGGACATTTCCTTGCACCAATTAAGATCATTTCTCTTGCTGTGCTCGGTATTGCTGCATTTTTAATCCCAGCAGGTTACATCCCTCCTGCAATTAATAATTATGTCGCCAGCCCTGTTTCTGAAGGCTTTGTGAATGGCTATCTCACCATGGATACGCTCGGCGCACTGGTTTTCGGTATTGTGATTATTCATGCCATCCATTCACGTGGTGTAACCGACAAAAAGTTAGTGACCAAGTACGCTGTGATTGCAGGTCTAATTTCAGGTGTCGGCTTAACACTGGTTTATCTCAGTCTGTTTAAACTCGGTCTTGGAAGCCACGAAGTTGCTCCAAATGCAGCCAATGGTGCGATTATTTTGCATGCTTATGTACAACATGCATTCGGAGATCTAGGTTCAATCTTCCTCACTGGTATGATTTTCCTTGCCTGCATGGTAACTGCAATTGGTCTGACTTGTGCTTGCGCAGAATACTTCTCAGAATTAACTAAAATTCCATATAAAATTTTAGTCTTTGTTTTGATTGGCTTTTCGCTACTGATCTCCAACTTAGGTTTGACTAAACTGATTGCAGTTTCTGTCCCTGTATTGTGTGCGATCTATCCGCCCGCAATTGTGGTAATTATGTTGAGCTTCTTTGCAAAATTCTGGAAAAATCCACCAGCCATTATTGCACCAGTCACAGCAGTATCTTTTCTTTTTGGTATTTTAGAAGGTCTTAAAGCAGCAGAATTGAATGCTTTTTTACCAGAATTTGTTCAACATTTACCTTTAAATGAACAAAACCTTGCATGGTTAATTCCATCTTTGTTGGTCTTAGTTATTGCAATGATCTGCGACAAATTTAGAAAATAATCTTTCGATTTGTAATTAAAATCCAATTTTACCCAAATTAGATTTTATATGTGACCAATAAATGTCGATTTTACCCAAATCTACCTTTATTGTTTACTTTTCGCAGACATGCAATAACATGCCCTGCATGTGTCTCTCTTCCAACAGCTCTCGTTTGAATTTCCCATAATTTGGTCTGCTTTTTGCTTTATTCGACTTAAGCACTATTAAGTTTTTTCGTAGATCGAATTAGGCTAGGTGTTAGGCGATGAAGTTCATATTTTCAACATTTGCATCCCGACAAATGTGCTAACAAGTATTACCAAAAAAAATATGAACCATTCATAAAATAAACAATTTCCCATATATTTTTTTATATAAGTAATAGTTTTTCGACAAAATAAAGGTATTAGCTATTGAAATACCCCTAAATTCGAAGTACAACATTACTAACCAATCCGACTAAAACACTTAGGTTTTAGTCAAATTCATAGGAGGGATGGAGATGTTATCATTACATTTCAATAAGCAAGTCTTCATTAACGCTCTGAAGGCAAATAAAAACATGGTCACCTATTTAAGCACCACCGTGGCCTTGATGCTTACTTTGCTATTTCATGGATTAATTCAAGGACATCTAAAAGCCGAATATTTTGCCTACGCGCTTTTTGTTTCTGCCGCCTTTTATGGCTGGGCCGCCATAGACCAGAAAGTCCGTGCCCAAAAGAAATCCAAGACCATCGATTAAACTGATGGATGATTATTCATCCATCTTCAAAACCAAATTATAATTATTAAAAAAGATATAGCCCTGTTCCCAAGATCAACATTCCTGTCGCAAATAACTCACTCAACACCAATAAGCACATACAAAAGGTCATCACACTTTTTGGCAAAATTCGCTTTCCTAGCCGATGTGGCTCTTTAAATTGATTATTCGTATCTCTAAAAAAGCCATGCAGAACATAACTTAAAATTGAAGCACTAAAAAAGAATAAGTTCAGTAAAACAAAGACCAAATTCCACAACGCTGACCAGACTGAAAATGCAGCCAAGACTGCTAAAATTAAACTTGCAGGTGCATATAACAAGCTACTTCGATGCGCAATATCCACATAATAATGCGCTCGTGCTTGTAGCGATTTCCTGATCTGCCAGTATTTCCAAACTCCTGTAAACATACCCACCCATAAAAACAAGCCACTAAAAATAATCGCCAGCTTCACAGCAACAGAAAAATACAAAACCATTCAACAGCCCTATTTAACAATTTTCTACGCTTATCTGACTTATAAGTCATATTTTTTACAAGTTTCTTTTTAGAACTTAGCTAAAGTATTGTGAAATAGTAATTGAAACTTCACTCATGGATACTCAAGTTAAATCCTTATACATACATTGCGCGGATGGTTATAAATTAAGTGCAAAGCTTTACCCAAGCCAAGTGAATTCCGACAAAACCGTACCCATCTTAATCTGTCCCGCCACAGGTATTGTTAAGGAATTTTATCACTCCTACGCCGAGTGGCTGAGTAGCATAGGCTATAGCGTCATGAGCTTTGATTTTAGGGGCATTGGTGCTTCATTGCATGGTCCATTGCACCAATCTGAAGCCAGTATTGTCGATTGGGGACAACTCGATATTACCGCTGCAATCGATTGTCTATTAGACCAAACTAAAGCGTCTCAAGTCATTCTTCTGGGTCATAGTGCAGGTGGGCAGCTACTTGGCATTTCCCCAAACTACCCCAAGGTTGCCAAAGTGATTGCTGTATCGGGCTCCACAGGGCATATACGTGGCTTAAAAGGTAAGACTAAATTCCTCGCCCCAATCATGTTCCACTTACTCTTCCCAATCTCCAGTAAGCTAAAAGGATTTGGTGCTACCAAAATGATTGGTATGGGGGAAAACCTGCCTAAAAAAGTTGCCAAACAATGGGCTGAGTTTTGTGGGACACAGGGCTATGTCATGCATGCTGTTAAAAAGGAACGACTACCGAATTATCACGATCAAATCACTTGCCCCATTACAGCAATTTGGGCATCAGATGATGAAATTGCCACCCAGCCCAATGTACAAGCACTACTCAAACTTTACCCCAATGCCAAAACATCCATGATTGAGCTAAAACCTCAACAGTTTCAACATAAAAGTATCGGACACATGCAGATGTTCCGAAAATCACATCGCAACCTTTGGCATGTGATTGAACAGCAACTACGTAACTAGTTTTTCCATCAAGCTGTGCAACACTCCAATCTGGCTTGATGGACTTTTTATTCAATAAAAAAGCCCGAACTTCGGGCTTTTTTAACAAACTTAATTAATGGCGATACATAATCGTGACATATTTAATGCGATTATCTTCTAGTTCCGTCACTTCGAAGTGGACACCTTGATAGTCTAACTTCGTACCGACTTGAACATCGCCTTGGGTTTTATCTAAAAGCAAACCCGCAACACTCATATAACCTGCATCATCTTCCACTAAATCCAGCATACCCAGCTCTAGTTCTAACTGATACAAATCTAGCATGCCAGAAGCTTTCCAAGTTTCATCGTTAATTTTAACCAGATCTAACTGTTCATCTGCGTCTGGGAATTCACCCGCAATCGCTTCAAAAACATCGAGAGGTGAAATTAAGCCTTTCACATTGGAAAATTCATCTGTCACAAGAACCAATGAACCCTTAGACGTTCTTAAGGTATTAATCGCATCAATAACTTTCATCTTCTCAAAAATGAAAATTGGACGTTGACGCTTAATTAATGCCTTGAGTGCTTCTTCACCATCATCAAGCACATCTAATAATTCTTTGGCACGTACCACACTAATCACCTTGTCCAAGCTACCGCGGCAGACTGGAAATAGACTATGTGGCACTGCAAGTACCTGCTCACGGATTTTTTCAGGCGTATCGTTTAAATCAATCCAAGAGATTTGATTGCGCGGCGTCATAATCGATGCAACCGAACGCTCTGCCAATGTCAGAACACCACCAATCATATAGCGTTCTTCGTCGGCAAATGCCTCATGTGCTTCAATTTGCTCAGCACCCAATTGCGATGACTCCACTTTACCACCCATGAGTTTTAAGATGGAATCCGCAGTACGATGACGCAAAGGAATCTTAGATTCATGTTTCGCTACATTACGTTTTGAGTACTGATTAAATGCTTCAATCAAGATGGCCACACCAATACCCGAATAGATATACCCTTTCGGAATATGGAATCCAAAACCTTCAGCAATCAAGCTAATCCCGATTAATAACAGGAAGCTTAAACACAGAATTACCACTGTAGGATGACGGTTTACAAAACTGGTTAATGGCTTAGATGCAAATAACATCACAATAACTGCGATGGTCACCGCAGCCATCATCACATAAATATTGTCCACCATACCAATTGCAGTAATAACAGAATCTAGTGAGAAAACTGCATCCAATACAATAATCTGCGCTACAACAGCCCAGAAGCCCGCATATACAACAGATGAAGTGGATTTAATCTCTGGCTTGCCTTCCATTTTCTCATGCAATTCAGTGACAGCCTTATACACAAGGAACAGTCCACCAAAGAGCAGAATCAAATCACGCCCCGAGAAGGATAAATCGGCAATTTGGATCAGTGGTTTGGTCAAAGTAACCAACCAAGAGATTACGGACAATAGTCCTAAACGCATAATTAATGCAAGAGAAAGACCAATAACACGTGCTTTATCACGTTGTTCTGGTGGAAGTTTATCTGCCAAAATAGCAATAAATACTAGGTTATCAATACCTAAAACAATTTCTAATACAATTAGGGTAAGTAAACCAACCCAAATTCCAGGATCTAATAAGAATTCCATTATTTATTCACCTCGATTAAATCAAGGCTTGATTTCAATAAACTAGACCTGCACGGCGACGGATCCATGTATAACCTCTTTTCAACAATAGATTGTTTTATTATGCACACTCTCCCCGTTTTGTAATTACTTTTTTTAATTTTTTTACAAAATCAGAAATTTACATTTGATTTTGAGAAAAGATTAAAATATGATCTTCAGATACAATTTAACTACATTGAGCAGATTGATTTTAACAAAACAAGAAAACCGAGCAGTCATAAATCATTTTTGATTATTTTTAATAGGGATCTCATTACAATAAGACATTGTTATATAAAAATATTTAAATAATTCATCTGTCAATTTTTATTTTAGATGTGAGACGTATCGGTATCGCCTAGTTAATAAAGAGAGTTTTCAAATGATTTTTTTTCACTAAAATGTACACCCGAACGGATTTGCAGGTCGTTTTTTAAACAAATCAAGTAAATTGAATTGCCTATCCCAACCGAATTCTTGTGTAAGATCCTGATGCTACAAGCAGTATAGAGCAATTGCGTATCAGCTTAATCCACACAAAAAGAATGACTTAACTCATAGCAGTGCGTATTGCAATTTTAAATTCGCACTTAAAGGAACACGATTTAGTCAAATTTAAATAGAAATACACATCTTGTTGATTTCTAATTGACTATTTCATCACAGTTATATTGCTTATCATGAGATAATTCTCATAAAATTAAGCAATATAAAAATAAATGACGGGAATCACATATGACTAAAAAGTATGCGAAATTTTTACCTACGACAGATGACTTCAGCCTAGATAATTTTCCTTTTTTCTGGGTGACACAGGTTTATTCGCAGCACGTACAAAAGGTCGATCAAGTCCTCAAAAAGTATGGCTTGGATAATTCTCGTCGTCGCATCTTACTTGCCTTAAAATCCAAACCCAATGCGAGCGTATCTGATCTTTCAGATATGGTGGTTTCCAAAATGTCGACAACCACTAAAATTGTATATCGCCTTAAAGACGAAGGTTTAGTCGACACCTATTCATGTGAAGATGATGCACGCATTACCCGTGTAATTCTCACAGAGAAAGGACATGAAATGGCGCACAAGATTAATGATTTAACCAGCGCAGTCCTAGAACAATCTTTTGAAGGGCTAACTCCTCTTCAAATTGAAAAAATGATGGATAGCTTGAAACATATTTTCAACAACTTAAATCGATAATATTTATGCTTTACAAAACAGGTCTTTCATACCGAAAGACCTGTTTTTATTTCAGTATCTAAATACTATCTACTTTTCAATCTCAACTTTTAATTTCCATTTGCAGATTCTTACTCAAAATTCTCATACAAGTTTGCAAATAAAAAAGCCTCCATAAGGAGGCTTTTTTAACAAAGGCAGCTAACTTAGTCGCCAGTGTAACCTTTTAATTTTAAACGCGCAGCATGCAACAATGGCTCTGTATAACCTGAAGGCTGTACACCACCTTTGAAAATAAGATCAGAAGCTGCTTGGAAAGCGATGTTGTTATCAAAGTCTGCTGCCATTGGTGTATACAATGGATCATCAGCATTTTGACCGTCAACAATCTTCGCCATACGCTTCAATACTTCTTCAACTTGGTCACGCGTTACAATACCGTGACGCAACCAGTTCGCAACGTGTTGAGAAGAAATACGCAATGTTGCACGGTCTTCCATTAAACCGACGTTATTGATATCTGGAACTTTCGAACAACCAACACCTAAATCTACCCAACGAACCACATAACCCAAGATCCCTTGACAGTTATTTTCAAGCTCATTGTTAATTTCTTCAGCTGACCAGTTTGTATCTGGAGCAAAAGGAGGTGTTAACAAATCGTCTAATGAAAGCATTTCTTCAGTTTTCAACTGATCTTGACGCGTTTTCACATTCACTTGATGGTAATGCATTGCATGTAGTGCAGCACCTGTTGGAGATGGCACCCAAGCACATGATGCACCCGCATTTGGATGAGCGGCTTTAGTCGCCAACATGTCTTTCATGCTGTCTGGCTTCGGCCACATACCTTTACCAATTTGCGCCTTACCTTGCAAACCACATTCTAAACCAATTGCAACGTTACGGTTTTCATAAGCAGCAATCCATTTTTGAGTTTTAACAGCTTCTTTACGAACAACTGGTGCAGCTTCCATAGAAGTATGGATTTCATCACCAGTTCGGTCCATAAAGCCCGTGTTAATAAAGATTGTGCGGTCTTTAGCAGCAGCAATACAGTTCTTCAAGTTTACAGATGTACGACGCTCTTCATCCATAATCCCGATTTTTACAGACTTCGCAGGTAGACCAAGCGCTTGTTCTGCACGCTCAAAAAGCTCAACTGCAAATGCAACTTCTTCTGGACCATGCATCTTCGGCTTAACGATGTACATCGAACCTTTACGAGAGTTTTTATTCTCGTTTTGACCACGAATATCAGCAATGGTAAGCAATGGTGTTACCAATGCATCCATGATGCCTTCAAAAATTTCTTCGCCATCTACAAGTACCGCAGGGTTCGTCATTAAATGACCCACGTTACGAAGAAGCATCAGTGAACGACCATGCAATGTCGTAGTACCACCAATTAGGTTCTTAATGGTACGGTCTTTGTTCAATGTGCGAGTAACGGTTTTACCATTTTTCTCGATAGACTCTTGCAAATCACCTTTCATTAAGCCTAACCAGTTACGGTAGCCTTCAACTTTCTCTTCTGCATCAACTGCCGCAACAGAATCTTCTAAATCCTGAATCGTGGTGATTGCTGCTTCAAGTACCAAGTCCTTAACACCAGCAGCATCGGTTTTACCCACTGGGCTGTTTGCATCAACTTCAATAATAGCATGCAAACCATTGTTCAATAGAACAACTTCGGATGGATTAGTTTCTTCGCCATTAAAGCCAACAAATTGTGCTTCATGAGCTAAACCTGTTGTAGAACCATCTTTAAGGGTTACAACCAATTTGTTATTTTCCACTGCATAACGTGTTGCATCAGCATGCGAACCTTGTGCAAGTGGGAAAGTTTCATCTAAGAAATTCTTAGCAAATGCAATTACCTTGTCGCCACGTACAGGGTTGTAGCCTTTACCTTTTTCTGCGCCACCTTCTTCAGAGATCACATCAAAACCGTAAAGTGCATCGTAGAGTGAACCCCAACGTGCGTTTGCAGCATTTAAGCAATAACGTGCATTACGTACTGGTACAACCAATTGTGGTCCTGCCAATAATGCAATTTCTTCATCAACATTTTCTGTGCTGATCTGGAAATCTTCTACTTCTGGTACCAAGTAGCCAATTTCTTTTAGGAAAGCTTTGTAAGCTTCTAATTCAAATGTGTTGTTGCGGTGCCATTCATCAATTTTAGCCTGAAGATCTTCACGCTTTGCCAAAAGCGCTTTATTTTTTGGGCTAAGATCGACAACGACTTGCTCAAAGTTTTTCCAGTATGTTTCGCTGTCCAAACCAGAACCTGGTAAAGCTTCATTCTCGATGAAATCGTAAAGTTCTTTAGCAATCGCTAACTTACCTTTTTGAATACGTACAGTCATTGTCTTTCCTGATATTGCTACTTTTTATAACAAGAGATTCTAGTATACCGATTTATACTTTGCTGAATAGTAATATCACATTCCTAAATAGTAAGCATTTTCTTGAAAATAAATATTGACATCATCAAATAAAATGCTGATTAGTTTGTATTATTACTTCCATGAATACTCTATTTACAGTTTATTAAGTTTTAGAAATGTCGAAATTAGACTTAAGTTCAGAACATCTATCAAACTCATCCCAATTACTTATTTTCATTTCTTGTTTGATCTGACGCATTTTCCATATACAAGCAAAAATGTTGATTTAACATACAATACTTTCGCCTATAAAAAAACGCCATTTAATGGCGTTTCTTTGCTTATTCGTTAAAATCTTTGGCAGATTTCTCAATCAGTCGGTGTTCAGAATGCAAATAATCATCAGATTGCATTTCCAGTAAGCGTGAACGCGTACGTTCAATTTCAAATGCCAACTTTTCACCTTGATAAATATCAATGATCGTATCTTCCGAAGTCAGCAATAATTTGACTCCGCGGTCATAAAACTCATCAACCAAATATATAAATCGACGCGTTCCTTCAGAGAGATAATCCGTCAAATGCGGAACATTACTCACCAAAACCGTATTATAGATATTCGCAATTTCAATGAAGTCAGCTGGGCTACGTGGTTTTAAACACAACTCAGAAAACTCACACCACAATACATCTTCAGTATGACCAATGGTTTCTACCAAACGACTGTTAATGACAATCGGCTCTTGTGACTGATGCTGTGTTTGAGTCAATGCCGTAAAACGCTGAGCAATCCAAACTTTATGATCATGCGTTAAAGGATGCTTAAACAATTGTGCCTGCTTTAATACACGCAAACGGTAATCCACACCTGCATCCACATTCAAAATGACGCAGTTTTTCTTCACCATCTCAATGGTTGGAATAAAACGGTCACGGTGAATACCATTCTTATATAAACCATCTGGAGCAATGTTTGATGTCGCAACTAGCGTTACACCACGGCTAAACAATTTCTGGAATAAATCACTCAGAATCATTGCATCGGTAACATTGGTCACAAAGAACTCATCAAAACAGATAATCACCGACTCTTTATAAATTTGGTCCGCAACAGCATCCAAAGGATTACGCTGACCAGACAATTTATTCAGCTCACGATGCACATATTGCATGAAGTGATGGAAATGCATACGTGTTTTACGACGGAATGGAATCGAGTCATAAAATTGGTCCATCAACCATGTTTTACCGCGACCAACACCACCCCACATATAGACGCCCTGCGGAGAAGTCTGACGACGAAAGCGACGAAATGCTTTTTTCGATGCCTTGTAGCGCTGAATCAGTTCCTGCCAGACACGATCTAACTCATGCACAGCTTGTGCTTGCGCTTCATCAGGCATAAATTGCCCAGAAGCCAAGGCTTGCGCATAACGTTCAGCTGGTGATAAAGGTGCAAAGGCAGTGCTGTGAAGATTTAAATCCGACATATCTTGATTACTATTTTGGTCTGACGAAAGTATAACGAAAATTAGGGAACAATAAATAAAACTTTGGCATGAGTATCCGTACTACTTGGAATATTGCCGAGGACTACGTCCAAACCAGCGTTTAAAAGCATGGTTAAATGCCGCTGGTTCAGAATAACCCAATAATTCAGCAATCATTTCAATGGTGTACTCCTGATATTCAATCAATCTCAACGCCTTCTCTTTAATCAACTGCTCTCTAATCTGCTTATAACTGCTATTTAACTGTTGTAACTGATGCCTCAATGTACGCTCAGGAATATGCAAGGCTTGTGCTGTTTCTGCCATGGTTGGTATTGCACCCTGCTGTAAATCCAGATAATCCTGAACACGCTCAACCAAATCGGGTACAGTAGATTGCTGTGCCAAACGTTTCATTTCAGCCTGACACTTATAATCATAAATTCGAAACGTCATTTGATCTGCCGATGGAATATGAATATCCAGTACAGCCTCATCAAACCAAAACGCTGCATAAGGTTGTGAAAACGTAATATCCGAACCATAGTAGGCCTGATACATTGCGAGAATGTCAGGATCTTCAGGTGGATCAAATGGTAACTCTACCTTAAGCTGAGGCACACTCAGCCCCATCTTTTTATACAGCTCTTGAATAAATTTATAAGTCCCTGCCAATTCTGATTGCGCACGAAACATATTTAATTCATCTACCAGATCATCCGCCTGATAACACAACGCGACCTTATGATTTTGAAATTTAAGACTAAGTTTTGCTGTTAAATGGGTTAAGGGCTGATATGCAATCACTCGTTCTAAAGCAGTTCGAATCGTGTCGCTCGTGACCAACAACATCAACAATGGACCATATCCTGCCAAAGCATAATGCTGCCCAATATATAAACCCTGTTCAGTGGAAACTTGCTCGGACAATACTTTTAAAACATCACGTTCTAATCGCGGATGAATTATTGCGGTAGGGTCCAACGCATCGACACGCAAGCCAATCCCTTGTAACTGCTGATCAACATCAATCCCAGCTTTACGCATCGCTTGTATTAAATACATAAGACTGAGAATGGATCTTTTCATATTTGTGACAATATTGGTGTGAATCCATTTTTTAACCCAATTTAGTGCATTTGAAAATTGCCGAATCTATCAAACTACAATCGTATAAAAATATGTATCCAATCTAGTTAATCTCTCCATAACAAAAAATGCAATCTGACGCACAAGTCGCTGCAACGATGGCACAGTTAAGTTATGATGCTGCAACTGCAAATTAATATTCTTACCATGCAAGCCCTGATCCTGATTTCACAACTCCTGCTTTGCCTCGCAGCAGGCTATCTATTCGCAAAAAAACTACCGATTTACTTAGTCCAGTTTTGCTTTAAAGTTTTACCTTATTTTTCCTACTTACTCTTGATTGGCATTAGCATGGAATTCACCCATGCATTACAAGATATTCATGGTTCTTCGGAGATTTTAACCAGCGCAACCACACTGGCTTTCCTGACGACTATTGGTTCATTTTTATGCTGTTTCGCACTGTATAAATTCATTGGGATTCAACCCACTTCAGGTAAAATTTCGCTCGACCTTTTACTCAAATCTTTTATCAGTATTTCCTATGCATGCTTAGCCCTAGCCGTCGGTTTCGTACTTGCAAAATTATTCGAAAACTATGGCTTACCCATCCAAGTGAACACTTGGTATCTGTTACTCGCATTTATGTTCCTAATTGGGCTTGATCTTGCCTTTAGCCCCTTAGATCGTTCTTGGTTAAACTTGAAAATCCTGCTCGTTCCAATTGGGTGCATTATCGGTTCAATTATCGGCGCTTTAATTGCCAGCATATTCCTTCAACATCTTCAACTCAAAGACCTGATTATGCTCTCGCAAGGGTACGGGTTCTATTCCATGAGTGGCATTGTAGTTTCAGAACTAAAAAGCCCTGCGCTTGGCAGTATTGCGTTAATTAATGATTTATTCCGAGAGATTATTGCAATTATTCTGATGTATTGTATTGGCTGGCGTTACCCCCGCTCTGCGATTGCCTCAGCCGCAGCAACTGCCATGGATGTATCATTACCTATGGTCAAACAGGCTTGTGGCAATGACTTCATTCCACACGCAATGGTGAGTGGTTTTATTCTCTCTATTCTGGCACCCATCGCTGTAAGTGTTCTTGCCGCACTTTAAGCGCAAGACACCCCCTTGGTATTAATGTTAATAAGTTAACACCAAGGGAAATAAATAAAATTGAGCCAGACATACTACAAATCTATATCAATATGACCAACTAGATCTACGACTGCATCAATGACAGCTGATCCAATATCCAACAAATCAATTCCAGATGACCAATCAGCAGAAGACTCTTCTTTCTTTTCTTCAATTAGCTGCGTTTTCTCTAAAGTGTTCTGCAACTCAGCAACCTACTCTTCATCACTCGACCCATCAAGCTCAAATAATTTTTTATTTATCATCTATCCACCTTCTTAATATTCAATTCATAAAAAAAGCCCTTCATTCGAAAGGCTTTCAATCATTTATTAATCATCTTAAAGCGTAGCCAATATATCTTTTAACGTTTGGCGTGGATTGTCAGATTTCGTGATTGGGCGCCCAATAACCAGGTGTGTAGAGCCATCTAACATCGCTTGTTTTGGTGTCACAATACGTTTTTGATCATCTGCATTTGCACCTTCAGGACGAATGCCAGGGGTTACCAACGCAAAATCCTGTCCCAATAAATCACGCAGCATCTTGGCTTCTTGTGCAGAACACACTACACCATCCAAACCTGACGCTTGCGTTAACTGTGCCAAACGTTTTACTTGCTCGAATGGTTCGATATCTAAACCAATATCACGCAAGTCTTCGCGACCCATTGAGGTTAAAACAGTCACAGCGATCAATTGTGTTGCATAATTGCCTGCTTTTAAACGCTCTACACAGGTTTCCATCATTTTACGACCACCTGATGCATGCACGTTCACCATCCATACGCCTAAATCAGCTGCTGCGCAAACTGCTTGAGCCGTGGTATTTGGAATGTCATGAAATTTCAAATCCAAGAAAACGTCAAAGCCTTCTGCATGCAAAGCTTTAACAACAGCTGGACCTTCATGGGTAAATAACTCTTTACCAACTTTTACTCGACATAATGCAGGATCTAACTGCTCTGCAATGTTCAACGCATCAATTTGGCTTTTAGCATCTAATGCAACAATGATACTCAAGAGAATTTACCTTTAGTCAGACAAAAAGAAAGCCCATTATAATGGGCTTTTATTATCGTTTGTTACATCAAATACAGTTTTTTCATGCCTTGCATTTGCAGCAGCCTCAGCAGCAGCCAATTGCGCAGCTTGAATTTGTTCTTTGCGTAGGTGATCAATATCCTTACGTAAGCGCTTAATCTCCCAACTTGTTTGAAACACACGGAATACTTGCACGCCAAGTAATAATCCCACTACCACACCTAATGCCAGAGTCAACAATAAAACTAAACCCAAACGCATTGCAGGGACTTGTGTAAACAACAAATCAACCGTGACTTCAGTACCATTCTGTAAAACCAAAGCCAACGAGTAACCAAATAGAATGATTAATATGGCGACCAATACATAACGCATATACACCCCACTTTTTATTATTATTGATTTATAGCTTCATTCACCGCATCACGTAATGCTTTACCAGGTTTGAAATGTGGAACCGCCTTTGCAGCAACTTCAACAGACTTTCCTGTTTTAGGATTGCGACCAATGCGTGGTTCACGATGATGTAAGGCAAAACTACCAAACCCGCGAATTTCAATACGACTATCAGACGAGAGTGCTGCAATCATTTGATCAATCATGATCTTAACTGCTTCTTCAACTAAAGGTTCCGCTAAGTGCGGGTTTTTTAGAGAAATACGCTCAATTAAGTCAGACTTATTAAGTGCTTCAGTAGTCATCTGCGACCTCTTTAATTATCAAGCTACTTGTACCTAAACTGATAATAACCTGTTTAAATACAAAACGGTAGCGCAATAATTAAATACTACGCTACCGTTTACAGTATTTGTGTAAAAAGTATTAGTTAAATTACATTAACAATACGATTTATACGACCTACTTAGTGGTTCATTTGAGCTTTGATCAAGTCACCAATAGTCTTAGGACCATTGTCTTGAGATGCAGATGCAGTCTTCAAGTTAGCAACAGCTTCTTTCTCTTCAGCTTCGTCTTTCGCTTTGATAGACAAGTTGATAGAGCGAGATTTACGATCAACGTTGATGATCTTCGCTTCAACTTCTTGACCAACTTCCAAGAATTTAGTTGCATCTTCAACGCGGTCACGGTTGATTTCAGAAGCCTTTAATTGAGCTTCTACTTCGTCAGCTAACTTAACAGTAGCGCCTTTAGCGTCAACTGCAGTTACAGTACCTTTAACCAAAGCACCACGTTCGTTAGCAGCTAAGAAATCGTTGAACGGATCGCTGTTCATTTGCTTGATGCCAAGGCTGATACGGTTGCCTTCAGCGTCTACAGACAAGATAACCGCTTCAACAGTGTCACCTTTCTTGTAACGACGGATAGCTTCTTCGCCTTGTTCGTTCCAAGAAATATCAGACAAGTGAACTAGACCGTCGATACCACCTGGTAAACCAATAAAGATACCGAAGTCAGTGATAGATTTGATCGTACCAGAAACTTTCTCGCCCTTGTCGTGGTTCTTAGCAAACTCTTCCCATGGGTTAGCACGAGTTTGTTTGATACCAAGAGAAATACGACGACGTTCTTCATCAACCTCAAGAACCATAACGTCAACTTCGTCACCAATCTGAACAACTTTAGATGGGTGGATGTTTTTGTTCGTATGGTCCATTTCTGAAACGTGTACTAAACCTTCAACGCCTTCAGCGATTTCAGCGAAGCAACCGTAGTCAGTTAAGTTAGTAACGCGAGCTTTAACGATAGAACCTTTAGGGTAACGGCTCATGATCGCTAACCATGGATCTTCGCCTAATTGCTTAAGACCTAAAGATACGCGGTTACGCTCTTTGTCAAATTTAAGTACTTTAACAGTAACTTCTTGACCAACTTCAACAACTTCTGATGGGTGCTTGATGCGTTTCCAAGCCATGTCAGTGATGTGAAGAAGACCATCGATACCGCCAAGGTCAACGAATGCGCCGTAGTCAGTAAGGTTCTTGATAGTACCTGTAACTGTTTGACCTTCTTCAAGCTGAGCAAGAAGAGCTTCACGGTCAGCTGAAGATTCAGCTTCCATAACAGCACGACGAGATACAACAACGTTGTTACGTTTTGCATCAAGTTTGATTACTTTGAATTCTAACTCTTTACCTTCAAGGTGAGTCGTGTCACGGATAGGACGAGTATCTACCAAAGAACCTGGTAAGAACGCACGAACTGGACCGATGTCAACAGTGAAACCGCCTTTAACCTTACCAGAGATAACACCAGTAACGATTTCGCCATCTTCAAAGATTTTTTCAAGTTTAGTCCAAGTTTCAGCACGTTTCGCTTTTTCACGTGATAAAACAGTTTGGCCCATACCGTTGTCAAGAGCTTCAACAACAACATCAACTGTATCGCCAACTTGAACTTCAAGTTCACGTTGTTCGTTTAAGAATTCAGCACGGTCAACAACACCTTCAGATTTAAGGCCAGTGTCAACAGTTACCCAGTCAGAGTCGATGCTTACTACAACGCCTTGGATGACAGCACCCTTTTCAACGTTGAGGTTTAATTCGCTTTCTTCAAAGAGGGCTGCAAAAGATTCGGTCATGATATACCCGATAAAGTATGCGGTCTTGGATCAGACAAGGCCGTTTTAGTTAAGCGTCTACATAGTCCGTTATAAACTGATCAAGCTATGCTTTCGCTAAAAATTTCTTTACTTCACTAATTGCTTATCGATATATTGAGTCATCAGATTAAACACTTCATCAATGTTTAATTCAGAGCTATCAATAATCAAAGCGTCGGCTGCGGGTTTGAGTGGAGCGACTTCGCGTTCCATATCTCGTTTGTCGCGAGCTTCAATATTAGCTAAAATGTCGTTTATTTTAACATCCAGCCCCATACCCTGCAACTGTTTTACCCGACGCTCTGCTCGGGATTGCGCTGAAGCCGTTAAATAAATCTTCGCTTGTGCTTCTGGAAAAATCGTCGTTGCCATATCTCGACCATCCGCAACCAAGCCTGGCGCTTGTGCAAATGCACGCTGACGGTCAAACAATGCCGTTCTAAGCACAGGAATTGCTGCGACTTTTGATGCGAATTCTCCTACACGTTCTGTTCGAATGGTTTGAGTGACATCTTCACCCTCTAATAAAATTTGTGTTTCATTTGGAGTGGTTACGAATTTTATGTCTAAATTTGTTGCAATTTCAGCACAACGATCTAATTGCTGATCCAGTACATCTAATAAGTTCTGCTTATGCAACGACAAACCCAATAAACGGTATAAAGCACCTGAGTCCAATAAATGGAACTGGTAATGTCCTGCCAGCTTTGCCGCAAGAGTGCCCTTACCTGAACCACTTGGCCCATCGATGGTAATAATATTTACTGTCATTGCTATTCCGTTTTACCTTATACAGATTTTGCGAGTTTAGAAAAGCCTAGTTTAATCGCTGATTTAAGCTGTGCAAGGATTAATTTATTGACAAATGGAACACGTGCCTGCAATTCAATCGTATAAGTCACCAATGTTGACTCAGGATTTAATGCCTCAAATTCGATTATGCCAAGATGGTGTTTAATCAATGGATTTTGAATAATTTTATATTCAATTCTTTGATTTTCCTGCATTAGCGTAATTTGTTCCTTCAATGGTTTTACAGGTCCCAAACCCAATCGTCTGACGGAGCTCAAACCATCTGAACGCTGAGGATCTGCCGAATCAACCACTCTCTCCACCTGAATGGGTGCAAACGCCACATTATAAGTTGCGTGCTTTGCTAATAAGTCAAAGACTTGCTGCACAGGCGCATTAAATTTCTTTTGTACTTGAATCGAATTCATATATTCATCTCAATTTGACAATTATTATTGTCATCAAATTCTACATGAAATTTGATCAATTATTTTAAACCGTCAAGTTTTTGTTGTATTTTCTGTTCTTTCTTTTGCAGTCGTCGCATTTTAAAGAAATCACCCAATTGCTGAGAACACTGTGCTTCTAGACACCCACCAAGCACTTCAAATTGATGATTGTAGTAACCTGTTTCTAATAGCTTTCGAGCACTGACCAACGAACCCGCCTTAGGCTCAGTCGCTGCAAATACCACACGTGCAATCCGCGCATGAATTAAAGCACCCACACACATGGTACAAGGTTCTAAAGTGACATATAAAACAGCATCAGCAGGAAGCCGATAATTTTGAAGATTGTGACAGGCTTGACGGATCGCCTGAATTTCAGCATGTGCTGTCGGATCCATCAGAGAAATGGGCGCATTATGCCCAACACCCAAAATTTGATTTTGACTCACCAATACCGCACCGACAGGAATTTCCTGTTCAGCGGCAGCCAATGCAGCCTGCTCAAAAGCAAGCTGCATCCAGTATTCATCTGAATAAATTTCAAATTCGGACATTGCTTTAGACAATCACACCATACTGTTTAAGAAGCTGATTCCAACTTTCAATGGTTGTTACAGGTGGATTAGAAGATAAAATACCTTTTAAAGACATATCCGTTCCCGCACTCCATTCTGGCGCCAAATCTTTATCCACCAGACGAGCGCGTACACCTTCAACAAAATCAGCATGGCGGATTTTCCAGTCAGAAATTTGTGTTTCCAACTCAAACACTTCATTCCAAGAATGGATTTGCTTGCCCCACTGCCACAACAACCAAGTTAAAGCTGCGGTTGCTGGAGAGCCTTTTTGCAAGTTTTCGCTGGCTTGACGCAACCAATCACTACGCGCATCACGTAAGCCAATAATCGACTCATAGTCATGCTCGAAATTCACACCACGGCAAACACTTTGAATGACATCTAATGAATTTTGTAATGGACCAGGCCCTACAGGACGATGCAGACTATTTAAAGTGTCATCAATTGCGCGGAAATCACCCGCTGGGTAATGTCCCCAATCAATATTAATCAGCTTATCCAACACTTTGTCGCGATGCGCATCACAGATATGCGTTGCCCAACCAATACTATAAGCACCTGCCGCTGTCATGATTGAACCCGTTAAACCTGTAAACAAGCCAATCGCACCACGGTCAGCCAAGAAACGGGTCGCCCCCACATCTGGATATAAACCAATATTGATTTCTGGCATTGCCAAACGTGAATACGGTGTCACCATACGGAATGGTGCCGCCATAAACAAACCTAGACCACCACCCATCACATAACCCTCACCCCAAACCAATACAGGTTTAGCGTAGTTATGTAAAAGTAGATCTAAGGCATACTCTTGCTCAAAGAATTTATTTGCTGCATCAACTTCAGAATTAATCACCAATTGACGCAATTTACGTACATCACCACCCGCACAAAATGCTTTCGGTGTGGTTGAGTCCAGCCAAATTGCTTTGACGCGATCATCGTGGTGAAAGTCCTGAAATACTTCCAATAACGCTGTAACAATCGATTCATCTAAAGCGTGTAACGACTTAGGGCGATTTAAACGGACAATACGCCAACCATTAATCGCTTCTTCTACAAGAACGTCTGGGTGATAATTTTTTAATACGGGAGAGTTTGTCATGCGTCCAGCTGCCAATCTATCGGCTCAATGCCATTATGTTTGAGATAATTATTTGTTTTAGAAAAAACCTTACATCCAAAAAAACCACCACGGTTTGCAGCCAAAGGAGATGGATGTGCTGCTTTTAAGATGAGGTGTTTGTTTGGATAAATTCTTTGTCCTTTACGTTGAGCATAGGCGCCCCAAAGAATAAATACAATGTGTTCTCGCTGTTCATTCAATACATCAATCACATGATCGGTAAAATTTTCCCAACCACGTTTTTGGTGCGAAGTCGGTTGCCCCGCCTCTACAGTCAACACACTGTTTAACAACAACACCCCTTGTTCAGCCCAATGGGTCAAGTCACCATGTCGCGGGATTTCTACACCTACATCCGCATGTAATTCATGAAAAATATTACGTAAGGAGGGTGGCAAGGCAATCCCTTTTTGCACAGAGAAACTCAAACCATGTGCCTGATTGGGTCCGTGATACGGGTCTTGACCCAAAATCACAACCTTTACTTGCTCTAAAGGTGTGGTATTAAACGCATTAAAAATCAAACTGCTCGGTGGATAGATTTCTTTCTGCGCTTGCTTTTCCGACACCAAAAAATCTCTTAACTCATCCATTTGCGGGCTGAGCAAGAAATCACTGAGTCCATATTTCCAACTGGCATCAAGCTGAACTTTATCCAACTTGTGTAGTTGTTGATCGGTATAAGACATGCTTATTTCCTAATCCCTTAAAATTCTTTCTTAATTTGTAAATTAAATTTTTACTTGTAAATCCACGCTTGGATTTTGGAATTTAAAACCTTGTTTCAGCTTTTGATACATCTGCGGATCTGTCCATTCCGACTGTACTTGCTCTGAAAATACAATCTCATCCAAAGACAAAATACCCATCTGCGCATTTTCAATATCTTCTAAAAAGCTTTGTGCATAACCTGTGTCTGTTTCATGCACGATCACAGAATAAACCTCTACATCACCTTCACCATTTTGTGTTTCGGTCGATGCAAGAATTTGCTGAGCCAAGAAGAAAAAGATTCGCGAGAATTGTTCTGCAGATGGTGAAACAGGCAATGCCACCCAACGTGCGCTGAATTTTTGACACGCTTGAATATATTCAGGATCATCATGCTGCCAAAAGCAGATGGCATGATCAAAACTGTCAAAAATGTCTTTGATAAGCCCTTTAAGCAAACCAAAGTCATATACCATTTGACCATGATCCAACTTCGAAGCTTTAAGTAATAATTCAACTTTATAACTATGCCCATGAATCGAACGCTTACAGCGATCCGATGTGCAGTTTCGCACAATATGCGCATTTTCGAACTTAAACAACTTACGAATTAACATGTGTCTGAATGGTATGAATCGTCAATAAAATAATGCTAATTATAGAACAAAAGTGAACTAAAGCGCATTAAATTTACCATTTATCACGATCGGTCTTTTCTGATTGCCTTATTCAGGTGCAAGCGAACGATAAAGCACATGCACTTTTTTATCTTCTCTGAGCAAATAGGTCTGAAATTGACGCTTTCTTTCGCTCAACATGACCTCAATTTTGGCCTGAAAGTAACTAGATTTCACACCAAGTAATGCATTTAAAGCGGTTTGATTTTCATTTTTGGCTTGAGAGAATGGCTCTAGACTCCACAATTCATCGACATTTGAAAAATGTTCCATATTCTGCTGTCTTTGCTCCAATACAGCCTCTACTGTTTTGAAATCCAAACTTTCAGCTAAACTCGCCAATACAATTGCAGGTGCTGTGTTGATATTCACTTTGGCATCTTGAACTGCAATAGCACTCACATAAGGCGCGATCTGCAAATACTTTTCACCGTCAAAGCCGCGTACCATTTTAAGCTCTTCAACCGCATGAAATTTGCTATTTGCAGGCAAATAAGCATTCCTCAAGCCTCGATAATAGCTATCCTCTGCGCCCATTGGGCCTATGGTTTCGTTGTCTGCATCCTGCCAATCAATCACTGCTTCGCTCAATTGCGCATTTAATCCGACATTCGTAAGTAATCGTTCAAACCACTCCTTTGCAACGACGTTCACTTGCCCTGAGTCATCCACAAGACTGTTTAAATTAAACTTACCGGACTCATCATAGAGTTGACCTGTAACATAACCATCTTCAACTGGGAATGCAGGCATAGGCTTCGCCCAGTTTTCCTGTAGATAATCGACATCACCTGCATTTTCTGCATCTTCCACCAATAACTCAGAAAAAAAAGTTTCAGCACTTTTGGCATACCATAACGACTGGTTCTGGCGCATCAAATATGCGGTATTTTCCGCAGTAAACTTTTGGCGCTGTGCAATTGTTGCAGCAAGAATGGTTGCCAAAGCCACCATGACCAAAATTGTAATTAATGCGATACCCTTTTGTTTCTTCATTTAGCATCTCATCATGAACAGCAACCTACACCCGAAGTGCTTAACTATTTTGTTTTTTGTCTAAATAATCTGTATTCAGCAAGCTAAAAATCCATTCATACGCTACGCCATTCACTGTTAAATTAATTTTTACGCCCTTAGGTAAGCGTTTCTTGATCAAAGCCTCATCAGATTGCCCAGACATCTCAGGCCAAGCGGAAGCTTCGTTTGGATTCAGCACGACCACCTGAAATTGCTCTACATTTTCCAGCAGGACACTGGATTCCGACTGCGTCTGTGATATGACATTTAAACCACGCTTGCGCACGCGATTTAAGGTCTGAGTATCCGCTTGATATTGATATTCCACCCGCTCTTCCGGAGGAATTCCCTGCAATAAAGGATCTGTTACCCCCACCTTACTAAAAGTAAAACGACCATTTTGTAAGATTAAAGCAGGATGAACATCACCATTCAGATTTGAGGTTAAAGGGGCAATCTGAATGGTATCTTTTAATATCTGTTGATAGGCTTGCTGTAAACTTGCCAATTTCTGTTCATGTTGTGCATTACGATCCTTTACTTTGATCAGGTAATCGAAAACTTTCCAGCCTAAAGCAGACAATACTGCAAAAATTGCAATTGCCACCAAAAGCTCCACCAAAGTAAAACCTGCACGTTTAGGCATAATCATGTTCTATTATTAAAAAAGACCAAATGCGTAACACCTGATTCAGCCTTACCCGTTTCTGTATTAAATAAACGCACCTGTATTTCAACCCGTTGTACATTTGGACTCATGGTTGATTGCGCAGTTTTTTCAACCTGCCAGTGCTCACCTTGTTGCGACAACTGTTCAGATTGCGTTCCTTCCAGCCATTCACCTTTAATTTGCATTTTGGCGATTTCATTTTGTGCCACAAATTGCGCTTTGGTACGTAACATTGCCTGAGCAGTTGCCTGTGTATATTGCATCGCCACTTTGGTTAAAGCCATCGCAGCAGTTGCAAATATTGCCAGCGCTACCATGACTTCCAACAATGTAAACCCTTTAGATTTCATTTATTTTACCTAAATGGTCAATTTCGATTTCAGGTCCAATTGACTGCTGGGAGAAATAGAACTGAATTCTCACTGGCTTTACTTCACCATTACCCAACCAAATTAATTGCGGAGCTTGATTGTTCAATAAAGCTGAATTTTGGGCATTATCATATTGATAATCAGTCGACTGAATTTGAAAACTCACATCATCAGGTAAAGGTTGGACTTTAAATGCTGAATACTCAGCCCAAAGGGACTGATTCAATGAAGGAGTTCGCTCAACACCTGCCTGATAATTTGATTGATTTTGTTGATATTCTACAACTGCATAGCGAAAAGGACTGACATCTGTTGCTGGCTGTATATTTAAGGCCAAAACCCGAGATTGATCGTTTGCTTCATGGGAAATACGCTGTAGATTCATTAAGAATATTTCGCGGGCTTGAATTGCTTTACGCTGATCAATCCCACCAAAGTTCATCATAATTAACGAAGTCACAATCGCAATGACCACAATAACCACCATCACTTCAATCAGTGTAAAACCGCGATTTGAAGCTTGATGATGGACAGTCATAGCTTGATCTTGATTCTAAGCGCTTACTTGCTTAGGCAAAGCAAGTGCTTGGTCGATATACGCCACACGCAATGTATCTCGCGAACCTAAATAACGCTGATAGAAACTTGAATTTAAGATTGCCGCTGCGCCATGGGTTAATGACCAAATTGAAGCCAAATAATCACGTACCGACATTGAGCTATGAATTGAAGCCAAATACGTTTCGGTCATGTTGATAATAAGGCGTAAACGGTGACGTCTGACTTTATACAACTCACTGAATAAATGCTGAATGCCCTGACCCGTTATGGACAAACGCTCTTCAATTTGATGGAACAGCACCGTCCGCTCAGGATGATGCAGATGATGCAACATAAAGAAAGCCAAATGTTCTGGAAAAGCCTTCTCTGAATCCATAATCATTTCAAGCAACATACGTTCATTACGAATAATCAACAGCATGTAGAGTTCATCTTTACTTTGAAAGTGCTTATAGAGAGTACCCTTCGCCAAGTCCAGCTCTGCCGCCAGAGCATCGAGTGTCATACCTGATTCGCCATTTTCCAGCAACAATTGCTCAGCCACTTGAAAAATTAGGGTTTCTCTTGCTCGAAACTGAGCTTGACGATCCATCTTCACTCTACACTCTCTTCAATTCTTATATTTAGTCTAAAACTACACAGTCTATTACTTTAATTGCAGCAAGTTTTCAAAATTCTGTGTTGTGATTAATGCCATTTCTTCCAGCGACTTATCATATACATCAGCCAAAGCTTTGGCTACATATGGCACATATTTGGGTTCATTTATTTTACCGCGATATGGCACTGGTGCAAGATATGGGCTATCTGTTTCAATCAATACTCGATCTAGTGGCACCTGCTTAGCCACATCTCTTAAATCCTGTGCATTCTTAAACGATACAATGCCCGAGAATGATACATAGTAACCGCAATCTAACACAGCTTTAGCTGTTTCCCAATCTTCAGTAAAACAATGCAAAATCCCATGCGTTGATTTTTCTGCACGAATGATATCCACAGTGTCATGTTTGGCTGAACGAGTATGTACCACAACAGGTTTTTTCACGATTTGCGAAGCATGAATATGTCGAGCAAAACATGCTTTTTGCTCCTGAATAAAATCAGCACTGTGGAAGTAATCTAGACCAGTTTCACCCAATGCCCAAACCTTATCTGCCTGAGCCAGCTCTACCAAATACTCTGTTGTTGCTCTTGCCATGGTAGCCGCATCTTCACAAGGATGCACTCCGACGGTATACCCCACATCTGCATGACGCTTAGCAATTTCAGCCAAAGCAATATGATCATCCAGATCGACCGAGATACTCATGAATTTTGTAACGCCAGCTTCTCGCGCTTGCGCCAAAGCCAAATCTAAATCTCCTCCATAAGGAGTCAGATCAAGCATAGTTAAATGACAATGGGTATCTACAAACACAATTTTTTCCTATTTCTAACCCAATTACATGGTGTAACTATAACGACCTTCGGCTTTAAAGCCTGCGAGAAGTTTTTCTGCCTCAGATTTAAAGTAAACCCCTTTCTCACCCACGAGCTGTATACCAAAACCTTGTGGCTTAATGCCATTCTGCTTTTGTGAAATCCAGATCACTTTACCAGTTAAGGGAATTTTTTGAGACTGATCAGGCAATGTGGTCAATACGAAGACCTCATCACCCAACTTGACTGCTTGCTTTGAAGGGATAAATAAACCACCACCTGCAACATAAGGCATGTACGATTTGTACAGTGTTTCCTTATCCGAGATATTTGCATGAATAATACCGCCCATACGTGGTTGCATTGTATTTCCCCTTTAAACATTCATTAGTTTTATACACAGTTGATCGAGTACTAGATTTGTTTGTACGTTTTGCTCGATAAACTGTTTGGACTGTTGTAAATCTGAATATAAATCAAAAAGCTTTTCTAAAGAATAGTGCTCTGCCAGCTGAACCAACTGCAAATCAATATTTTTAATGGGCTGATTCAGCTTGACACAAATCAGGTCAGCCAACAAGTACTCATACATACGACTAAAATCATCAAATGCCAACGCCTTCTGCCATTTAGTCGCAATAGCCATTGGCATATTTTTATCTGTGACCAATTTTTGCCAATCATTTAAAAAGTCTTGACGTAAATGCAGCCACTCACTCTGAGCAAGTACAAGTGCTTGAAGAGGCATATCGTTGGATAAATTCAACAACAATTGAAATTGCATTGGCGTCAATTCAGCAGCCAAGTGCGCTGATAAATAATCCTGAGTCTGTTCAGCACTGATTCGATCTAAAGCAAAATGTTGTAATCGACTGCGTATGGTGGCTGGTAATTTGAGATAGTGTTCGGCCAGAAGAATAATCACCACACGATCACCTGGTTCTTCAAGCGTCTTCAGCAATGCGTTTGCAGAAGCTGTATTTAACGCTTCTGCTGGCTCAATCACAATTACCCGCCAACCATCGACTGTTTGCTGCACAAAAGGCAACAAATCACGAATTTTCTCAATTTTGATTTTGGCATTTTGCTTTTTATTGTCTTCATCGGTCGAGATATACACATAATTCGGATGCGTATCAGATTTCAACCACTGGCAACTCCCGCATTCGCCACAGGGCGCATTACGTAAATGGCGTTGTTGGCACAGAATCCATGCCAAAAAATACTGGGTAAAGGCTTCTTTACCACAGCCCTTTTTGCCATAAAACAATAAACCATGTCCCAACTGTGGGAAACGCCCTGTTAAGGTGTTCCATACATTTTGCTGCCATGGAAAAATTTGTGGTTGAAGTTCTGTCTGCATCATCAATCTGTCTTATTCAAAATGCGCAACATCCATGGCATTTAAGCGATCAAGATCTTCTTGTGTATCCACCCCAGGTGGCAAATTAGCTTCAGCAACCGCAATTGCAATACGATGTCCATTTTCTAGTACACGCAACTGCTCAAGACTTTCAAGCTTTTCCAATACACCCATCTCCCAAGTCACATATTCTTGTAATAAACTAACGCGGTATGCATATAAACCCAAATGACGATAAGCTTGATTATGTAGTGCTGGATTGGCAAGTTTGGCACCATCACGGTCATAAGGAATGGTCGCACGGCTAAAATAAAGGGCTTGATTAAACTTCGACTTCACCACCTTTACAATGCTGTCACGCTGGAATTCTTCCATGCTATGAATCGGTTCGCACAGTGTCGACATTGAGCAGTCAGGCTGCGCGACCAAAAGCTCCGCCACTTGTTTCACCAAAGTTGCTGGCAATAACGGCTCATCCCCCTGAACATTGACAATAATATCGTCTTTATCCCAACCTTTAAGGCGTGCGACTTCGCTTAAACGATCCGTACCTGATGGATGATCTGCACTGGTGAGCACCACGTCCACACCTTCAGCACGACAAACTTCCGCAATGCGTGCATCGTCCGTCGCCACACATAAGTCATCAAAGCCTTGTACTTTTTTTGCTTGATCAACGACACGTAAAATCATTGGACGACCATGAATTTCTAACAATGGTTTACCAGGTAATCTTGAGCTGGAAAAACGCGCAGGAATGACGATATGTTTCATAATTCACTCTTATTCAATATGAATGCCTAAATCAGCCAACTGCTGATTGAGCACTCGATAACATGCACTTGAAAGTACAGCTTCAACTGGAACCACCCAAATTTCACGATTAAAATCTGGATGTTGTTTTAAAATTGGTAGCAGTTTAACGGCATCTTTTTCCGTGGTAATAATGGGATTGGTATCCTCAAACTGCAAATCTGTTAATTCATAATCATGATGATCAGGAAATTCGTGACACTGAAATTGCTTGATGCCAATAGATTCCAGCGTACGGTAAAAACGTTGTGGAAAACCGATACCAACAACGGCATAAAAATCTTGATCGGGATCGAAAGGGCGAGCTTCTAATGCATTCAGCAAATATGGCTGCGCAACCTCTAAATGCATATTCAACTCTGATTCAGGTTGAGCTGCATGTTCAATGACCGTTCCCGAACCTAATCGACTTTTCGGTTCGCGCAAATAACCTTCAGGTAAGAGTTTTTCATTCCCCAAACCACGATTACGGTCCAGTACAATCCATTCCAGCTGTCGTGCAAGCGCATGATGTTGCAAACCATCATCACTAATAATGAGATCCAACTCATGCTTTGCTAAAAGCAATTCAATGCTATGCTGGCGATTGGACCCAACCACCATAGGAGCACCTGTTGATTGCACAATCAGACATGGCTCATCACCCACTTGATCCGGGGTAGCTTCCAGTCCCACATAAGCAGGAAATGGACCCTTACCCCCATAACCACGACTAATAATGCCTACTCTGACATTTTTAGCTTGTAAATAATTTACCAGATGAATAAGCAACGGGGTCTTGCCACTGCCACCGACCGTTATGTTGCCAATAATCATCACTGGAACCGGTGCGGTATAAACAGATTTTAACCCTTTTACATAGAGCTTTTTATTGAGCCAAAACCCAAAATGATAAAGACAAGACAAAGGTCGCAGCACAATTAACCACTTTGCTTGTCGATTCCAAGCACTCTGAATAAATTGTGCGACTGACATTGCTTAGTTTTCCTCAAAATTACGCTGATGTAACTGGAAATAGGCACCACGTTTGTCAATCAATTCCGCATGAGAGCCATGCTCAACAATACGACCTTGATCCATCACCACAATACGGTCTGCATTTTCAATGGTCGACAGACGATGTGCAATCACAATGGTGGTTCGATCCTGCATTGCCGAATCAAATGCACGCTGAATAAAATATTCAGATTCATTATCTAAAGCGCTGGTGGCTTCATCTAAAATTAAAATCGGCGCATTTTTTAAGATAGCACGCGCAATCGCAATACGTTGACGCTGACCACCCGATAAATTCAGGCCTTGTGCACCCAATTGAGTGTCATAGCCTTGTGGTAAAGCCATAATAAAGTCATGTGCATAAGCAGCTTTAGCCGCTGCAATCACTTGCTCATCTGTAGAATCTTGCAATAAACCATAGGCAATATTTTCACGTACTGTACGGTTAAATAACACGACCTGCTGATTCACCATCGCAATTTGAGCGCGCAAACAGTTCACTTCAATTTCATCAATTGAATATTGATCTAGCAATAACTGCCCTGAACTGAGCTCATGGAAACGTGGCAACAAATTCACTAAAGAGGTTTTACCCGCACCTGATCGACCAACCAAGGCAACCGTTTCACCCGCTTTGACCTGCAAATTGAAATCACGGATCGCATGATGACCATCAGCATAAACCAAATTTACATCTTTAAACTGAATATCACCTTTTAATACAGGGGTTAAAGTCCCTGTATTTTTCTCCTCAGGCAGATCAATCAATTCAAATACTGAGTGTGCAGCAGCCATACCGCGTTGTAATTTCTCATTCACATCAGTCAAGGCTTTGATTGGCTTGCTCAACATCCCCGCTGCTGTAATATAAGCAACGAATTCACCCGCCGTGGTATCACGTAAAATTTCAGGGCGCAAGGCAATCCACATGATAATACTCATTGCGATGGACATGATGAACTGCACCACAGGGCTGTTCAACTGCTGCACCACCACCATTTTCAAACCACGCTTGAGGTTTTCAATCGACGTCGCTTTAAAACGCTCTTGCTCATAAGCTTGCCCACCAAAACCCTTAACCACCACATTACCATTCACCGTCTCTTGCACCACATGATTCACATCGCCCATGGTGTCTTGCACTTGTAAAGACAATTTACGCATGCGCTTCGATGCTTTACGAATCAACAAGCCAATCAAAGGCGCAAAAATCAGAATGATGAGGGTCAAACGCCAGTTGGTATAAATTAAATAACCCAACAAGCCCAAGGTAATTAAACCTTGCTGCACAATTGTTTTCAAAGACTCAGAGGAAGCAGCCGTGAGCTGTTCCACGTTATACATAATTTTTGCAGTGATGTGGCCACTGGTATTGTCTAGATAATACTGCGAAGGTAATCGTAACAGCTTCGCGAAGACTTCCTGACGAATATCGAACACCAAGTTTCGCGAAATGACCGCTGTAAAATAGCCACCAATGAATGAGCCCACACCACGGAAGAACATCAACAACACCACCAAAAACGGGATAAGATTGGTAAAACCCTGATCCCGATGTTGAATGGCTGTAATAATTTTTTCCAACAACTTTGCAATAGATACTTCGGTTGCTGCGTTAATAGCAAAACCAATGACGATTAAAATCGCTACGCCCCAAAATCGCTTTAGATAGCCTAAAAGACGTAGATAGACCTTGAAATCCTGATTCACTAATAACCTCGAGATGGTACTTTGGTACTGATATTCACATTCACAAAACCGAGCTGCCCTGCAACATCCATCACACGAATAACGTCCTGATGAGTGGCTTTGGCATCTGCAGCAATCACAAACATTAAATCACGTCGCTCGTTAGAAATCTGTTTAATTGCAGTACTTAAATCCGCGACTTCTTTACTCGACAAAGCTTGCCCATTGACAGCATAGTGACCCGAAGAGTCTACAATCACTTCAATTTTTTGATTGTATTGCTTCGGAGGTACACCCTGCGCATCAGGCAAAGTCAAATTCATGCGACTGAATTGATTAAATGTGGTTGATAACAGCAAAAACACCAAGATAAACAACAAGCAGTCAATCATTGGTGTCAAATTAATATGAATATCTTCAACTTGCCTACGCTTGAATTTCATATTCCACCTTAGCCCGCTTTACGGAGTTCTTGCTCTTCAACAGCAGAATTTTGGTAGAAAAGAGCTGCATGGAATAAAGTTGATTGCTGTTCTAGCTCTGCAACATATTCCTGCACCAAACGCTGAAAATAGCGATAGGCAAATAAAGCAGGAATGGCAATTAGCATACCCGCGGCTGTTGTAATTAAAGCTTTCGAAATTCCTGGAATCATCATGGTTGGGTTGCTATTGGTACCAATATCAATCACCAAGAAAGACTCAATAATCCCGACTACAGTACCCAACAATCCCAACAACGGCGCTACCGCACTTAAGGTCCCCAAAAAATTGATATTTTTTTCCAAATAACCAATTTCTTGAGATGCGGTTGCTTCCATTTGTGCGCGCGCATATTGCTCGGTGTATTTTTTGCTTTGGATACCTGAGACTAAGATACGCCCTAGGCTACTCGACTGTAGGTTCTGACTATTTTGTAATTGTTGTACGACCTGCTGTACATCCTGTCCTCCACTTAACAGTAGCTCTTTTGGCAACACCATTGAACGCTTTAAACGAATAAAACGTTCAATCGCAATTGCAACTGTAAAGATGGAGCATAAAACCAGTGGAATCATTAACCATCCACCAGCTTTTACTAATTCCCACATTATTCTTCCCCAAGAATTTTAAAAATTAATCAGCTAAACAAATATTCAAAATACCATCCAGCTCATCGAGTGAATGATAATGAATCACCAGTTTGCCTTTACCCTGCTTATTATGGTCAATTTTTACATCAGCACTAAAACGCTCAGCCAAACGCTGCGTGAGTTGCTGTAAATCTGGTGCTACTTCCGTTTTGGCCTTTTCAGCTTTTGGCGCCGTCAACTCACGTACCAACTGTTCTGTTTGACGTACAGATAGGCTTTTTGCAATCACCAACTCAGCAACTTTTATTTGCTCTTTCGCTTTCAAAGTTAGAATTGCACGCGCATGCCCCATATCAAGCTCGCCTTGCTGCATCATGTCTTTCACAGGTTCTGCCAAAGTCAATAAACGCAGTAAATTACTGACGGTCGTACGGGCTTTACCCACTGTGTCAGCAATTTCTTGATGGCTTAAACCAAATTCATCATGAAAACGTTGTAGCGCAAGGGCTTGATCAATTGGATTTAAATCTTGACGTTGAATATTTTCAATCAATGCCAATGCAATCGCAACCTGATCATTCAGATCACGCACCAAAGCTGGAATTTCAGTCAATCCCGCCAATTGAGCCGCACGCCAGCGACGCTCACCAGCAATAATTTCATAAGGATATGCATCATCCGCAATTGGACGAATCACAATCGGCTGCATCACGCCATGTTTTTTAATGGATGCCGCTAATTCCTGTAAATCATTTTCATGAATAAAACGACGCGGTTGATATTCACCACGTTTAAGCAAATTGACATCAATTTGTTTCAGCTGACCATGATCCAATGCTTGAACTTCAAGTTGTAATTTTTCTTTTTGGATTGACCCAAGCAAGGCATCCAGACCACGACCTTTGGCAAGTCCGCGTTTTTTTAAGGTCATGCTTTACTTCCTTTCTTCACTTTGCTTTTCTTTAAAATCTCAGCTGCTAAATTTAAGTAAGCAACTGCACCCTTTGAACTTTTTTCAAAATAAATAATCGGTAAACCGTGTGCTGGCGCTTCAGCCAAACGTACATTACGTGGAATCACTGAGTCATACAGTTTTTTCCCAAAGTACTGTTCGAGTTCTGCAGACACATCACGGGTCAAGGCATTACGACCGTCATACATGGTACGCAAAACCCCCACAACCTCTAGGTCAGGATTCAATGCCTGCTGAATACGGTCGATGGTTTGGGTTAAGTCCGCCAAACCTTCGAGTGCATAATATTCGCACTGCATTGGAATAATCACACCTTGCACCGCTGCTAAGGCATTTACCGTGATTAAACTCAAACTTGGTGCGCAGTCCACAATAATATAATCAAAAGCATGATCAATACTTTGTAATGCATCACGCAAAATAAACTCACGACCTTCCTGCTCGGCAATCGCAAGTTCTACACCCGCCAAGTCACGGTTTGCACCAAGAACTTTATAACCCACTTCTGCTTTGCTAATTGCTGTTTCAATTGGCACTTCACCCAAGAGGACATCGGTAACTGAATATAATAGGTCATTCTTTTGAATGCCCGACCCCATCGTGGCATTACCTTGTGAATCCATGTCCACAAGTAAAACCCTTTTTTTCAGCACGGCTAACGATGCTGCCAAATTAACTGCGGTTGTGGTCTTTCCTACGCCACCCTTTTGGTTCGCAATCGCAATAATTTGAGCCATGACCCCAGTCCTTCGAAATAATTAAATCTGTTTCAATAATAATAAATGGCGTTGCTCATCTAATCGAGGTACTTTCAACTCGATAATTTCACAACTGTATTCATCTTTTAATGCGATAATTTCATCTTCAGGAATCAAGCCTTTCATAGAGGCAATGATGCTCTTGTCATGCATATAGGGCTTGGAAGCAGTTACAAAGTCAGTCAGTGAAGCAAACGCTCGACTGGTAATGACATCAAACTGTCCTAAATCACGAATACTATCTTCATCTTCAACACGTGTTTGCACAGCAATCACATTTTTTAATTTTAAGTCTGCAATAAACTGTTTTAAGAAACGAATCTTTTTACCATTAGAATCCAACAGTACGCAATCACGTTCAGGCTGACATAATGCAATGATCATGCCTGGCATACCACCACCTGTACCGATATCAAGCAAACGCCCTTGAGGTAAATCCTTCAAAATACTCAAACTATCAAGCAAATGCTTGACCAGCATTTCTTTAGGATCACGGATTGCAGTTAAGTTATACGCCTTATTCCAAAGAACTAAAGCGTCTTGGTATTTGAGTAATAAATTTAAAGTCTCTTCGCTGAGCTCTAAACCTAAAGCTTGACTACCCTGCTTTAGTTCTTGAAAAAACGTGTGCATATACAATTAACGTCTCGAAAATGTTAGGTGAAGTATACCGATTTATACATGAAGTCATAGTGGCTTATGCTTAGTGAATATTCACTTAAGCATACATGCCTTGCCTAATCTGCAAATCAAGGGCAGATAAACGCTCTGGCGTGCCCACATCTACCCAAGAAGCCTGCATTTTTTCTGCCGCAACACGACCATCCAGCATGGCCTGTTTTAACAATGGTGCTAACGGACGCTTGCCATTTTCCAAACCAGCAAACATTTGTGGATGTAATACCGCAACACCACTATAGGTCAAATCTTCTCCTTGTTGCGCTTGTTCAAAAGTATAAGCACGTCCATTCACCAGCGTGAAATCACCTTGCAAATGCTGTGGGGGATTTTTCACAAAGACCAAATGCGCCAAATCTTGATTGAGTTCGACATCCAATAATGAAGCGAAATCGAAAGTCGTCCAGACATCGCCATTCACCAAAATGAAAGGTTCCGTACCCAATAAAGGTAAAGCATTAATAATGCCACCAGCGGTTTCCAAACCTTCTTCTTCGCGCGTCCACAAAATATTGACACCAAATTGCGAACCATCACCCAAAGCACCAATCAGCACATCTGCCAACCACGCAGAATTAATCACAATTTCGGTGACACCAATCTCTTTGAGTTTTTCGATGTGCCAAACAATCAGCGGCTTACCACCGACTTCAAGCAAAGGCTTAGGCTTATAAAGGGTTAAAGGACGCATCCGATTCCCTAAACCCGCAGCTAAAATCATGGCTTTCATGCAGCAACAACCTCGTATTTGCCATAGTTTTGTTCAAATTTCGGCATTACTTTAACCTGAATAAACTGCATAAATGGTTGTAATTCTGCATATGGCTTGCTTTCTTCCAACAAATACCACATGACACGTGGCAAGTCTTTGAGATAGCCAGATTTACCATCACGCTCAAACAAGCGCACAAAAATGCCTAAAATTTTAATATGACGTTGAATGGCCATTAAATCTGCATCTTGCTTAAACTGTTCAAAGTCGCGCCCTTCTTTTGCTGAAGCAGGCAATAAATCATAGAACACTTTAAACCAGCCGTACACGCGCACAGGATCCCACTGCACATAGGCATCACGGGTAATTGAAATTAGATCATAGGTATCTGCACCAATCACTGCATCCTGAAAGTCGATCACACCCTGCTCTTGCTCACCAGCTAAAAGCATTAAATTACGACTATGAAAATCACGGTGCACAATTACTTGTGGTTGAGCCAACGCAGCATTGGCTAAAATCGCAAATGTACGCTTAATCAATGCAGACTCTTCATCCGTCGGTTGAATCTGCAAACTTGGCAGCAACCAATCGGTGAGCAATGACATCTCAGTCAGCAACTTTTCATAAGAATATGCTGGGAAATGACCTTCACCATTAATGGACTGCAATTGAATCAACTGTTTAAAGCTTTGCTCATAATGCGTATCAACCGTATGGTCATCTAACTGTGTAGAGAGCAACACATCGCCAAAATCTTCAAGCAGCAACAGGCCGTGCTCTAAATCCTTCGCCACAATATGCGGTACTCGCACGCCATGTGCATCAAAAAATTCATCAATCGACACAAAAGGTACACAATCTTCTTTCTCAGGAGGTGCATCCATCAACATAAATGTTTTATTATTCAAATTGATTCGTGCATAACGACGGAAGCTAGCATCGCCTGCTAAAAAATTAATTTCAAATTGATCTGAACCAAGTACAGATGTAATCCATGTTTGTATCAATTGTTCACGTTGTGTATTCATTTGCGATAAATTCTAATACAGGCTGAGTTTTTAAAGTGCTAAGTGTAGCCACTTATCAACTTTTTCTCTATGATGCGACAATAATTAATTGCGATTAAGCATACTTGGTTAATGATACAAATGAAGCATCAGTTTAAATTCAATCCTTTAGCGACTGCTATTTTCAGCCTCTTATGCGGAAGCTCGATTACGGCATACGCAGATACATCTAATACTGTTTCATCCCTAACCAACGACCAACTTAAAGCAAGCATAAAAGAAGCCTATGCTGGGCAACATTTTTTTGAACAATACTATGTTGATAAATCTGCACCTGAAGCTCAACAACGTCAGGGCAAATCTCTTAGTGGTGCGTATTGCCGAGGTGCATGGGTCACACCGATTGTATCGAGCGAGGCAACCATAGACCCAAGCAATGCAACTTCCGTTGTGACTGCTGACTATGGTCATTATGACCCGAATGGTGACTCTGTCCTTGAAGGGAATGTCATGATCGACCAACAAGGTCGACAAATTCGTGCAGATAAAATCACCATTGATAAAACACAGACTTATGCCAATGCGCAAGGTCGTGTGCAAATGGCACAAGCGGGTCTCTTGGCTCAAAGCGATCAAATTAATTACAACCTAAAAACCCAGCAAGGTGATTTAAATAACAGTTACTACATTGCTGAAGAACAACATGCACACGGACATGCAGAAAAGATTGCACGCACCTCAGAAAATGTGGTGATGTTAAGCAATGCGACCTACAGCACCTGTCCTCCTGAACAAAAACCGACTTGGAAGATTCAGGCTGACAGCATTGAACTAAATCAAGAAACTGGACGCGGTGTCACCAAAGGCACCAAATTGTATGTTAAAGATGTACCCGTTTTGGCTGTACCCTACTTTAACTTCCCAATTGATGACCGTAGAACCACTGGTATTTTAACCCCAGGTTTTGGTTATACCAATGACGGTGGTATTGAGTTTTCTGTACCTGTCTATTTGAATCTTGCCCCGAATTATGATGCCACACTCACGCCACGCTATATGAGTGATCGTGGTGCCATGATTGACGCTGAGTTCCGTTATCTCACCGAAAACTTTGGCGAAGGGAAAATCTGGGGAGGCTACCTGCCTTCAGATGAAAGCTATGAAAATCAAGATCGTAAAGATTTGCATGTATTACACAAATGGCAAATCAACGACAGTTTTTCAACCAATCTAGAATATAACTATGCATCGGATAAAGATTATTTTACCGATTTAAACAACAACCCAAATACCAAAACAGACTTAAACCTGCGTCGTGCTTGGGAACTCAATTATAAAAATGGTGTACCAGGACTTACTGCACAGTTAAAAGTTGAAGACTTCCAGACTTTGGATAAAACCGTTTCTGATGAAGATCGTCCATATGCTCGCTTACCGCAGTTTTTATTAACCTATAAAGGTGGAAATCCACAAGGTTTCCAGTACGAGTTTAATAACGATACTGCTTATTTTAAAAAGAATATTGGCAGCACCTCTTCAGCAACCTCTGAACCAAGTGGCACACGTATCTATAATGACTTCGCTGTCCGTTATAATTACCGCAACCCTTGGTCATTTGTTATTCCAGAAGTATCGGTACGCAGCATCAACACCTTCTACGACCAAGATACAATTACTGCGCAGCAAAGCCAAACCACAAGTGTGAGCTCTGACCAGAACAAATCTGTGGTTGTGCCGCAGTTTAGCTTAGATACCGGCTTAACCTTCGAGAAAGATGGTAAATATCTGCAAACCATCACTCCACGTGCGTTCTATGCTTATGCACCGTATGAAAATCAATCGGATTATCCAAACTTCGACACCATTAGTGCTTCAATTAACTATGACCAACTGTTTAGCTCAAAACGCTTCTATGGTCATGACCGCTTAGAAGATAATAACTTCTTATCTTTAGGGGTAAGTTATAGCTTGTTTGATGATATTGGTTTAGAGCGTTTAAAAGCTAGCGTGGGTCAGAGTTTTTATTTTGATGATCGTCGCGTCACCCTAGATGGCACAACAGATGAATTGAACACCGAATCACACACGGGTCCAATTGTTAGCCTATCAAGTCAATTGTCTGAACATTATCGACTTAGTGCAAACTCTGCATGGATGGCGAACGGAGATAATGCACAACGTGACGTTCAACTTTACTATATGGGTGATCAAGGCAATATCTACAGTGCTGGTTATTTCTATCGTAAAGAAATCACCAATCGTCAAGATAAATATGACCAATTTGTTGCATCATTTATACAACCAGTACATAACAACTGGCGTATTATGGGGCACGCTCAATATGACATGGATAACAACGTTGCGCGTGAATACTTGCTTGGCGTGAATTACGAATCGTGCTGCTGGGGAATTTCCCTATACGGACGTTCTTACTACAACGACTTGGATGATGTAAGTGATTCTAGCGTTAAACCTAAAAAAGCTTTCATGGCCGAAATCAACCTGAAAGGTTTAGCTGGTTTTAACAACAAACTGGCATCCATGCTTGAAAATCGAATTTTAGGTTACGATCGTATTAATTAATTTGGACACGATGTTAATGAAGACAAAACAGTTAAAACAATTCTTTAAGGCAACTGCACTCGCTATTGCCCTTTCTTCATCAATGCCGACATTTGCACAGACTTCCGATGAAGTGGTCGCAGTTGTCGACAACAGTGTCATTTTACGAAGTGATTTAGAACAAAGTGTTGCTGAAACCAAACATCAATTAGAAGCTCAAAAGCGCCAAGTTCCGCCCGATCAGTATCTTGAGCAACAAGCACTAGAACAACTGATATTACGTCAAACACAATTAGAGCAAGTAAAACGCTATAACATAAAAGCTGATGAAAAAAGCTTAAATGAAGCAGTATTAAAAGTTGCCAACCAATCTGGAAGTAACTCTTTAGAAGCTTTCCAACAAAAATTGGATAAAATGGCGCCTGGCACATATGAATCATTACGCAAACGTATTGCTGAAGATTTAGCCATTAACCGTTTACGCCAACAGATCGTCATGTCACGCATTAAAATTAGTGACCAAGATGTTGCGAATTTCTTGAAAACTCCACAAGGCCAAGCGGCTTTGGGTAGTCAGGTTCATGTGATTCATGCACGTGTATCAGGAGAGAACAATGTTGAGACTGTTGCCAAACAAGTCCGCACTGCATTAGACAGTAGCAATGATATTGCTGCTATTAGCAAGCAATACAGCACCAATGACGTTAAAGTCGAAGGTGCGGATATGGGCTTTAGAAATCTTTCAGAAATTCCAACAGAGCTTGCAGCGCGTGTGACTCCATTACAAGTGGGTCAAACCAGCGAGTTAATTGCCGCGCGTGATGGTGTTCATATTATCAAACTGTTAGAGCGCAAAGGATCTGAGCAAAAAGCGATTATCCCGCAATACAAAACGCGACATATCTTGATTCAACCCTCGGAAGTGGTTAGCCCTGAAAATGCCAAGCAAATGATTGACAGCATTTATAATCGTTTAAAAACAGGTGAAGATTTTGCTGTTCTTGCAGCAACCTTCTCAAATGATTCAGGTTCTGCACGTGATGGCGGAAGTTTAGGTTGGGTTAGCCCTGGTGTGATGGTTCCACAGTTTGAAGAAAAAATGAAAAGCACACCTGTAGGACAAATCAGTGAACCCTTCCAAACCCAGTTTGGCTGGCACGTCCTGCAAGTTACCGAGACTCGTCAACAGGATATGACACAGGAATATCAAGAGCGCATGGCGCGTCAAATCTTGGGCGAACGCCAATTTGATACGGAACTTGATAGCTGGTTACGTGAAATTCGCAACAATGCCTTTGTTGAGATTAAAGATCCTAGCTTAGATCGCAAGAACAACAAAACTTCTTAAAGATCTATCGTAAAAAGCCAGTCTAGAATGACTGGCTTTTTTATGTGCAGCATGTAATACAATCATATCTTACATTCTCATTTTAACCCCTATCAGCAATTAAGCTCAAAAGCCCTAATTACTCTTTCGTGCTTTTAGGCAAAAAAAAGCCTCTCAACAGAGAGGCTTTTATAATGAATATCAATTAACGATTGTTGTCGTCTTCTTGAGAGTCATCAAATTTAGTTTCGCCATCAAAGCTACCTTGACCACCGAAACCGCCTTGACCGCCGAAGCCGCCACCTTGACCGCCGAAGCCACCTTGACCGCCGAAGCCGCCACCTTGACCGCCGAAGCCACCTTGACCGCCGAAGCCGCCACCTTGACCACCGAAGCCACCTTGACCGCCGAAGCCACCACCTTGACCGCCGCCAAAGCCACCGCCTTGACCACCACCAAAGCCACCACCTTGACCACCAAAGCCTGTACCTTGCGCACCAGCTGGGGCACCAGCAGGACGTGGGTTACGAGCAGGTACAACCGTAGAAATAGCGTGTTTGTAAACCATTTGGCTTACAGTATTTTTTAATAAAACAACATATTGGTCAAAAGATTCAATATGACCTTGTAACTTAATACCATTAACAAGGAAGATAGATACAGGAATACGTTCTTTACGGAGAGAATTCAAGAACGGATCTTGCAAAGTTTGACCTTTAGACATGTTATACAACTCCAAAAAATATTAAAAATCAGCGCAAAAAACTATCTTTATTTTTCAATTAAAAATTATAAAAAAGACAGTGTGTAAATTTTGCTTTATCCGTAACAGTTTCGCAAGTCTTCTTGAGCCTGCTTTATTGTTAAATATGTTTTAAATTTATGCGACTGTTGCAAAGATCTTAACCATGTATATTGACGTTTGGCAAGTTGTCGTGTCGCAAAAAGGGCTTTATCCTCCATTTCTTTCTTATTTTCGAGACTTTTGTCGCTTTTTAATAAAAAATCCAAGGCTTGTCGGTAACCCACTGATCTCATTGAAGGCAAATCATCAGTTAGATCGTATTTTTCAATTAGTGATTCCACCTCATTCAAAAAACCGATTTCCCACATAATTTCCAAGCGTTTTTCAATTCGCTGATGTAATTCTAACCGATCTGGCAACAAAGCATAATTATGAAAAGTGTAACGATATGGTACATTTTTTGGCTGTTCTGCCTGTAGTTTGGTAATTGGCTGCCCAGTGATCCGAAACACCTCTAGTGCGCGAATAATACGCTGCTTGTCACTGACCTTGAACTTCTCACCTGCCAATGGATCCACTGCGCACAGCGATGCATATACCACCTCCCAGCCTTCACGCTCACCTTGCGCTTCAATTTCAGCACGAATCGCATAATCCGCACTCGGTAAGTTACTCGACAATCCTTCAAGCAAAGCTTTGAAATAAAGCATGGTGCCACCAACCAAAATTGGAGTTTTACCCTTCGCATGAATCTCATCAATTAAACTTGAGGCATCTTCTACAAACTGCGCAGCAGAATAGACGTCCAATGGACTAATGATGTCGATTAGATGGTGCGGATACTGGGCCTGCTCTGCCTTACTCGGCTTTGCAGTGCCTATATCCATATCTTGATAAACCAATGCCGAGTCTACAGAGATCAGTTCGAAATTGCCCTGTTCATATAACTCACATGCTAAAGCCGTTTTACCGCTGGCTGTAGGTCCCATCAAATTGATGACAGGCAATTGATTCGACATTTAGGTTTACTCTCCTCGAGCAAAAAGTTTATCAAGCTGAGCCAATGGAAATGCACGCCATGTAGGACGTCCATGATTACATTGACTCGCAAATTCAGTCTGCTCCATTTGACGAAGCAAAGCATTCATTTCTGAAAGGCTTAATAGACGATGCGCACGAACCGCACCATGACAAGCCATTCCCGCCAAGATTTGATCGCGCTTCTGCATGAGCCCGCGCACTTCATCAGTTGGATCCAAATCATTCAATAATTCGGGAATCAGTGCGGAAAAATCAGCTTTATGTAATATTGCAGGTACGCCACGAACGATGACTTGTTCATCACCATACTGGTCTATTTCCAAGCCCAATCGTGCTAATGGATTTTTTAAATCTTCCACTCGAAGCGCCTGCATACGATTCACACTGACCACTTTAGGAATCAACAACTGCTGAGAAATCCAAAATTCAGGGGTTTCCCAAGCAGATTTCATCTGTTGCAGTAAAATCCGCTCATGTGCTGCGTGCATATCAACAATAATTAAGCCTTCAGTATTTTGCGCCAAGATATAAATCCCGTGTAATTGCGCAATTGCGATTCCAAGTGGATGTTCATCCACTTTAGTGGCTACAAAATCTTCAATTGTATCTGCAGCAACCTGACTCTGCGCTCTTAACGGTGCCAAATAACTCTGTAAAGCAGCATTGGTAGCCTGTGCTGAATTGACCTGATAATTTCGCGATTCTTGTGCAACATATTGCACGGTTTGCGGCTGTGATGATTCAAAATCAGTCAGCACTGCTTGCGGTTCAACTGCAGCGGTCTGCTCGACAGCACGATGTAATTGAAACTGCTCTTGATAGCGGGGTTGCTGTACATTATTTGGGCTGGTTTGCTCAACTTTCAAGGCTTGTGCCAAATCTGCACTCGCAGTTTGAAACTGCGCCAAAGTATCTTTGGCAAAATGGCGTACAAATTCATGTACTTCACGTTGATTTAAAAAGCGGATTTCATGCTTGGTTGGATGGACATTGACGTCGATATTTTCTGGGTCTACTTCTAAAAACAGCAGATAGGCCGAATGCTGATGTCCATGTAAAATACCATCATAGGCCATGCGTAAGGCATGCGAAATGGTCTTGTCTTTGACAATTCGTCCATTCACATAGACATACTGCAAATCGGCTTGTGCTCGTGCATCTGAAGGATGCCCTAACCAGCCACTTAAACGCATATTGACGCTATCCGCATCGATCCAATACGCATTCTCTGTAAATTGTCGCCCCAGCAATTGCTGCACGCGCTGAAAACGTAATGCACCACTATCTGCAACAGGTAAGTTCAAACGAATATTGTTGTTATGTTCTAGCACAAAACGAATATCAAAATGGGTTAAGGCTAAACGACGTACAATTTCTTCAATATGACCAAACTCTGTGCCAGGCTTTTTTAAAAATTTGCGGCGAGCTGGTACATTAAAAAATAAATCCTGTACCCGAATATGGGTACCACGCGATGCTGCAACTGCTTGAATTTCTTGATGTTGAAATGCAGTACCATTCACTTCAACTTGATAGCCCACACCATCGTCAACCTGGCTACTGGTTAAAGTGAGGCGCGAAACCGCTGCAATGGATGCCAATGCTTCACCACGAAAACCCAAACTCACAATCGCGTGTAAATCTTCAGCGGTCTGAATTTTACTGGTGGCATGCCGCATGACTGCCAAAGACAAATCATCAGGATGAATCCCGCGACCATTGTCAATAATTTCAATCAGCGTGCTGCCACCTTGCTCTACACGAATAATCAGCTCTGTGGCACCAGCATCAATTGAGTTTTCCAGCAACTCTTTGACTACAGATGCAGGACGTTCAATGACTTCACCCGCTGCAATCTGGTTGGCGAGTGCTGGATCTAGAGTATGAATACGACGTGTAGAAAAGTCTTCATGCATGTTGAAATGCCTGTTCAAGCGCTTTTAACAACGCTTCAGATTGAAAACTTAAAGTCGCTTGACGTGATAACTCATCTTCAGATTTTAAAATTTCAATGGTTAAGTCCGCTGTTGGAATTTCTTCACCACCTTTACTTGGCCATTCAAACAAGAATAATGCATGTGGTGTATCCAGATAGTCACGGATGCCCATTAATTCAAGCTCATAAGGATCATTCAGACGATACAGATCAAAATGAAAGACAGCCTTATCTTGAATGTTATACGGCTCAACCAAGGTATAAGTCGGACTTTTGACCGAACCTTGATGCCCCAGCTGCTGGATTAAAAAGCGGGTAAATGTCGTTTTTCCCGCACCCAAATCTCCAATTAAATAAATGACACCCTCAGCAAAATATTGAGCAATCACTTGCGCAAGTTGCTGGGTATCTGCTTCAGAGTTTAGGGGCAAATGAAATGAATACGACATATGACTCACAACATGATTTAAAAGTAGAATTATGATAGCATCGCAACGCTTTTAATACCTATGCCACGCATACGAAATGTGCATTTTTAATACAGCACTTGTGTTCTGCTAACCTGTTGTGATTGATATCTTATGACTGCGAATAATTTTGTTCCACCAATGATTCGTGGTAGATATTTTTAAAATTAAATATTAAAAAACAAAATCTTATATAAATTAGTATTTTTTATGGTTGCAATATAGTAGCAGAATGATTTGCAAATCATTGATAACTACAAACCATTTTTGAGGTAAACACTCGCTTAGACAGAGTTTGAACAGGCATTACTTATCAGTTTTTCTAATTTTATCGCTTTCAAACCTCTACTATATCAAAGCCTGAGTATACCTATTAAAAGCATCATATTAATTTTGAATAAATCCAAAATTGTCACTTATTGTCAACTCAAATTACAAATGTTATTAATTACAAATAATACTCTGCACAACCTTTTTAAGAAGGTAGTATTAATAAGCAGTCATGATCTTTAATAAATTTAAAGTATCCTTCCTAATTAAACTAATACAGGAAAAAGAATGTCAAATAACCGAGTTGGAATAGAAGTTATAGGTGGTGGACATCACTTGATTGAAGATACCGATATTTCTATAACAGGTGATGGAAAAGGTATTGTGCTTAATCAAGCTGTTAATGTAAGAACAAAAAACGTTAATATTCAATTTAAGGATGAAATTGATTATTTTGAGAAATTAGAAAAATTTATCAATAGCATTCAGGATGATACAAAACTAGAGTCTTCAAATATTTCATTTAAAGATAAGGCTATTCAAAATATTCACTTAGTACAAAATGAGAAAGATCGTAATAATTGGAAACAACGAAGTATTGATCTTTTCGGCACACTTAGTGCTTGGATTACTATCAATAGTGCTCTTGGCGACCCGATGCAACCCTATTTACAAAAATTGATAGAATTAATGGGAAGATAATTATGGCATTAATTTCGATCGATCAGAGCTATGGAGTTACTATTACTAATGTAAAGTGCTCTAATTCAGATGCAGTTATTCACTCAAAAGACTCTAGATTTATTCGCATATCCGGAGTTGAAGCAAACAGTTGTGAAAAAGGTGTAATTTTAGAAAACTGCTGGGATGCGGAAGTAAATAATGTAAATATTACAACCTCTAATTCCAGTTTATTTAGAAAAAATTTGCTGGCTTCAACAATTCCTATGCTTATGCTTATGAAGAAAAAATAGGGCTATTCCAAACGTCTAATGCGCACAAGAAGCCCTCAATTGAGGGCTTCTACATTAAATCATTCTAGAATATTTACAGAGCCGTTTAATTCAAAATGAACAATCTTATGTACCATGTTTCTCCTACTCTTCTAGGCGTTGGAAGCACAATTCAAAAAGGCAATTGGGGGAGAATTATAAAGAAATATACTGATAAAAATGCCAACTCAATATTGTTTCGTGAATACATTTTAGAAAT
>NZ_JBSYVT010000018.1:0-74271 GCF_054112845.1 Acinetobacter sp. NigerLNRRAM0016
AATCCCGTCAGATTACCTAGACTATCGGCTCATCACTTTTGAATTTTAATAACAATGCAGAAATTTAAAATTTTATCCCTTATGGCTTTAAGCACCTCCGCATGGATTTTTCCACAGATCAGCATGGCTGAATCGAGCTATGAACAAGAGCTACAACAAGGCTGTGCCAAACTGAAACAATATGCGCGTTTGGGTAAGCAATATTATGACCAGAAACAATACACTCAAGCTCTCAGCCAGTTTCAGGATCAAGCGGCTTGGTCACATTTTTGCCAAATTAATGCAGATGAAAGTGGTGTTAAGGTCACGGATCGCGAGATAGAAATCGCCAACAATAATGTCGGACTGACCTATGCCAAACTAGGCAAACCCCTGTGGGCGCGGGCATGGTTTCTGCGTAATCCCGATTCAAAAATGAGTCAGTTCAATTTATCCCAATTACCCAAGCTACAAGCTTCATCCGCTTTGGCAGGGACCTATGTCAGCCCCAATGGTTTTGGACAATGGGATACCATCACGGTAAAGCAACTAAAAAATACTTATCAAATTGAATTTGAGGGCTATTATTTTGGACTGCGTGGGCTGATTTATGGACCGAATTTAGGCAGCTTCGATACACAGATGCCGCTACAACAGAAAAAAGCTATTTATAAATATGAGGACTGCCAAATCCAGTTAAATTTTGCCACTGATGCCAAACAGGGACAGAAAATTGTGGTGGAAGAACAGCAAAATACTTCAGGCTGTGGTTTTGGGCATAATGTCTCTGCCAGCGGCACCTATATAAAAGTAGAAACTAAATAACTGATATCGCTTTATAATTTTTTTTGAGGGTCATCACATGGCGAAATTTTTAAATACCAGCGCAACGAACTTTTTTCTGGAAGAGTTAATCAAAAACGCCAAAGAGCGCTTAATTCTGATTAGTCCCTATTTAAGACTGAATGATCGTATTAAAGAATTACTTGAAGATAAGAACCGCTTAAAAATTGATATTCGTATTATTTATGGCAAAAGTGACTTGCATCCTGATGAAATTAAATGGATGCAACAACTGGATTATGTTCGGATTAGCTTTTGCAAAAACCTACATGCCAAATGCTATCTGAATGAAGAGAGCTGTATTGTCTCCAGTTTAAACCTGTATGAATTTAGCCAAGTCAATAATAATGAAATGGGAATTTTAATTTCGAAAGATGAAGATGCCCAAGTCTTTAAAGATGCGTATGAAGAAGCCCAACGAATCATTCGGATTAGTGAGGAAGTTCGAATTTCTTTAGATGAAGTTAAGGCTGAAGCGAATAAAGCGGAGACAACTCAAGAAGATGCAGACCCGGCCAGCAAACTGACTTCTTCAAAATTGGCAGCCAAGCATAAAATCAAAACAGGTGAGCTTTTAGAGATTTTTGTTAAAAAAGGGCTGCTGCAATTCAATGAAAATGGGAAACATGTTCTAACTGAACAAGGTAAAGCGGCGGGTGGTGAATACAGACCTAGCCAATATGGCGGTTATTTTTTATGGTCTGAACATACTAGTCTTGAATGAAAACCCTAACCTCTTAAGTCATGGAGCACAGGACTTAAGAGGTGAATCTATTTTTAGATTGCCACTAAATCCTTAATGCCTTTTTCAGGCATTTCAGCACCACGCCCCTGTGCAATCACCTGTCCACGTGCCATCACGGTATAGCCATCCGCCAGTTCTTCAGCAAAATCATAAAACTGCTCCACCAAGATAATCGCCATATCACCGCCATCTGCCAGTTTACGAATGACTCGGCCAATGTCTTTAATGATAGAAGGTTGAATACCTTCTGTTGGCTCATCCAAAATCAGCACTTTAGGCTCAGATGCCAATGCACGCGCAATTGCCAATTGCTGCTGCTGTCCACCTGATAAATCCCCGCCACGGCGATGCTTCATTTCATCCAATACAGGAAAAATTTCATACAAATGTTCGGGTACTTTCTTGGTTTTGGCGCCTGAGAATTTCGCCATACCAATCAAAATATTTTCTTCTACCGTCAAAGTCGAAAAAATATCCCGTCCCTGTGGCACATAGGCCAAACCCGCCCGCACCCGCTGTTCGGGGCTGAGTTTAGAAATGTCTTTGCCATCCAATACAATCTGTCCAGACTTGATCGGTAAAATCCCCATCAGGCATTTCAGCAAGGTGGTTTTACCGACGCCATTGCGTCCTAACACCACCGAACACTCGCCAATCGGGGCTTGGAACGACACATCACGTAAAATGTGGCTGCCCCCATAATATTGGTTTACCGCCTTAACTTCTAACATGCGCTGCTCCTTAACGCCCCAAGTATTTTTCAATCACGTCTTCATTGGCTTGCACTTCTGCCAGCGTTCCTTCTGCCAGAATCGCCCCTTGTGCCAAGACCGTGACTTTTTCACTGATGGTGTCGATAAAGCTCATGTCATGCTCAACCACCACCAAGGTATGCTCCTTTTTCAACTCCAGACACAGTTCCGCTGTACGTTCTGTTTCCGCATCGGTCATGCCTGCCACAGGTTCATCCAGTAAAATCAGTTTTGGACGTTGCATCAGTAACATGCCTATTTCCAGCCATTGCTTCTGACCATGCGACAACAGACCCGCAGGCTTGTTGACCAATTCTTTTAAACGAATTTGCTCGAGGGTTTGATCCAGTGCGATCTGAACATCTACATCCAATTTACTGAAAAAGCTTTTTTTCACCCGTTTATCTTTGGGTGCAGCCAATAGTAAGTTTTCCATCACCGTGAAATTTTCAAATACCGTCGGTTTCTGAAATTTACGCCCAATGCCTGCTTCAGCAATTTGTTCGGTACTCATCTTCGCCAAATCATAGGTTTGCCCAAAAAAAGCTGAACCTTCTGTAGGACGGGTTTTTCCTGAAATCACATCCATCAACGTGGTTTTACCTGCCCCATTCGGACCAATAATGCAGCGTAATTCACCCTCTTCGATATACAGCGACAAATCATTCAGGGCACGGAAAGAGTCAAACCAGACACTGACTTTTTCCAAATACAGGGCGATGCCGTGGCTAAAATCGGCACCGTGTTCTTTTGGTCGCCCATAGCCTTCTGAAGCATGTCCACCATGCGGTTGAATCATTTTGCTCATGCATCATGCTCCTTTTTAAAACGGTCAAATAACCCAATCACCCCTTTCGGCAGGAATAAAGTCACCACAATAAATAAACCACCCAAAATCAGTAGCCACGCTTCTGGATAGGCCACCGTAAAATAAGTTTTCACCGCATTAATTAAACCCGCACCCAGAATTGGACCAATCAGGGTGCCACGTCCCCCCGCTGCGACCCAAACCGCCATTTCAATCGAGTTGACTGGGTTCATTTCACTAGGATTAATAATGCCTGCTTGCGGCACATACAGCGCCCCTGCGATGCCTGCAATGACCGCAGACAAGACCCATGCCGAGAGCTTGTACCAAAGGGTCCGGTAGCCCAAATATTGCAAGCGGTTCTCGCTGTCACGGATGGCCCCGAGCACTCGGCCATAGGGCTGATTCATTAAGTAACGTAGACCCAAATAGCACAGCAGCAACACCAATGCCGTTAAAAAGCACAAGGTGGCACGCATAGATGCCGAGGTAATGTCCATGCCTAAAATGGTTTTAAAGCCTGTGAAACCATTGTTGCCACCAAAGCCTGTTTCATTACGGAAAAACAACAGTGCGGCAGCAAAGGTCATGGCTTGGGTGATGATGGAGAAGTACACCCCTTTGATTTTGGAGCGGAAAGCAAAGAAGCCAAAAATGAATGCGATCAGACCTGGAACCAAGACTACCAGCACCAGTGCCCACAAAAAATGTTGCGTGCCGACCCAGTACCACGGTAATTCAGTCCAACTAAGAAAGCGCATGAAATCAGGCAGTTCTGATCCAGCCGATTCACGCATCAGATACATGCCAAAAGCATAACCACCCAAGGCAAAATACAGCCCATGCCCCAAGCTCAAAATGCCAGCATAGCCCCAGACCAAATCCAATGCCAAGGCCACAAGCGCCAAACACATGATTTTGCCAATTAAAGTGACCCAATAGGCAGACAGATGCAAAGCGGATTCGGCAGGTAATACATGCAGCCATGGTAAAATCAGCATCACCACAAAACAGGCTGCAATCGCAACGGCGCTATAGGATTTGTCGGCAAATAAATTTGTTATTTTCATCAGTTTTACTCCACAAAACGCCCTTTAATGGCAAACAAACCTTGTGGACGTTTCTGAATAAACAGAATCACAAGCACCAACAGAATAATTTTGGCCAGTACCGCACCTAAACCAATTTCCAGCACCGTACCGCTGATGCCCAAACCCAAGGCTGCCAGTACCGCACCCCAGACTTGCCCAACACCGCCAACCACAACCACCAAGAAGGCATCAATAATGTAGTTTTGACCCAAATCTGGACCGACATTACCCACTTGCGCCAAGGCACAACCCGCTAAACCCGCCAATCCTGAACCCAATCCAAAGGCCAACATATCGATACGTGCCGAACGAATACCGACCGCACGCGCCATCTGGCGGTTTTGCGTGACCGCACGAACAAACAGACCAAAACGGGTTTTATTCAGGAGATACACCAACAGCAAAAGCACTGCGACGGTGAAGATAATGATGGCGATCCGGTTATATGGCAGCATTAAACTTGGGGTTAAGGAAATACCACCTGAAAGCCATGCAATATTCGAGACTTCAACATTTTGTGCGCCAAAAATCATGCGCACCAGTTGCATTAAAATCAGGCTGACCCCAAAGGTCGCCAGTAAAGTTTCCAGTTGTCTTCCATACAGCGGGCGAATCACCGTGCGTTCAATCAGCATGCCAATCAAGGCACTCACCAAAAAGGCAGCAGGAATTGCAATCAGTAAATACCAGTCAACATATTGCCCTAAATGGGTTTTAAATAGGCTTTGCACCACATAAGTGGTGTAGGCACCAATCATGATCAACTCGCCATGCGCCATGTTGATCACACCCAACAGACCATACGTAATCGCCAAGCCCAATGCGGCTAACAGTAAAATACTGGCGGTACTAAGCCCTGAAAACACATGCCCTGCCCATTCACTGGCTTGTAATCGGGTTTTAATACTGCTTTTTGCCGCCTGCAAAGCCGCTTCAAGTTCAGGATTTAGGTTCGCTTGATTGAGTTCTTGTTCAATCACTGCCAGCACATCAGGACGATCCGATGCGGACAAGGTATTCACCGCCTGTAACTTGACCAGTGCATCGGAACTGCTTAAATCCATACGCGCTTTGAGCTGTTGCAGACGTGCTTTGACTTTATTGTTTTGTTCTTGCAGATAGAGTTGACGAATCCAGACTGGATCAAGCTCATCTAAATTATTTTCTAAAATATCAATCGCGGCTAAACGCTGGGTTGCTTCATCCGATTTCAATTTCACTTTGGCTTGCCCAAAACTCAAAGCTTTACGTAAGGTATTCACCAACGTGACTTGAGATAAATCCGCAGGCCATGTACTCAGCGCTTGCATGTCAGGATACTGATACAACTTCTCATCATTTTTTAAGATATAAGTTTGACCTGCACCATCTCGATACAATTCATTTTGATCAATATAGGCCACCAACTGATCGAGGCTTTCAATACTGGCAGGCCATTGGTTCAACATGGCACGGCGTTCAGCAAAATCGGCTTTGACAAAACGCTGAATCGGATCTGCCTGCTGGACTTGCAGCGGTGCATCCGCGGTAGATGTTTCAGCCCAGACAGGATTGAAGAATATGTGCAGGCAGGTACACAGCAGCGCCACACAATAGCGTTTTATTGACATGAAAAGACTCCCCCTCACAAGGCAAATGGTCTGTCATCGGAATGAAGAAATGAAAAGACCTACTGCCGTAGCAGTAGGTTGAGGGGAATTATTTTGGAATGTACGGGCTCCAAGGCTCCGCTTTAATGGTATCGGTTGTTTTATACACCACATCAAACTGACCATCGCCACGAATCTCGCCAATCATCACTGGCTTATGTAAATGATGATTGCTTTCATCCATTTTCAGGGTGTAGCCCGAGGGTGCAGCAAATGTTTGTCCCGCCATGGCATCACGGACTTTATCGACTTCGGTTGTGCCCGCTTTTTCTACCGCCTGCTTCCACAAATTGATCCCAACATAGGTCGCTTCCATTGGGTCATTGGTCACCAATTTATCCGCATTTGGCAATTTGTATTCCACCGCATACTGTTTCATCTTGTTCACAAATTCAGTATTTTTCGGATTTTTCACCGACATGAAGTAGTTCCATGCCGCCAAATGACCCACCAATGGCTTGGTATCAATACCGCGGAGTTCTTCTTCACCCACCGAGAAGGCCATCACTGGAATATCCGAGGCTTTAATGCCCTGATTGCCCAATTCACGGTAGAACGGCACATTCGAGTCACCATTAATGGTCGAAATCACCGCGGTTTTCTTGCCTGCAGCAAATTTTTTCACATTACCTACAATCGTTTGATAGTTGCTATGACCAAACGGCGTGTACTCTTCCATAATGTCCGCATCGGCAATGCCTTTCGACTTTAAGAACGCACGTAAAATTTTATTGGTGGTGCGTGGATAAACATAATCCGTACCTAACAGCACAAAGCGCTCAGCCTTGCCACCCTCTTCACTCATTAGATATTCCACGGCTGGAATGGCTTGCTGATTCGGTGCGGCACCCGTATAGAAAATATTTTTCGATTGTTCTTGACCCTCATACTGTACAGGATAGAACAACAGACCATTGAGTTCTTCCACCACTGGCAAGACCGATTTACGCGATACCGAAGTCCAACAGCCAAAAATCACCGCCACTTTATCTTGAGTAATCAACTGACGGGCTTTCTCAGCAAATAAGGGCCAGTCTGAAGCAGGGTCAACCACCACTGGTTCTAATTTTTTCCCCAACACCCCACCGTTGGCATTAATTTCATTAATCGCCATCAGTGCCGTGTCTTTCAGTGAAGTTTCAGAAATGGCCATGGTGCCTGACAGCGAATGTAAAATCCCTACTTTGATGGTATCGCCACTAGCCGCAGGCGCTTTGGCTTCCGATGCTGCGGTTTCTGTTTTTTCTGCTGGTTTTGAACAGCCTGTTAATGCAATGCTCCCCGCCACTGCTGCCGCCAAAAGGGTTTTACTCAATAGTTTTTGTTGGAACATTTTAGTTCTCCAAGCATTTTGTGTTTTTTGGTTATGTCTGCCCAGAGTATTCAATTTTTATGCCAACTAATTAAACATATGTTTTTATTATATAAATTTTCAAAACCCTCTATCTAAATTAATAATCTTGTATACATCATTGCCTCCTGATTTGTATTTTCACGACTCAGGATGGTGCATTTTTCATCCACTCATTGCACTCTTCCCTACTGAAATTGCACATTTTTTTTTCAGCAGAAGATACTGCTGTGCACTAAAAAAGCCACCCAAAGCAATTAGCTTGGATGGCTTGAAAAATAGAGCAGACTGCAATTAAACCGCAATATCCGCTAGATTACCTTTTTGCTCTAACCAGTGCTTACGGTCACCCGAGCGCTTCTTCGCCAGTAATTTGTCCAGTAAAGAGGCAGTTAAATGACTATCATCCAAATCTAGCTGCACTAAACGGCGAGTATTCGGGTCCATCGTGGTTTCACGTAGCTGACTAGCATTCATCTCACCCAAACCTTTAAAGCGGGTGATTTGCGGACTCTTGGTTTTGGCTTTCTTCAGAATCGACTCGAGCTCATCTTCATCCAGTGCATAGTGCACGTCTTTGCCATCATCAATACGGAACAGCGGTGGCATTGCCACATACAAATGCCCTTCTTCCACCAAAGTTGGAAAATGTTTCACAAATAGCGCACATAACAACGTGGCAATATGCAGACCATCTGAATCAGCATCTGCCAAGATACAAATCTTGCCATAGCGTAATTCAGTTAAATCATCGCTGCCTGGGTCAACCCCAATGGCAATCGCAATATCATGCACCTCTTGCGAAGCTAGCACCTCATCCGAAGACACTTCCCAAGTATTTAAGATTTTGCCTCGAATTGGCATGATGGCTTGGAAGTTTTTATCGCGTGCCTGCTTGGCTGAACCGCCCGCAGAATCCCCTTCCACAATAAACAGTTCCGAATCTTCACGGGTTTGACCGACACAGTCCGCCAACTTACCCGGTAAGGCTGGACCCGACACAATCTTTTTACGTTCCACCTTTTTCGCTGCTTTTAAGCGACGTCCCGCTTTGGAAATTGCCATTTCTGCCAGTTGCATGGCAATTTCAGAGTGCTGGTTCAGCCACAGGGCAAAAGCATCTTTGGCAATATTCTGCACGATGCCCACGGCTTCACGGCTGGAAAGACGCTCTTTGGTCTGTCCTGAAAATTGAGGTTCTTGGAATTTCAGCGACAAAATATAGTTCACGCCATCCCAAACATCTTCGGCAGACAGTTTCAGGTTACGTGGCAATAAATTACGCAGCTCACAGAACTCACGCAAAGCATCGGTCACCCCTGAGCGCAAGCCATTCACATGCGTTCCGCCCTGCGCTGTTGGAATCAGGTTGACGTAGCTTTCCTGAATTTGTTCGCCACCTTCCACATTCCAGCAAATCGCAAATTCGGCACTGGCACGTTCGGCATCCCCTGTCGCGACAAAGGCAGGTGCAGGCACAATTTCACGCTCTTCCAGCTCGTCCATCAAATAGTCGACCAGACCATTTTCAAACTGCCATTCGATTTTCTCGTCATTGATTTCATCAACGTAGATAATCTGTAGACCTGCGGCTAAAACCGCTTTGGCTTTTAAATTATGTTTCAGTGCTTTTAAGGCAAATTTAGGTGAATCAAAATATTTGGCTTCAGGCCAAAAACGTACCAATGTTCCTGTAGCACGTTTGGCCACTTTGCCTTCCAAGACCGCCAAAGGCGCTACAGGTTCGCCCTGTTCAAACGCCATTTGGTACAGATTCCCCTGACGTTGCACTTCAACCTCAACGCGGGTCGATAAGGCATTCACCACCGAGATACCGACACCATGCAAACCACCGGAAAACTGGTAGTTGTCGGTACTAAATTTACCGCCGGCATGCAGCTTGGTCAGAATAATTTCAATCCCGCTTTGTCCATATTCAGGATGAATATCAACCGGCATACCCCGACCATTATCGGCTACAGCCAAGGAACCATCTTTATACACCGTCACCGTGATTTTATTGGCATGCCCCGCCAGTGCTTCGTCCACCGCATTATCAATCACTTCCTGAGCCAAATGGTTCGGACGAGAGGTATCGGTATACATCCCGGGACGACGACGGACTGGATCTAGACCAGATAAAACTTCAAGCGATTGAGCCGTATATTGAGACACGTTGTACGATTTCCTTATAATCTGCAAGACGATAAAAATTGTAAAATCATAGGTATTTTGGCAGCAAAATCATCCATCGCATGGTTGCCCTTTGCCTCGGTCATGACCAATGCCCGAGGTTGCTGTGATGCATAAAACTGTTCAGCCTCACGATAATCTAAAACATCATCGCCTTGTTGTAACAATACCAACACTTTGTCTGCTTGCTGAACATTTGATACCGCAATTTGCTCTAAATAGTCCAATTGCGGCTCATCCAGTGTCCAAGTGGCATTCACGGCATAGGGAAGTTGCTGTTGCCCAAATAAATCCCGAAAAAGTTGCCATGGTCGCATAGCAGGGTTAATCAATACAGCAGGCAGCGCATGTGTTGCGACCAGTTGTGTCGCATAAAAGCCGCCTAAACTGCTACCGAGCAACACCACATCCTCATGCTGACTCACCAAATCATGCAGCAGTTGCAATGCCTGTGCAGGCGGCAGGTTTAAATCAGGCACATGCACCGTCCAGCGATCCTCTTGCGCGCAATAGTGCTGTAACTGTTGTGCTTTGATTGAATTTGGACTGCTTTGAAAGCCGTGGATATAAATAATATTCATCTTTCTTTGCTCACCTGCTGCAACCTTGTCCTTATTTTTCATCATACTGACGCAGGATTGTTTTAAATTCGTCGAAAGGCTCGAATTGTTAGACAAAAATAGCCCTTTTTCGCGATATTCATCGGTATTTTAAAATTATTCGAGCCGAACTCGATATGATGAAACTGAAAAAAGTTATACCTCTATCTTAAGCAAAATGAAAGCCTTGAGATGAGCCAAACAAAGCATCAAGGACAATAACAAATGCCGAGTTTAACACCGCTGCATGAAACGTATTGTAAATGGGATCGGACCCCACCCAGTCAAGCGGACTTACTGGAAGGTCTGGCTCAATTACTCAGTACGCCCCTGAACAATGTGGTTCAGGACTTTATGCGTACCATTCAGCGGGAAATCTTCTCCAGTATTTTTGGGGTGGATGAACAAGAATTTAAATATCTGCAAAACCTACCGCAAATCGTCAAATTTAACCGCCTGAGCATGAGTATTTTAGAAAACTACGGGCATTATCTTTTGGCACCCGGTTTGCGACAAATTATTGAAAAATACCCAAAGCTGCATGAAAAACCACTCACCCCCAGCCTGCATTTTTTAGTGGGTGCAGTGAATGGTGTGATTGGCGATTACTTACTGAAATATCATAATCCCATCGCCCTGCCGATGGTGCTGTACGATCACTATGGTGAAATTCAGCGTGGGGATTTATCGGGACGGGTGGTCATCTTTGTGCATGGTCTGTGCATGAATCACTTGGACTGGACCAATCGCAACAATGGTGGATTTGGCGAAAAGCTACTGGCTCAGCGTGACCACAACACCATGTTGTACCTGAACTACAATTCTGGGCGTCGTATTTCAGCCAATGGACGTAGCCTTGCCAATACCCTAGAAGACCTGATTCAGCGTAACCCGCGTATTACCAGTCTCGATATTATTGGGCATAGTATGGGCGGACTGGTCGCACGCAGTGCCTTGTTCTATGGCAAACAGAACATGCATCAATGGCTACACATGGTAGAAAATCTGGTCTGTCTGGGTTCACCACATCACGGTGCCGTCTTGGAACGCTTTGGCTTTGCCATTCAAGAAAAACTGGGACGCTTTCCGATTGTGAAATTGGCAGGACATCTGGTCAATATTCGCAGTAATGGCATTCTGGATTTACGCTATGGCAGCGTGCGTGATGATGACTGGGAACACAATGAAGCCCGCATCGGCTTCTTTGATGATAACCGCAAACCCGCGCCACTGCCTTCGCATATCAACACCTATCTGGTCGCAGGAACGCTAGAATTCGAGCACCGTAAAAACAAAACCTTGAAAGTCATTGGCGACTATCTGGTCAGTGTCAAAAGTGCCTTGGGCGAGCATCCCAATCCACGCTTTCAATTAAAACTGCCCGAATCGCATAAAGCCATTTTCTATGGTCTGAATCATCTGGAAATTCAATATCATGCCAGTGTGGCTGAACAAATTGTGCATTGGTTCTATCCTGAAAAAGCCCAACATCACCAACTGCATGCGCATGAGCATATGATTGGTCTGGATGATTATGAAGGCATCGCTCTGACCTGATGTCACATAAAAAAAGCCAACTCTCGTTGGCTTTTTTTATACAGATTAAAACGCTGTCGGTGTTATTTTTTCGCTTTTGCAGCAGTTGGATAACGGCGCACCAATTGCCACAAACTGACCACTGCCAAAACCACAAAAAACAGCAATGACCACACTGGCAAAGACTGTCCAAGGAAAGTCCAGTCAATCACGGCACACTCGCCTGAACCCGTCAGCACTTGCGCCAACACGCTTTTCAGCGGCAAGGCATCAATCAAGTAGTTTAAGCCTGGACCACAGCTCGGCACCTGATCTGGTGGCAGGTTCTGTAACCAGACATGACGCGCTGCAACCCCAGCCGACCACAAAATAGAGAGACTGCCCAATAAGGCATAAACTCGTTTGCCCACGGTTGAACTTGGGTTATGAATCAGTGCCACTAAAGAAATAAAGCCCAACCCCATTAAACCCACACGCTGGAAGACACACAGCGGACATGGTGATAAACCTTGGACATGTTCGAGATACAGCGCAAACGCCATACCCACGATACTTGCGATGACTAAAAACCCGCTCACGAAGCGAAAACTCCATTGCATGGTCAAACCTCTTAATTTTTATCGATAATGTGCAAGATATTCATCAAAACTGACGGTGCTATCTTGTTCAAGTTGTTGTTGCTGTTGTAGCGATGTCTGTGCCAATTCATCAAAATACGCCTGTGTTTCAGGACTCAATTGATGCTGTTCATACACTGCCGCATGTTGTTGAGCCATCACGCTACCAAAATTCCACGTCCCGCCATGGGTCAAAGTATCTGCAATCACCTGTGCCGAAAGCGTATCATCCACTTCATCAATGCGTTGCTGCATCAAGGCTAAAGCCTGTACATAAAGCTGTGTGGCATTGGCTTGATCGAGCAGTTCTGCAAAAGGTCGCATGGCATCCACATGTTTTTGACACCAGTCCTCAATCGCATAAGTCTGCCCCTCTGCCACAATATGCGCATTCGGTGCACGACCACGATTGACCACTTCCGCTTGGTTCTGTTCAATCTGCTCTTGTTCATCATCTAACAACGCTGGACTGTCTTGCAATAAACAATACAAGGCCAGTACTTCCAGAAAACCCGCACTGCTTTCATCAATCCCAATCGGGCTATACGGGTTCACGTCCACTGCGCGCAGTTCGACATAGCCTACACCTCGCTTCGCCAAGGCTTCCGAAGGAGTTTCACCTGCTTGCGGCACTTGCTTTGGACGTACCAGACTGTAGTACTCATTTTCAATTTGCAGCACGTGGTCATTAATTTGGATCGGCTCACCTTGCACATCATTTAACCCTAAACGGCTAAAATCTGCATACGGAGTTTTGACCGCTTTTTGTAAACCGTCTAAATAACCTTGAATGTCATTGTAGTGAATCCCGAGTTGCTTCTGTGCGGAGTTCTGATAGCCAAAACGGCCCATACGCAAAGCAGTGGCATAGGGCAAATACAAGGTGCCTTTTAACAGTGGCAACAAATGATGCTCACGACCCGTCATAAAACATTTACACACCGATGGACTGGCACCCAGCAAGAACATCACCAGTGGGGTAAGACGGATAAAGTTACGAATCAGACCAAAATAACGATGACTGCGATAATCTTGCGCAGACAATTGGCGTAAATCTGCATCACTTTCTTGTTGTTGTAAGGCGGCAAATAAACTGTCTGGGAAGGATAAATTATAATGTACCCCAGAAATGGTCTGCATCCGGCGACCATAACGCACGCCTAAACCGCGACGATATAGAGTCTTGAAACGGCCAATATTGGAGCTGCCGTATTGCGCCAATCGAATGTTGTCTTCTTCACTGTCCAGCATGCACGGCATCGACAATGGCCAGAGCTTTTCTTCATGCTCTAAATGACGATGGACCACTGCATGAATATCTTTTAAATACGTTAAAGCTTTGCCAATGGTGTCTTGTGGAGGAGTAATGAACTCCATCAAGGCTTCTGAATAATCGGTGGTAATATGCGGATGGGTCAAAGCCGATCCCAAAGCTTGGGGATGATCTGCCTGCGATAAAAAACCATTGCTTTGCATACGCAAACTTTCACGTTCTATACCACGTAACATCCCTTGTAACAGCGAAGAATCCACCCAAGTCGGAAACACAGCTTGAGAGGTCGATTCGGGTTGACTCATTATCATCTCGCTTATTGGAAGAACTACTAAAATAAAATCATCAGTTTATATCAGTATACTGTGATTTGATGCCGCCACATGACACGCTGTCTATTTTTCCAGCAGATTCGCAACATTTCTGGCTTCTGTCGAAAAGATTCAGTAAATCAGATAACTGGCATTAATAGGGGTGACATCGCTCATGTTCAACGGGTCGATGTAAAAAATTCTTAAAAAGCTCACCCTATTGCGGCAATTTTTTATCACAAAGTTACTCTATAAGACACCAAAAAAATATGATTTTATGGAAGAATAACTGCTAAGGATCTGTAATAAAAATGAATTATCAGGATATTTTGAACTTTTGGTATGCGCCCGAAACCCAGCCGAACTGGTTTGCAAAAAGCAGTGAATTTGATCAAATGTTGGCAGAAAAATTTAGTCAGATCCATCAACAGGCAGCCTTGGGTGAACTCTGGGCATGGCGACAACAACCTGAAGGTCGTCTGGCCGAAGTCATTATTCTGGATCAATTCTCTCGCAATTTATACCGTGATCAAGCCGCTGCTTTTGCCCAAGATGCACTCGCATTGGGCTTGGCACAAGAAGCCATTTTGGGGCAACATCATTTACAACTCAGTCCCGAACAGCGCTATTTTTTATACATGCCGTTTATGCACAGCGAATCGCAGCGGGTGCATGAATTTGGGTTAAGCTTATTTGAACAACTGGGACATCCGATTGCTTTAGAATTTGAACGACAACACAAAGCCATCATTGACCAATTTGGACGTTATCCACACCGAAATCGTATTTTAGGACGCGCGTCCAGTGCTGAAGAATTAGAATTTTTGACCCAACCGAATAGCCATTTTTAAACGCAAATGTTGTGGCCGTTTCTCCCCTATTTCACCAGCAATCAGCGGAGTATGAACATGAAAACCAAGCTTATTGCCCTGACCCTGATCACGCTCGCACTGGCGGGTTGCGCCTCTACCCCGTCTAAACCGCGAACTTTTGATCAATTGGGGCGTTTTAATACCTATCCGATGAATACACAAACCTATCGTATCAGTTTTGAAGCCGACCCAAATATGAACTATGGGATGGCGGAAGAAATTACCTTGGTCAAAGCCGCGCAAACCACGGTCAAAAATGGCTTCCGTTATTTTAAAGTGCTGGATGACCCGAGCAATCTCACCAATAAACCACCCCGTCAGGCGGTGGTCTATCGTTCACCCTCCTTTTATCCTTATGGCTATTACCCACGTGGCTACTATCGCCGCTATCCAGGCTATTGGCCTGATCCGTTTTACGATACGCCACAAGTGGTCAATATTGACCCTGTGCAAGTCTCCTATACCATTGAGTGTTATAAGGAAAAAGATAAAGCTCCGAGCGATGCCTTTGATGCCACGTTAATTTTGCAATCTTTAGGGCAAAAGTACGGACTCACTGCCACGGGTGAGGTGATTCAGCCTCAACCCGTGACACCCGCCAATTAATCGTTAACAGATGACTTAGGATCTTGATATGCAGGTTGCGAGCACCAGTTCGGACAGTCTAAAACGCAGTAAACGCTTTGCGACCATCGCCTTGATCATGGCCGTACTGGCTTGGCTCATCTTGATGGTGGCTGCCAAGTTTTTGCCCGAATATGTATGGTTAATTCATATCTTGATGCTATCTGCCGAAGCTGGCGTGGTCGGGGGCTTGGCGGACTGGTATGCGATTACCGTCTTGTTCCGCAATCCCTTTGGCAAGATGCCCATCCCTAAGTTTTTACGTGACCACACCGAAATTATTCCGCGCAACAAAGCACGTATTGCCGAATCGATGGGGCGTTTTGTGCAGGAGAATTTTCTCTCGCCGCAAGTGGTGGAACGCAGTCTGAAAAATATCGACTTGAGTCTGGCGGTCGGTCAATGGTTGGCGAATCCACACAACAACACCCAAGTCACCCAAGTGATTCAGCAAACGGTTCCTAAAATCTTTGACTTTGTCGGGCAGGAGCAGATTGGTCGCTTTATTCAAAATAACAGTGTGCAATGGGTCCGCAATACCGATGTGAATATGCTGGCCAGCGAAATGCTGCGTGCCGTGATTGAAAATGACTTCCATCAGGATGTGCTGCAACGCGGTCTGGATGTGGTGCATGACTGGATGATCACGCACCCTGAGCAAACCCGTGAACTGACGCAAAAACTGTTTAAAGAACTGGGCGTTTCCAAACTGGCGAAAGGGGCCAGCTGGATTGGCATTGATGTGCAACAGCGTACCATCGATTCCCTGATTGAACGGGTAGAGTCAATGCTGGCAAACCCAGAACACCCTTGGCGACAACAGATTGAGGAAACCGCCCAAGAACTGATGTACCAGTTACAGGATCGCAACAGTAGCGCCAGCCAACGCCTGAATCGCAGCAAAGATGCCCTGCTGGATAGCCCGCAAGTACTGAATTTTATTCGCGGTGCGGTGGTGATTTTATGTGATGCCATTAAAGCCGATCTGATGCAATCCGATTCGGGCATCGCGGCCAATCTGCGCGTGGCGATTCAACAGGTCGGTGAGAACATCATCGCCAATCAGGCGGTACGCCAGTTATTGAATGACCGCATGAGTGGTCTGGCGGTGAATCTGAGTGATCAATACAGCGAGAAAGTGATTCGGTTTATTAGCGAGCGCATTCATGAATGGGACTCGCGCGAGATGATTGGCAAAATCGAAAATGAAGTTGGTGGCGACTTGCACATGATTCGCGTCAATGGGGTTGTGGTGGGCGCATTTATTGGTCTCGCCCTCGGCATCATCCGTGCTGTGGTGGATTATCTGCTTTAATTTATTCTGCAAGGTAGCTGTAGAAATCGCGTGAATGCTACTTGTACCTACCTTGCAACATGCTAAATTAAATCAGTTTCTTCTCCGACAAGGTTAGCGGTCATGCTCAAAATACACTCTAAACTCCCTGCACAAGGGGTCACGATTTTTAGCCAAATGACCGCCATGGCACAGCGCCTAAATGCCCTTAATCTTTCGCAGGGCTTTCCCGACTTTGCGCCGCCACAAGCCTTGCTGGAAGCCTTAAGCCATGCGACCTTACATGGTTCTAATCAATATGCTGCGGGTGATGGCTTACTTAGCTTACGCCAGCAAGTGGCTGCGCAATTTCTTCAGCGTGATGAACTGCTGATTGATCCAACCCACGAAATCACCATCACCCCGGGTGCCACCATTGCCCTGTTTAGTGCCATTCAAGCCATCCTGCATGCGGGCGATGAAGTGATTGTGTTCGACCCGAGCTATGACAGCTATGCGCCAAGCATCGCCTTGGTCGGTGCCCAAGCCATTCGTATTCCATTAACTACGCCAGATTTTCAGGTGGACTGGAATACAGTCGCGGAAGCCATCAATGACAAAACCCGCATGATCATTGTCAATACTCCACATAATCCAACAGGTGCCATTTGGTCGAAGCAAGATTGGCAGCAACTGATTCAATTGATTCAGGCGCGGAATATTGTGGTGCTGTCGGATGAAGTCTATGAACACTTGGTTTACGACGGGCAACCGCATTATTCGGCCTTGTCCTTTCCAGAACTGCGTGAACGCAGTTTCGTGGTGGGTTCTTTTGGTAAAACCTTCCATGTCACAGGCTGGAAAACGGGCTATTGTGTGGCAGCCCCTGAATTAATGCGGGTTTTCCGTCAGGTCTATCAATTTGCCAATTTCTGCGGGGTCACCCCTGTACAAGTGGCCTTAGCCGAATACATGCAACAGCATCCTGAACATGTACAGCAACTCGCTGATTTTTATCAGCGTAAGCGGGATCTGTTCACCGCTGGTCTTGCCGCTTCTCGCTTCCAATTGACTCCATCACAGGGCACCTATTTCCAGAATCTGGATTATCGCGCCATCCGTCCCGATCTGAACGATGTGGACATGTGCCACTTCCTTGCAGAACAGCATGGCATTGTCGCCATTCCAATTTCCGTGTTTTATCAGCACCCTCCTGAAGATTTACGCCTGATTCGTTTTTGCTTTGCCAAAACGGAACAGACCTTGGAACAGGCCATCGAGATTCTGAACCGCTGCTAGGCAATTTTTCTCGTGCTTGGAAACAGTGAAAATTCAACAGATCTCCTGCTTTTTTTCCTGTGGCTTGTGTTATGTTGCAAAGAGCACAATAAAAAATTATGGATGATACATCGCGAATATGGCTGCCGTCCCTCATGGTCCCTTGATCAATTCTGACAAGTTCTGGAAAGCATTTCTTTGGTTTCTATTGCCGCTGATTGCCACCAATATTTTACAAAACCTATCAGGCACCATTAATACGGTTTTTGTCGGGCAAATGCTTGGGGTTCAAGCGGTTGCTGCGGTCGCAGTCTATTTCCCCATCCTGTTTTGTCTCTTGGCTTTTATCATCGGTTTATCGGCAGGTTCAACCGTGCTGATTGGACAGGCATGGGGCGCACAAAATCTGGAAAAAGTTCGCAGTGTAGTCGGTTCCACCCTGTTTATGACCCTGATTGGCGGCAGTGTGATTGCCTTTTTGGGCGTGCTTTTTGCCAAACAGATTTTATTGTTGCTGGGGATTGACCCTGAAATCATGCATCTGTCTTTACCCTATGTCCAGTGGATGATGGCGGGTAGCCCACTACTGTTTGTATATATTATTTATACCTCGATTTTACGCGGTGTGGGCGACAGTATTACTCCACTGATTGCCCTTGGCATGACCAGTATTATCGGTTTTGTCATCACCCCGATTTTAATTGCAGGATATTTTGGTTTTCCAAAATTGGGCATCATCGCGCCTGCCATTGCCAGCATCATTGGCTATGCTGCAGTACTGCTGTTTTTAATGGTCTATCTCAATAAAAAACATCACCCGTTGCGCCCTGATGCCGAATTATTCAGACATATCCGACATCAACCTGAACTGAGTCGCATCATTCTGAGTTTGGGCATTCCGACAGGCATTCAGATGGTCACCACATCGGTGGCAGGCTTAGTGATCATCGGGCTGGTGAACCGTTATGGCTCGGAAGCAACCGCAGCCTATGGCGCGGTCAATCAGGTGCTGAACTACATTCAGTTTCCAGCCCTTTCCATTTCAATTGCCGCCTCGATTTTTGCGGCTCAAGCGATTGGTGCAGGCAAAGCCGATTTACTCACCAAAGTCACCCGCACAGCCTTGCGCATGAATATCATCATCACGGGTATCTTGGTGATTTTGGCGTATCTGTTCTCCAAATATTTAATGGCGCTATTTATTACCGACCCCGAAGTGGTGACACTAGGGCAACAACTGCTGTTTATTGTGTTGTGGTCCATTTTATTTTTTGGTGCCAGCGCAATTTTTGCGTCGATTATGCGTGCCAGTGGTACCGTCAACATTCCCATGCTGATTAACATTGCAGCGATTGTGCTGATTGAAGTGCCGTGTGCCTATCTGTTTAGTCAGTGGTTTGGCTTAAAAGGCATTTGGTATGGTTATGCTTTGGCTTTTGTTAGCCTGTGCATCATGCAAGGGCTGTATTATCAATTGATCTGGAAAAAGAAAACCGTCAAGACCTTAATTTAATGGATGATGGATAGGAAAAAACGTGCTGAACCTAACTCAGCACGTTTCTTGAATTATTTAAAACGCTTGCTCAATGACGACGCCATTGCCGTCACTTTCTGATAGCCCGTCGGCAAAATACGCTGAATCAGATCCAAAGATTTCGCATCATTACCAATCAACACTCGACGCTTGTCTTTTTGCACTGCATTCAGAATTTCACGTGCTGCCTCTTCTGGTGGAATACGCAATAACTTGTTGAAAGTTCGTGCTGATTTTTCAGGATTCATGCCCAAGCTGCGTAAGCTGTCATTCATACGCGCATCATTGGCAATATTGGTGCGAATACCGCCTGGGTGGACACACAGCGCACTCACGCCACAGTTTTCAATATCCAGTTCTTGGCGCAACGATTCGGTAAAACCGCGCACCGCAAATTTTGTGGCATTGTAAGCCGATTGTGTCGGTTGAGCCGTTAAGCCAAACAAGCTGGAAATATTGATGATATGCCCATCACCTGTTTGCTTGATCAGTGGCAAGAATTCTTTGCTGCCATACACCACGCCCCAGAAATTAATCCCGACAATCCATTCCAGTTCGTCATAACTCGCCCCTTCAACGGTCGAGCCCAATGCCACCCCTGCATTGTTAAAAATCATATTCACCGAACCATGATCTTTAACGGTTTCTTCTGCCCACGCACGCATGGCTTCGCGGTCCGATACATCTAGCTTTTGGGTGGTGACACGCACCTTACTGTCTTTGAGGAGTTCTACGGTTTTGGCCAAGCCTTGTTCGTTAATATCGCTTAAAGAAAGATGGCAACCTTGTTTGGCTAACAGCAATGCCAGTTGTTGACCAATTCCTGAACCCGCACCAGTAACGGCCGCTACTTTATTGTTAAATGTTTTCATTCTCTATCCTTATGGGTTGCATAGGCTTTGACACAATACCAGCACTGCTATTTTTTGCACTATGCCGTTGACGCTTTTAATATAAATTTGACAATATGCATTGTCAATAATTGCCTGACGAATCTCATCTCCACTTCAAGCATGGCTAAAATTTAGGTTTTTACCACAATAGTTGTTAAACTAAAGCCAGTCTTTGCTACGTTTTGCCCTTATGACTTATTCCAATAGCAACACTGCGGAACACAATAACAACCCCACCAAAAGTAAAGAACGCCAGTTTAAAGGACTGTCTTTAGCTGAGCGTAAACAGGCACGTCGAGAAAAATTAATTGAAGCGGGCATCGAGGTCTACGGCACCCATGGATTCTTTTCGGTGACCGTCAAAGATATCTGTAATGAAGCCAAGCTGACAGAACGCTATTTCTATGAATCCTTTAAAAAAAGCGATCAACTGTTTCAAACCATCTTCCTGAAACTGATTGATGAACTGCAGCAGAATGTAATGCAGGCGATTATGCAAGCCTCCAGCAGTCATGAAAAAATGGTCGATGCAGGTTTAACGGCTTTATTAACCACGTTGAAAGATAACCCACGCATGGCACGGATTATTTATATTGATGCCATGCTGGTACAAGAACTGCATAACCAAGCCACCATTCGAGAAACCATGCTGCGCTTTGACCGCATGATTCATGCCTTTGTCATGTTGATGATGCCGAATATTCCGCATTCGGAACGTGAAATTTCATGGGTTTCTACAGGCTTAAATGGTTATGTCACACAGATTGCAATTCGTTGGGTCATGAGTGGATTTAAACAGTCTATGGAAGATGTATTGGCCTCTTGCAGAGTGGTCTTTGTGACATTATTGGCATCATTTTCGGATAAAAAAAATTAAATTACAGCCATTTAATTTTTACAAAAATTTGAAATTGGTTAGATGAACCAGAGTTAGACTGTCTAAAATTGTTCATGTTTTCGACTAAAAATTGTCACAAAACTTTGCGAAAATCGGCATTCTGCCCTATTCTGCAATGATACTGTCATAATTAATCTTTGTAATAAGCCTGTCATAAATAAGAAACGGCCTACCGTTATCACCAATAGGATATTGCGTTGTGAAAGATGACTACATACTAATCGTCGATGACGAACTTCCGATTCGAGAGATGATTCACACCTCTTTGGATATGGCAGGCTTTCAATGCTTACAGGCAGAAGATGCAAAACAAGCGCATCAAATGATTGTGGATCAGCGCCCTGCTTTGATTTTGCTCGACTGGATGATGCCAGGCGGCGTCAGTGGTGTCGATCTATGTCGTCGCTTGAAACGCGATGAAAACCTATCAGAAATTCCAGTGATTATGCTGACAGCCCGCGGAGAAGAAGACCATAAAGTCCAAGGTCTCGATGCAGGTGCAGACGATTACATGACCAAACCTTTTTCCACCCGCGAATTGGTTTCTCGAATTAAAGCCGTACTGCGTCGCGCCAATGCGCTGAGTGGTGAAAAAACCATTGATGCCAATGGTTTACTGCTTGATCCTGTGAGCCAACGCGTAAGTTTTGGCAACAATATTTTAGATATGGGTCCAACAGAATACCGTTTGTTGGCGTTCTTCATGACCCATCCAGAACGTGCTTATACCCGTGCCCAGCTGCTCGATCAAGTTTGGGGTGGTAATGTGTATATCGAAGACCGTACTATTGACGTGCATATTCGCCGCCTGCGCAAAGTTTTAGAACCTTATGGTGCAGACCGTTTTGTGCAAACCGTACGTGGTACAGGTTACCGCTTCTCTACTCGTGCAGATGTTGCTTTAGGTTAATTTTAATTTTATGTATGAACCATACCCCGTCCCCGAACTGGCCCGTGAACATCAAAAATTCCGCTATAGCAGTTTGTGGACTTTTGCCAAACAAGATTTACGCTTACTGGCTTTTCTCTTACTGATTGCAAGCTTAGTCGGTTTTGGCATTGGGTATTTCTGGATCTGCATTTTTGCTGGTTTCTCGATTTTTTTTATTTTCCAATTACGTTCTTTGTATTTGGTCAATGAATGGATTTCCAATCGTCCCTATGATGTTCCGCCCAATTTAAATGGGATATGGGGGGCTTTGCTGTTTAACGTCTATCGTGCACAGCGCCAAGAACGGATTGTTCAGGCCGAAATGGTCGGATTGATTGATCGTGCCCAGTCTTCCTTGGTGGCACTGGCAGAAGCCGTGGTGCTGATTGATGAATCGCACCAGATTGAATGGTGGAACCCTGCGGCAGAAAAACTACTGGGCATTCAGGCACTGGATCTTGGTCGCAACATCATGACCATTTTGCGCCAACCGAGTTTTATTGATTACTTCAAACAAAGTGATCAAATTCCTGACGGCATCAAAATGAAGTCCTCTGTATTTGAAGACCACTATGTGCAAATCAAAATGACCCGCTTCGGTGGTGAAAGCCGTCTGCTGGTGGCCTATGACGTGACCCGCATGCACAACTTGGAGCAAATGCGTAAAGACTTTGTGGATAATATTTCGCATGAATTACGCACGCCTTTGACGGTACTGAGTGGCTATATTGAAACCTTTACCGACCAAGAAGATTTAAATCCACGCTGGAAACGAGCTTTCGAGCAAATGCAGGCGCAAACCAAACGCATGAATGCTTTGGTAAATGATCTGTTGCTGCTATCGCGTCTGGAGAACAACAAACAGATTGCCAAAAACCAGATTATTGAAATGCCAAGCCTGATGAATCAGTTATTTGATGATGCTCAAGCCTACAATGTCGATTATGGTCATACCCTGAATCTGGATATTGACAGTCATTGCGACCTGATTGGTTCAGATACCGAGTTGGCGAGTGCGTTCAGTAACCTGATTACCAATGCCATTAAATACACCCCTAAAGGCGGCACCATTACCATGGGTTGGCATGATGATGGCGAACATGGCTATTTCACGGTTGAAGATACTGGAATCGGCATTGATCCGAAACATTTGCCACGTTTAACCGAACGTTTTTATCGGGTGGATAGCGCACGGAGCCGTCAAACAGGTGGAACTGGATTGGGACTGGCGATTGTGAAACACGTATTGATGCAGCACAACGCGCATTTAGAAATTGAATCAAAAGAAAATCAAGGCTCGATCTTTAAAGTGGTGTTCCCGAAAGAACGTCTTTATCACATGAGCTAAATCATTATATTTTTAAATCTTATTCAAAGTTTATGTTGAGATGGCTATCTCGCACAGCCACCTCAAGCATCTTCTTACACGGTATGACCGAGCGCCTGCCCCATCACCACAGTTGAATTGGCTTTAAACTGTTCATCCCACTGCATTTTGTTTTGTTCAAATAAAACAATTGCGGTTGAACCCAAATAGAAACGTCCCAGTTCTGCGCCTTTTTCAAGGAACAAATTGTGCTGATTCAGTTCTAAACGCCCTGTCGGCTTTACTTTGCCTGTCGCCACAGTTTCAATGCCCGCCACAATCATCGCACCGACCAAAACCACCGCCATACGACCCAATTCAGTATCGAACAAGCACACCATACGCTCGTTACGTGCGAACAAACCTGGAATATTTTCAGCCGTAGTCTGGTTCACAGAGAACAGCTCACCAGGTACATACAGCGTTTCCGTCAACGTGCCTGCAAAGGGCATGTGTACACGGTGATAGTCACGCGGAGATAAATACACCGTCGCAAATTCACCATGTTTGAATGGTTCTGCCAACTGCGGGTCTGCAATCAGTTTTTCAACCGAGAAGCTTTGCCCTTTGGCTTGAAAGACTTCACCCGATTCGATGTGACCCAATTGCGAAATCGCACCATCCGCAGGTGACACAATGCTGCTGGCATTGGTGTCAATTTCACGCACACCATCTTGCAAAGCACGGGTAAAGAATTCATTGAATGACTTGTATTTCAAGGCATTTTTTTGCTCTGCAATGGACATATCAATGCCATATTGCGCTTTAAATGCAGAAATGACCGTATTTTTAATCAGCTGGTTTTCACTGGCCGCAATCTTACCCACCACACGAGAGAGCTGATGTTGCGGCACAACACGTTGTGCTTGAATAAAAAATTGTTTAGTTAAACGTGAGGTGAGGCTCAAGACGGTAACTCTCCAGTAACGATTGGACTATCGAGGCGATTGCCCCATTCACTCCACGCACCATCATAAGCTCGAATATTCCAACCCAATACACGACCCAAAATATAAGCCAAACCTGAACGATGGTGTGACTGACAGTACACCACGACAGGTTCCTGTAAATTGAAACCTTGTTGTTCTAAGCGTTGTTGTGTGCGTTCTAAAGCATGCAATTTTAAATGATTTTCACGGTTAAGTGCAGTACTCCATTCAAAATGGCGTGCATTTGGAATGTGACCGCCGCGTCGAGCAGCCAATCTTAAACCTGTATATTCATCTTCAGTTCGGCAATCCCACAGCTGAATTGCTTGTTGCTCGACTAAGGGCAACAGCTCTGCATATTGAATACGGACTTGATCTTGCGCAGCCAAATTGACCTGAACCAAAGGAGCGACAGGGGCAAATTGCGCCTGCTCAGAGGTGGTCGGCAAGCCTTGTGCCAGCCATGCGTGAATCCCGCCATTGAGCAGTGAGGTGTTATAAAAACCCAGACAATGTAAATTCCAGATCAGGCGCCCTGCCCAAGCCCCGCCTTCATCATCATAAACCACCACATGATGCTCTGGCGTAATATTCAAATACTGAATTAAGGCAGTCAAAGCTTCGGCATCAGGCAACAAGCCCGTGGCATTTTCTTCCTGACGCAGCAGTTGTGCGGGTTTGAGGGGGATGGCATGTGGAATATGCAACTGCTCATAGACTGAACTGCGACTTAAATCCACAATCCGTAATTTTTCATTGCCCAAAAGCGGAAGTAACTCTTCCGCTTCGATTAATAAGCCCAAGTTTGGCGTAGATTGCGTCATCATTTTTACACGTTTTGTTCTGGCAACTGCTTGATGTTAGCATAAGCCTTTATCGATAGAATGCCGATTTTCCTATAAAACTCAGCAGAAAATCTGCATTAGAAATGGATTAATGTGCAGATTCAGTAATCTGAAAAACCTGACGCAAATAAGCCAAGAAAGTATCGTTATCGGTCATGGTCTTGCCTGGGCTGTCCGAAATTTTCGCCACGGATTGCCCATTACATTCCACTAGTTTCAACACGATATTTAGCGGGGTCTGCCCCATATCATTGGTTAAATTGGTGCCAATCCCGAAACTGACTTTAAAGCGGTCTTTAAAATATTGGTGTAAAGCCCACGCCTTGTGTAAATTCAAACCATCACTAAAGGTGAGCATTTTGGTTCGGCTGTCAATTTTTAAAGTTTGATAATGTGCATAAGCTTTATCGCCCCAAACAAAAGGATCACCACTGTCGTGTCTTAAACCATCAAAGAGTTTGGCAAAATACAAATCGAAATCACGCAGGAAAGCATCCATCCCCACCACATCAGTCAGAGCAATCCCCAAATCCCCTCGATATTCCTGCACCCAAGTTTCTAAGGCGGCTTTCTGGAAATCGCGTAAACGCACATCTAGCGCCTGAAAAGCTTGCAAGAATTCATGGGCCATGGTGCCAATCGGGGAAATTCCCAATTCTTTTGCCAACAGCACATTACTGGTGCCACGGAACACATTCGGTACTGCTTGATGGAAGGCCTGAATCACCTGTCGTTGCCAAGCCAAGCTATAACGACGGCGGGTGCCAAAATCTGATACTAAAAATGGCGGATCTTCAGGACGTTGCTGTTGCTCACATTGCTGAATAAATTCAATCTTGGCGGTTAAGCGACGCTGACCTTCCTCCAAGACTTCAGGCGTACGAATACGCTGGAAATACAGCTCGTTCACAATCGCAAGTACAAAAATCTCAAACATCATCGCTTGTACCATGGGTCCTTCAACCCAAATATCCAAACGGCCTTCGCTGTCTATGCCTGCATGAATAAAACGACGCTTGAGTTGGAACAGTTCCAGATAATCGACAAAGTCACTTTTAATAAAACGTAAGCTGCGCAAATATTGTAATTCGTCTTCTTTAAAGCGTAGCTGGCATAAATAATCTAACTGTTCATTCAAATCTTGCAGAATATCCACCAAGGGATACACTGTTTCATCCAAATTACGACAACGGAAATGGTAGACACTATGCGTTTGCGGAAACTTATGCAGCACCACTTGCAGCATGGTGAATTTATATAAGTCAGTATCGAGTAAGGATTGAATGATTGCAGACATAAAGGTTCAGTTTTTATCAACTTCTAGCATTAAAGCACACTTTTAGGGTGAAAAAAGCCATTGATTGCATAAAACTCGTCAAATCAGAAACATGCTCCATCTGCATCATCGGATCTTTGCTACAATGCCCAGCACATCAAATATTGAGGGATTCTCGTGCGTGCCTTATTACAACGAGTACTTGAAGCCAAAGTTGTCGTCGACGGTCAAGTAACGGGTGAAATTCAACATGGGTTGCTGGTCTTTTTAGGGCTGGGCAAAGAAGATCATCTGGAAAAAGGCAAAAAGCTGATTGATAAAATTTTGAAGTACCGCATTTTTGATGATGAACAAGGCAAGATGGGCTGGAATGTGACGCAAGCACAAGGTGGCTTGTTACTGGTGTCGCAATTTACCCTGATGGCACAAACGCAAAAAGGCTTGCGTCCCGATTTCGGTCCTGCGATGCCCCCTGATGCAGCCAAAGTTTTGTATGAGCAACTGGTCGAGTATGCCAAATCACAATTTGCTCAGGTAGAAACGGGGATTTTTGCTGCGGATATGAAAGTCCACTTAATTAATGATGGACCCGTGACCTTTCAGCTCGAAGTCGAATAAATCTTCACATCATAAAAAAAGCCCACAGCATGCTGTAGGCTTTTTTAACAGGCTATATTAATAGCACTTAGCGACCTGTCTTTTCTTTTAAAAATTGACGTGCCAACTGAATCTTTTCTTTCACGGGTTTAGGTAGCTTTGGTGGAATCAATTTTGCCGCTTTGTTGAACCACACTAATAAGCTGAAATCCCCTTCCATCTTGATACTGCCATTTTGCATGCCAGTCATGAATGCTGATGGATCCCCTTTTAATAAGGTTTTTACGCCTTGCTCGCTATCCGCAAATTGCAAAATAAAATCCGCTTTCTCAGCATCACCTGAAACTGTATCAATTTGTCCATTGTCGATAATAATCTGACGCGCTACGCCTAGATCTGTCCCAATTTGGATACGGAATTGACGGTCATGAATCAACTCAATAAATTTAGGACTTGTACGAGCCAGTTGTTTCATGCGTAAAACCAAACTCGCCACAAGGAGATCGAGTGGGTCCGTGCTCACATCGACCAAAGGTAGCTTTACAACTGGAATTGAAGACAGTTTCATGACGTTTGAAGCCTATTGTAATTGTAGAAAAATTGACTGCTCCATCCTACCATAACTTAATTCCGATGGAAGCTAGGCTTTGTATAACAATCCTGATCTGAACACCAAAGTCACAGCTTGAAATTCTATTCCGATCACAAAAGCATCCTTATTTTGTCAAGTCTTTAAAACGGAAAGCTTTGAGTTGAAGAATTCTTTTTGATCAAAATTAGATGGATGGCGAGAACACGCGTTTTGTCGCCCCTTGAATAAGTATGACTTTGCCTGAATAAATAGCATGGCTACTGTTTTTATTATTTTTACTTAACCTAAAACTGCGCTCCCTCTCATCTGTGATGAAAAGGAGCATCAAAATTAACGACTACTGTACTGCTGATCATCTTCATACACAGGGGTATGCTCGATATAGCGGCGTTTTGAGCTGGCACGCTCTGCACGACGGTCTTCACGGAACAATAACAAGGTGAGCATGCCCATGGCGATGCTAACCGCTGCTAGATAGCTGTATGCCATCGGTAATTCAAACACAACCTGAATGCTCAAACGGATCATTTCAAGCAGGCCCCAGAACATCATGCCTGCGAACATAAAGCTCAGCCAACGACGATAAGGCGAGAAGAAAACCGCAATCAATGCAACAGCCACACAACTCAAGCCAATTATGGTTGCTAAATTCGCTGTGACCATAAAAACCTCCGTCTTCAATGGGAATGGTGTCTGGGCAAGTGCCCGACCAGCAATCCTCACGACCTATATTAATTTTGTGAAATTTGTCTATCTATGTCTCTATGCAAGCATTATGAACAGTTTTAAACAGAAAAAAAGGCATGCTTTTTTATTGAGCGACATACATTGTCGCAATATTATTTTGTCATTACAATTTTTGTCATTTCGACTTGAAGGGAAGCAAGAGAAGCTATGAGTTGGCGTGTCATTACAAAAAAACAACGGGTTTTCACACGGGAAAAATTATTTTTTTCTCTATGGAAAATCATCTGGTCGGCATGCAAATGGCAGACGAATTTTTTATACAAAACTCATCAGCAAGAACACAAAAAGCGCAATCCGAAGATTGCGCTTTTGTCATGAAACCGCAATGATTACGCGCGGTTAAGATCTTTATCATGCACGCCCAACAGGTATAACACCCCGTCTAGACCCACGCTAGAAATCGCCTGATTGGCATTCTTACGCACCAGTGGTTTGGCACGGAAAGCTACGCCTAAACCAGCAATCGAGAGCATTGGTAAATCGTTGGCCCCATCGCCTACGGCAATGGTTTGTTCTGGTGAAATCCCCATATTGTCTGCCAGCTCACGCAATAAAAATGCCTTACGTGCGCCATCCACAATATGCCCTTTGACTTCACCTGTCACAAAGCCATCTTCCACATCCAGAATATTGGCATGCACTTCATCAATGCCAAGTTTGGCTTGTAAATACTCCGCAAAGTACTGGAAACCACCCGATAGAATTGCTGTTCGATAACCCAATGATTTTAATGTTGTAATCAGGCGCTCCGCACCTTCGGTAATGGTCAGGCGTTCCGCAATTTTAGGCAAAACTGAAGCATCTAAACCTTTTAATAAGGCCACACGCGCACGGAAACTTTGCTGGAAATCCAGCTCGCCCTGCATGGCACGTTCGGTAATTTCTGCGACCTGTTCGCCCACACCCGCTTCCAGTGCCAACTCATCAATCACTTCTTGTTCAATCAGGGTTGAGTCCATGTCAAAACATACCAAACGGCTGTTACGGCGGTAGGCATTGTCTTCTTGCACGGCAACATCAATGCTGAGTTCAGCGGACAGGCTTAAACACGCTGCACGCATGGCAGTGGCATCCAACATCTGTCCACTTAAACCAAACTGTACGCATGAACGTTTTGGTCCTTCAGACATGTTTTGCAACTGCGGACGCCCCGATAAACGCGTCACCGTCTCAATGTTGAAACCTTGATTAGACACAATATTGGTAACAGCTTGTAAATGCGCTGCGGTCAGTTCTGGTGCCAAAGCCGTGACAATATAGCGTGTCCGTCCACCTTCACTCACCCATTGATCATATTCTGTCGAAGAGATGGGTTTAAAGCGCACTGTTAAGCCGATATCATGTGCTAGAATCAGAATTTCCTTCATGGCTAATGCTGTTGCAGTCTGGTCATCTGACGAAACAACAATACCTAGAGTCAGTTGATTATGGATGACGGCTTGTCCAACATCTAGAATTTGTAAGGAATGAGTGGACAATACCTGCATTAATCGTGTGAATTGATTAGGCTGGTCGGGTCCCAAAAATGATATAAGAATGATTTCTCGCATGAATTGACTCGGGTCTGAGCTACAACTATTGTGAGAATCATAATCGAATTTGAATAGAATTGCCTTGGAAGTTTACGTTGAATGCGCCTAGACAAGGGCTATTTGCTAGCCTACTGATAATAAGTTTTGCACTTCATACCTTTTTATTGGTGATTGCAACCACTCACCAACTGAATGAAAACCGTGCGAATCAGGGACAGTTGATGACCAGCCAATTGGTCACAGACAGTTTATCGGAACTTGAACCTGCCAATACCGTATCACTGGCGTTATTGGTGAACCGTTACGCCACCAATCCAAGTGTCGCCTCTATTCGAATTTTGGACGGCAGCAATCAGGTCTTGGCGACAGGTGGTTTATCCAAAACCCGTGATGGCGAAGTTTTTGTGCGGGATGCCTTACAAAATGAGAAAAAAGTCGGCACCATTGAAATTACCCTGATTAAACCAAGTATTGGCGAAATCTTGCGTACCCAATGGCTGGCGATTTTATTCTCGTTCTTTATTCATGGGTTGTTGTGGTTGGCATATCGTGCGATTGCGCGTCCAAGCCGTTCTGAATATTTGGCACGCATTAACAACGAATCCCGTTTAAAACACGAAATTCAAGCCTTAACCCAAGCCTTGGAACAAGAGAAGCATAATGCGGCTTTAACCATTGCGCAGGCACAACAGCAGTTCCAGAACAAAAACAAAGCCAAAGAAATTAAGCCTGTGATTGTTGATGATTGTTCTGTGGCTTTGAACATTCAATATTATGATCCAAAGCAATTGCTTGAGTCTGTGAATCAGACCGTGTCGCTGCCTTATTTTAATTTGTGCCAGATTTTCTTGAATAAGAGCATTGAGCTTGCCGTTCAGCATTACAAATTAAACCGTTCGGACATTACCACGGTGCAACAATTTAATGCACAGGGTGCCACCATTACCCTATCGGCAGATATGCCTGATGCCGTACCGTGTCTAGCCATGATTGGCACGGTATTCCAGTTGCTTTCCGATGTGCTGTATAAACGCTACCGTGAAGAAAAGCGCTTTGTATTGCAAACGCGCAGCGCTATTTCTTCTTCTGTTGAAGCGATGCAGTTAACTGCGGTACAAGCGGCTGAACGTTTGGTGCACCAACTCTCTGCCAAAGAAAGTGCAGTGCATTTAAGCAATGAGTTGTTAAAGCAAATCAGCGACCATTACGACTTGGTGTCTTTGCCAAATCCGACCAATGTTTTGACCCGTCACGCCTTTATGGTGAATGGTATGGACAGCAGCATTGCTGAACTGGCGCAAAGCATTCGAACCGAAATTTTAAAAGGCAAACAGTCCAAAGCCTCTTAAGCAAAAAGCCTGACCACAGTCAGGCTTTTTTATGTCTTTTGAAATGCGAGACATACCTAGATTTTCTGTAGACTCTTGTTCATCAAAAATTCCTGTGCCGAATGCGGCACCTGCCCTTCAGGTGCTTGCGCTTTCAACCACTCGCCAGAGGCTTGGAGTTCCCAAGTTCCGTGATGATCCGACAAGTAGTTTTGTAAGCCGTCTTGCAAAATCCGCTTTTTAATCTTCGGATCCAAAATCGGGAAACAGGTTTCAACCCGTGAAAACAAATTACGTCCCATCCAGTCGGCACTGGCGCAGTACAGTTTCTTTTCCCCGCCCTGTTCAAAATAATAGACACGGGTATGTTCCAGAAAGCGCCCGACAATTGAACGCACCCGAATATTATCGGATAGCCCTGCCAATTGCGGTACCAAACAACAAATAGAGCGGATAATCAGGTCAATTTTCACCCCAGCCTGCGACGCCCGATACAGCGCAGCAATCAACTGCGGTTCGGTCAGGGCATTGACCTTAATGATAATCCGCGCAGTTTTGCCCGCTTGCGCATATTCTATTTCCTGCTCAATCAGCTTGAGTAATTCAGCATGTAAGGTAAACGGTGCATGCAGCAAGGTTTTTAATTTTGCCATTTTTCCCATGCCCGTCAGTTCTTGGAACATGCGATGCACATCTTCACAGATATCGGGCTGGGTGGTCATCAAACTATAATCGGTATAGAGTTTGGCATTGCCCGCATGATAATTGCCTGTGCCTAAATGCACATAACGCACCAACTGCTGCTCTTCTCGGCGCACGATCAAAATCATTTTGGCATGAGTTTTATAGCCCACAATGCCATACACCACCACGGCGCCTGCTTCTTGCAATACATTGGCCACGGTAATGTTGGACTCTTCATCAAAACGTGCACGGAGTTCAATCACCGCGGTGACTTCTTTGCCATTGCGTGCCGCTTCTGCCAGTACCTGCACAATCTCGGAATCAGGTCCGCTACGATACAAGGTCTGTTTAATCGCCAATACATTCGGATCTTTCGCAGCTTCACGTAGCAGGCTAATCACAGGCTGGAAAGAGTCAAAAGGATGATGCAACAACACATCTTCTTTTTTCAAAATATCAAAGATGGACTGTTGCTTACGAAAAGGCTTTGGAATAACGGGATTAAAGACCGGATATTTTAAGTCTGGACGCTTAAAATGCGTGGTCAGGCGCGATAAATTGATCGGACCCGAAATCGAATACAAATGTTGTTGATCGAGATCAAATTCATTCAATAAATAATCCACAATACTACGCGGGCAATCATCTTCAATTTCCAAACGTACCGCACGCCCAAAGCGACGCGAAGACAATTCATCTTTTAACGCCACCGCCAAATCATCGACATCTTCCGATAAAATTAAATCGGCATTGCGGGTTACACGGAAGGCATAGCAGCCTGTGGCTTTCATCCCTGGGAACAAGTCACTGATATGCTGCTGAATAATCGCGGTCAGAAAGATTTGTTCTTCTTGTCCTTCCACGCTTTCAGGCAAACTGATTAAACGCGGTAATGACCGTGGTGCAGGCACAATTGCCAGTTCTATCTCGCGCCCAAAGGCATCTTTACCTTCCAAACTGACAATGAAGTTCAGGCTTTTATTCACCAAGCGCGGAAAGGGATGTGATGGATCAAGGCTAATCGGGGTCAAGACGGGTTGAACTTGCTTGGCAAAATAAGCAGCGATCCACGCTTTATGCTTTTCCAAAATGTCTTGGTACTGAATAAAATGAATACCCAACCCCTGTAACTGCGGCAGGATGGCATGATTCAAAATATCGTACTGTTCCTGTACCGCCTGATGTACCCGTTGTGACAGCTCAGCCAGTACCACATCGGTCGGAATGGCATCAGGCATACGCGTCAGCGCATTTAAATCCTGCTGCTTCATTAAACCCGCAACACGAATTTCAAAAAACTCGTCCAAGTTGCGGGAGAAAATAATGAGAAAGTTAAGCCGTTCTAAAAGCGGTAAATCGGTATTGCGCGCTTGCGCCAAGACGCGTCGATTAAACTCCAGTAATGCCAATTCACGATTAAAATAAGTTTCTGATGAATGTTGAAAATTTTCCATTTTCTCTCATTATGGTTGATTTTTTATCAACACTTTACCCTCTGTGCTTGGCATCTTAGATGGGGTTTATGACGGTTTTGTTACACTCTCCAAAAACCCGATCTACTGCCTGTTTTTTATACTTAATGTTAAAATTTTATCAAATTTTGAGAATTTCGATGCAATGCTACTGTGTTTCTGTCTTATCAGGCATGTTTTTTCTCGCCCAATAGGTCGCCAATAAAGGACCTGAAATATTATGCCACAAACTAAAAATAGCACTCGGTAATGCGGTCAACGGCGCTGTCGCAAAATGAACGGCTGCCAATGCTACCCCTAGACCTGAGTTTTGCATGCCGACTTCAATGGCTACCGCCTTACTGTCGGCATAAGCTAAATGCAAAAAGCGACTGCTCCAGAAGCCCAACACATATCCCAAACCATTATGCAGTGCGACTACCGCAAAAATCAGCAAGCCAGAATGTAAGATCTGTGCCTTACTGCCGCCAATAATTGCCGCCACAATCAACACAATTGCAAGCACCGAAATCAGCGGCATCACCTGTAGATACTGTTGTGCCTGTTGCTTGAATAGACTGCGTAGCACCAAACCCAGAATAATCGGCAATAACACCACTTGTAGAATGGAGCTCAGCATCGACCATGCATTAATGTCGATCCATTGGCTTGCCAGCAGATAGAAAATAAAGGGCGTCAGCACAGGTGCCAATAAAGTCGATACCGCAGTGCAAGCCACAGACAGTGCCGTATTACCCTTTGCCATATAGGTAATCACATTGGATGCCGTTCCTCCTGGGCAACAACCGACCAAAATTACCCCGACTGCCAGTTCCGCAGGCAACTGAAACACGAGACACAGCAGATACGCCAGAATAGGCATCACCACAAACTGCGCCACCACCCCCACGCACACAGCTTTTGGGGTTTGCAAGACCGCTTTAAAATCGTCGAGCTGCATGGTCATGCCCATGCCCAGCATAATGATGCCCAGCATCCACGGAATGTAAGCTTTAAGCCAAACAAAGGCTTCGGGCAGAATCAGCGCAATTCCAGCAAACAGCAGCACCCACAAGGCAAAAGTTTTCTGAATAAAACGGCTTAATTGCAAAAATGCAGACATGCGTAAACTCAACAGCTAGACAAAGGGAAAAGCAAATCAAACACAGTACAGGCTTATGCTGCCGCCAGAATATCTTTCAGATAAATCCGTTTCACCCCCGCAGCCAACATATCTTGCCATGCGTGCTGTAACGAACCGTTCAAATCAATTGCTTTGGTGGCATCTGCAATCACATAAGTATTAAAACCCAACTGGCTGGCATCAATGGCGGTCCATGCCACGCAAAAATCGGTCGCAATGCCCACGATATACACGGTGTCAATCCCGCGTGCGTTTAAATAGCCCGCCAAACCCGTTGTGGTTTGACGATCAGCTTCCATAAATGCCGAATAACTATCAATTTCAGCATGGGTGCCTTTGCGAATAATCAACTGGGCTTGGGGTAAAGCCAGATCGGGATGAAAATCGGCATCATGACTGCCTTGCACACAATGCGCAGGCCACAATACCTGTGGTCCATAAGACAATTCAATCTGCTCAAATGGCTGTTTTCCAACATGGTTCTCTGCAAAAGAAATATGCTGGGCAGGATGCCAGTCTTGGGTCAGAATAATTTGCTCAAAATAGGCCCCCAATTGATTAATTTTTGGAATAATTTGGTCTGCATGGGCAACGGCCAGATTCCCCCCAGGGGTAAATCCATTTTGTACATCCACTACAATCAGGGCTTTCTTGTTTTGCATGTGTTGCATGTCGGTGTGGCTCGCTGTTTGTTTTTGATTGTGGGCTAGCATATAACAAAACCACAGCCTTGTAGTGAACGAAGCCGTCTCCATCCATCGCTTCGCTACAAAAGCAAATAGCCCGTCATGACGGGCTATCTATACAGCATGAGCTTAATTAAGTAGTGGTTTTTTGTAGTCGTTGTACCAAAATCAACATCAACAACGCTGAAATCACAATACATGGAATGGCTGCGGAGACTACGCCTGTTGCACCAAAGCCTGCGGCGAGCAATTGCCCTGCAATGGTCGGACCCAACATCGCGCCAATACGTCCCACTGCCGAAGCCATGCCCACACCTGTACCGCGTAATTCTGTAGGGTAAACAATACTGCCGAAAGCATAGAGTACGCCCTGACAACCAATCACGAATGCACCAACCAATGCCGATGCCAAATACATTTGCGTCAGCGAAGCGGCTGCATTCAGTGCAAATAGACCAGCTAAAATACCGCCATACATTAATAAGATGACATAGGCTTTTTTCCAGCGGTCCGTCAGCATGCCTAAAATAACCGTACCCACTGTCGCACTTAACATGAAGTAGAACTGAGCCGTACTGGCTTCTTTGCGGGAAAAGCCAAGTTCCATAAACAAAGATGGTAACCAGCTCAGCATGATGTACACCACCATCAAGGTGAAGAAATAGCTCACCCAGATTAAGCCTGTACGCATCAAATTGTGTCGATTAAACAAATCCTGAAAAGTAGCTGGTGCCGCAGTGTCATCTTCAGCACGGGTTTGTGCTTTTAAGAATTCACGTGACTCAGGTAAAAACTTGATCATGATTGGCAGCACGATGATCGGAAGCAGTCCTCCCAAATAGAAAATGTTTTTCCAATTCGAACCAAAATCCAGACTGGCGATATAAGACAAAATGGCAGCACCCACCGGCATACCACAATACATCAAACCGACCGCACGCCCACGCTTTTCAGGACTGACCGCTTCGGAAGCCAAAGTAATCAATAACGGCATGGCGGCACCCAAGCCTGCACCCGCCAGAAAACGGACCAGCAATAAACTATAAAAACTGTTGACCCAGACCGTACATAAGGTAAAGAACGCAAACACCGCAACTGACCAAACCAACACGGTTTTACGTCCAATACGGTCGGCAAAGCGTCCGCCAACCAATGCCCCGGGCAATAGACCTAAAATACCCGCACTAAAAAATACGCCCAACTGGGAACTGTCTAAGGCAAAATGTTCACGAATCCCTGCTGCGGCAATCCCCGCAGCCTGAATATCCAACCCTTCAATGACAGCAATTAAAAAGCAAATGGCAACCGTAATGACCGAGTGCTGCTTGTCTGATGATGCATTCATCTCAAAATCCTTGTTCTAACCCCTCCAATGAACAACAATCATCTGTGAAGCGCACATTTTAATTAACTCGTCTTAAGTTGAAGATTTTTAGACTTTTTTTATCAATTAAGAGATAAATCACATTTTATGCGTTCAGTTGGTCTAGTCTTAAAATCAATTAATGCAAATGAAATTTGACTAAATTAGTCAACAATTCAACACAACATGAAGCACTTAGCACAGCATTGCATTGAATTTCTGAACATGGAGTTATCGCTAAAATTTATGATTCACGTTGTTTTTAGTGATCATTCAGCTTAAATTTAAGCAGAATAAATAGAGCTTTAAGCTCTTGATTAAGTCCTATAAGCTCTTAATCTTGCTTATTTTTCTACGATAAAGTTTTGAAAAATATATTTTCAGCTGGCATCTGAAACCTGTATTTTGTAATTTTACTGCACTTTATTTTTGCTTTTTTTAAAGTTTTGAGTCGCTTTGACTAAAGCATATTGTTCTTCATCGCTTGTTCAGTCATAATTTGCGTAAGCATTATTCAATTCGCCATAATCTAATTGAAATTGCTATAAATCAAAATACGCACCCATCCACCTCACGTTTTTCACTTCACTGGATGGACAAATAGGATATTTTTTCAAAATGACTCAGCAAGCACAGATCATTCAAGGCTCAATAGTCGCAATCGTCACCCCAATGTTTGAAGATGGCAGCGTAGATTGGAAGGGTCTTGAGAAGCTCGTTGAGTGGCACATAGAACAGGGAACAAACAGTATTGTTGCAGTTGGAACAACTGGTGAAGCTTCTACATTAAGCATGGCTGAACATACACAAGTGATTAAAGAAGTCATTCGTGTAGCGAACAAACGTATTCCGATTATTGCTGGCACTGGTGCAAACTCAACACGCGAAGCGATTGAACTAACAAAAGAAGCAAAACAACTGGGTGCTGACGCAGCGCTATTGGTCACCCCATACTACAATAAACCGACTCAAGAAGGCTTATATCAGCATTATAAAGCAATTGCTGAAGCTGTTGATTTACCTCAAATTCTGTATAACGTACCTGGTCGTACTGGCGTCGACTTGGCGAATGAAACGGTCATTCGCCTTGCAGATATCCCGCAAATTGTCGGGATTAAAGATGCCACAGGTGATGTTCCGCGCGGTCAAGCCTTGATTGAAGGCTTAGCTGGCAAAGACATGGTGGTGTACTCAGGTGACGATGCAACCGCATACCAGTTAATCGAACATGGTGCCAAAGGCAACATTTCGGTTACAGCAAACGTTGCACCGAAACAAATGAGCGAAGTGTGTGCTGTTGCAATTGCAGGTGATGCTGCGCGTGCAGAAGAACTGAATGCGCAAGTTGCAAATTTACACAATATTCTATTTTGTGAATCGAACCCAATTCCTGTGAAATGGGCGCTACACGAAATGGGCTTAATTGGTACTGGCATTCGCTTACCATTAACACCTCTTGCAGAACAATACCGCGCACCGCTTCGTGAAGCGTTGGTTGCGGCAGGTATAATCAAATAAAGAGCACTATATTATGCAGTTACGTTTAGGTTTAACCCTTGCACTTTCAGTATTCAGTTTAGCGGGTTGTAGTTCACTTGCAGTTAGCAACAAATCTTTGAACTATAAAGAAACAGCAACCCTCGAACCTCTACAATATCCTGAAGGGTCAATGGTTCGTCCAGCAACGCCACTGTATCCAGCACCAACGGTTGAACCCCTTGCGATTCAACATGCGCCAAAGCTTGAAAATAGCAAGGGCAACCGTTTTGCTCTGCCTCGTCCAGACGTTGCTGCACCAAACAGCTCAGCAACTGCTGCTTCAGAGCAAAATGCTGTGCTCGGTCGTCCGCAACTTCTGACTGATGGAAATCAAAATCCATTGCTCAAAATTGACGGAAATTCTGATACAATTTGGCAGTATACACTTGCCACGCTCAGCAGCCTGAACCAGAACATTGTGGGTCAAAGTAAAAACCGTTACGAAGTAACGCTTAAAATCGATCAGCAGATCTATGTACTGCGACTAACATCAGTAGGTTCAAGTCATAACTTGGCAGTGTTTAATGCCGACAACAGCTTTGCAGATAAAGAAAAAGCTGCAGAACTGTTAACCCAGATTTACCAAAACTGGCCGGCCTAGATCTTACTAGGCATTTTTTTTTGCAAAAGGTTCCCCCATGTTAAAACAAACCTTGCTCTATACTGGTAAAGCGAAATCTGTGTATGAAACAGATAGTCAAGACCACCTGATTTTAGTATTTCGTGATGATGCCTCTGCGTTCAATGGCGAAAAAATCGAACAACTAGATCGTAAAGGCAAGGTGAACAACCGTTTTAACGCCTTTATCATGGAGCAACTGGCTGCTGCAGGCATTGAAACTCATTTTGAAAAACTACTTTCTCCAACTGAAGTGTTGGTGAAGAAATTAGACATGATTCCTGTGGAATGTGTAATTCGTAACTATGCAGCGGGCTCATTGTGCCGTCGCCTAGGTGTTGAAGAAGGCAAAGAATTGACTCCGCCAACATTCGAATTGTTCTTCAAAGATGACGCGCTTGGCGATCCAATGGTGAACGAATCTCAAGCGATTGCTTTAGGTTGGGCAACTGCTCCGCAACTTGAAAAAATGAAAGAACTCACTTACCAAGTGAACAACGTTCTTAAAGCGCTTTTCGACAAAGGCAACATGATTTTGGTCGACTTCAAACTTGAGTTTGGTGTATTCCATGACCGCATCGTGTTAGGTGACGAATTCTCTCCAGACGGTTGCCGTCTATGGGACAAAGACACCAAGAAAAAATTAGACAAAGACCGTTTCCGCCAAGGTTTAGGTGGTGTGGTTGAAGCTTATGAAGAAGTTGCTGCACGTATTGGCATCGACCTTTCAGACATCTAATCTTGTCTGAAGCTTCATAATAAAAAACCGAGTCTGATGTCTCGGTTTTTTTATGCACTGCATAAAATACTTTCAATCTCGATCACTTACATTAAATCTGATCTATCTTCTTTTTTATACTTGAACACGTAAATCTTTGGTGGTGTCCATCACCAATAAACTGGTGATGGAAGAAATGGCCGGAATGGTCCCTAAAACATCGGTATGAAATTTTTTATAAGATTTAATATCTGACACTTCAACTCTGAGCAAATACTCCACCGCCCCCGTAATAGTATGACATTCCGTGACTTCTGGTGCAGCCTCAATCACTTCTTCGAAATGCTTTAAAGAGGCCTTGGAATGACTCGACAAGCCGATGGTCACATAAACAATCAAACCAATACCTAACAGAGAACGATCTATAATGGCTTTATAACCCTTGATCACGCCCCTTTTTTCTAATTCTTGCACTCGTCGTAAACATGCAGATGCAGACAAACCGACGCACTCCGCAAGTTTGGCATTGGTGATATGTGCATCGTTTTCAAGCTCACACAATATTCTTCGGTCTAAGCGATCTAATTCAATCATTTATTGCAATTTATTTAAATTTTAAGCTCAATATAAAATCAAATTGTGTCTAATCAACAATAAAATTCTGTTTATTTTCCGTGTACAGCAGCATGAACAGCAGCCTTTTTATCTCTTATTTGCTTTTTTGTTTGGTCATGACCAGCACACCAGGTCCCAATAATGCCTTGGTCATGCTTTCAGGCGCGCGTTTTGGACTCAAGAAAACTCTGCCTTTAATTTTAGGGATTGCCTGCGGTGTCGCTTTACAACTGATCGCAATAGGCATGGGACTCAACCAAGTCTTTCAATGGTTTCCTGCGCTGCAATTGCTCTTCAGTCTGATCGGAACTGCCTATCTTCTCTGGCTGGCATGGAAAATTGCGTTGAGCGGTCCGCTACAGATCAAGCTTGAAGAAAAACCCACCATGGGCTTTATGCAAGGTGCAATTTTTCAGTGGGTCAACCCCAAAGCATGGATCATGTCGATAAGCACCATTGCCACCTACTTTGCGGTCAACCTTCAATTCAGTGCCATTGTGTATGCTGCCTTAATTTTACTCTTGATCTCGATTCCATGTGTCGGCATCTGGGCGGTTGCAGGCAAGTTTTTACGTCGTCTGCTCATGCAGCCCAAATTTTTCTGCATTTTCAATCTCAGCATGGCACTGGCTCTACTGCTCGCAGTCTTACCAGCTTGCATACAATTCATCAAACTGCAGGCTTAAATCGCTGATTGGATGTACATTTGAGTCAGATTATTAAGTAAAACTGTAAAAAAAAGCAGCAACTGTGTACGCCATAGCGTACACAGCTTCAAGATTTTTCCCACTATGTGCTGTATTGGCTTTTAAATATGATGAAGGATTGCAAATAGGATGTTGCAATACAAAATGAACCTAACCCGTAAAAATGCCCGAATTTCCACCAATATAAAGGTGGAAAGCTGAATAAACCACCAATAAATGGAAGTTTTGGTATATATGTTGCTTTTATTTCAAAGCAAAAGGTGGAGTAAGTTTTGTCTTCGTCTTATTTTTTTGAAATTTGATTTTTTACGGATGCTATATTTACGATGAAAAGCTGGCAAAAGAAAGTTTTACTTTCAACTACATTAATGCTGACAGCTCTTGGCAGCACTGTACAAGCCAAAGAATGGAAAGTCATTCGTTTCGGTACAGAATCCTCTTATGCACCTTTTGAATATAAAACTCCTGACAACAAGTTGGTGGGTTTTGACATCGATTTAGGGAATGCCATTTGTGCCGAATTAAAAGCCAAATGTGTCTGGGTAGAAAACTCTTTCGACGGCATGATTCCTGCCCTCAAAGCGAAAAAATTTGATGGTATCTTGTCTTCGATGACTGTTACTGCAGATCGTTCGAAGCAAATCGCATTCAGTAATAAAATCTACAACACACCAACCCGTATGGTTGCGAAGAAAGGTTCTCCATTACAACCAACCGTGGCTTCACTCAAAGGCAAACGTGTGGGTGTACAACAAGGAACCATCCAAGAAGGCTATGCGAAAGCCTATTGGGCGCCTAAAGGCGTGAATGTGGTCCCTTATCCAAACCAAGACGTACTTTACCAAGACATGGTGTCTGGGCGTCTCGATGCAACATTACAAGATGCCATTATGGTCGATGGCGGCTTCTTGAAATCACCTAAGGGCAAAGCCTTTGCCTTTGCGGGTGGCAATGTGGTGGACGTGAAAACACTGGGTGCAGGTGCTGCGATTGGTTTACGTAAAGAAGATGTAGAGCTTAAACGAGATATCGATAAAGCTTTAGCTGCAATTATTGCCAACGGAACATACAAAAAACTCGAGAAGAAGTACTTCTCGTTCAGCATTTATTGATGACAAAAAAGTGTCGGTTTTATACCGGCACTTTTTCTATCTCACTGAGTTACATCAATATCTTCTTTACCGCTTTTACTCGGAGTAGATGAGTATGTTTTTGTCTGGTTATGGTCCCGTGTTGCTTGAGGGCACTTGGATGACCATACAGCTTGCATTGTTATCACTGTTACTTTCCATCGTGATTGGATTGATTGGTGCAAGTTCTAAACTCTCTAGTCTTAAAATTGTCCGCAATATTGCGACTGCGTATACCACCCTCATTCGTAGTGTGCCTGATCTGGTGATCATGCTCCTAATGTTTTACAGCCTACAACTGGGTCTCAATTCAATTACAGAATCTCTGAACATGGATCAGATTGACATCAATCCATTTGTTGCAGGTGTAATTACCTTGGGCTTTATTTATGGCGCGTATTTTACCGAAACATTTCGTGGTGCATTTCAAGCTGTGCCCAAGGGTCAAATGGAAGCCGCTTTCGCTTATGGCATGACCCCATTGCAAGTGTTTCGACGTGTCCTCTTTCCACAAATGATGCGTTTTGCCTTGCCGGGGATTGGCAACAACTGGCAAGTGCTGATTAAAGCCACGGCTTTGGTCTCGCTGATTGGTTTAACCGACATTGTGAAAATTACCCAAGATGCAGGTCGTAGCACCATGGACGTCTTTTATTTCAGTGTGATTGCTGCGGTCATTTATCTTGCCATTACCACGGTGTCGAATCTGATCCTGATGTGGTTGGAACGTCGTTATTCTGTTGGCGTGAAAAAGGGAAAACTATGATTGAAATTCTTCAACAATATTGGCAGTCGTACCTTTGGACCGATGGTTTTCAAATGACAGGCGTAGCCATGACAGCATGGCTGTTGGTACTTTCTATTGCCATTGGCTTTGTACTGGCAGTGCCATTATCCATTGCCCGCGTATCAGAAAATCCATTTTTACGCCTGCCTGTGTGGCTATATACCTATGTGTTCCGCGGTACGCCACTGTATGTGCAACTCCTGATTATTTACACCGGTATTTATAGTCTCGAATACATTCATGCGCATGAACGCCTAGATGAGTTCTTCCGCGAAGGCTTGAACTGTACCATTTTGGCTTTTGCCCTGAATACCGCAGCCTACACCACGGAAATTTTTGCAGGCGCCATTCGCTCTATTCCTTATGGCGAAATTGAAGCTGCTCGTGCTTTTGGCATGTCTCCGTGGAAGCGTTATACCCGTATTATCATTCCATCCATGTTACGCCGCGCATTGCCGTTCTATGGCAATGAAGTCATTTTAATGCTACATGCGACCACGATTGCCTTTACCGCAACCGTGCCTGATATTTTGAAAATTGCACGCGATGTGAATGCGGCTACCTATGCCACATTTGATGCCTTCGGGATCGCGGCAATCTTGTACGCATGTTTGGCATTTATCTTGATTTGGATATTCCGCAAATTGGAACAACGTTGGTTGGCATTTTTAAAACCATCGAATCATTAGGAGAAACATAGATGGAAAACTCAGCAAAACTGGTGATTCGTGATTTACATAAAACCTTTGGCGACAATGAAGTGCTTAAAGGGGTGTCACTGGATGCCAATGCAGGCGATGTGATCAGTATTATTGGATCTTCGGGTTCAGGTAAAAGTACTTTCTTACGCTGTATCAACTTCTTGGAACAGCCGAGCCAAGGCTCGATTCAACTGAATGGCGAGAAACTAGACACGGTGATCGACAAGTCTGGCAACCTTAAAGCCACCAGTCCACGACAGCTACAAAAAATGCGTACCCAACTCATGATGGTGTTCCAGCATTTCAACTTATGGTCACATATGACCGTACTGGAAAACATCATAGAAGGTCCAATGCATGTTTTGGGCTTAAAACGTGCCGAAGCTGAAGAACGTGCGCGCAAATATTTAAGAAAAGTCGGATTGGCTGAAAGTGTAGAAGGTAAATATCCATCGTTCTTATCTGGCGGACAGCAGCAACGCGTTGCGATTGCACGTGCATTGGCCATGGAACCTGAAGTGATGTTGTTCGATGAGCCTACCAGTGCCTTAGACCCTGAATTGGTCGGTGAAGTACTCAAAGTCATGCAAAGTTTGGCTGAAGAAGGTCGCACCATGATTGTGGTCACGCATGAAATGGGCTTTGCCCGCCATGTTTCCAATCATGTGATTTTCTTACATCAAGGCAAAATTGAAGAACAAGGTGACCCGAAAGAAGTGCTGGTCAATCCGAAAAGTGAACGCTTAAAACAATTCTTAGAAGGCAACTTTAAATAAATGTTGTTGTACGCCACAGCGTACAGCAATTCAGGAAAATCTCCTCTATGTCACTCACGCTGTTTTGCATATGATGGGGACATAGAGAACAGGAAGTTCCAACACATAAAACAATAATGATAAGTGGCAACACCAGGATGTGAGGTACGACAGGAGTTATACCTAAACAGTGCATACGAAAAAGCCCGACAGGATGTCGGGCTTTTTTATGTCTGTTGTTCTGCGTTCAATTACTGCTGCTGTTGCTCTTGCATCCAGCGACGTTGCTGTAAACGCTCACCTTCCACTTCACGTTTATTGCGAGCAGATTCATACAGCTTAGTGCCTTTTAATTCAGGCGGCAAATACTCCTGCAACACAAAATGTTCGGGATAGTTATGTGGATAGAGGTAGTCCACCCCATAGCCCTGCTGCTTCATCAGTTTGGTCGGGGCATTACGTAAATGTAGCGGCACAGGTAAATTGGCCGTTCTTTCTGCCAACTCCAAAGCTTTATTGATGGCCAAATAGGTACTGTTACTTTTGGCACTGGTCGCCAGATAGACTGCACATTGTCCCAAAATAATTCGCGCCTCGGGCATGCCAACCGCTTGAACCGAACGGAAACATTCCCCCGCCAGCAACAAGGCATTCGGGTTTGAATTGCCAATATCTTCCGACGCAGAAATGAGCATGCGACGCGCAATAAACACAGGGTCTTCACCACCCTTCAGCATCCGCGCCATCCAATACAAAGCAGCATCAGGATCACTGCCACGAATAGACTTGATAAAAGCCGAAACCAAATCATAGTGTTGCTCGCCCGATTTGTCGTAACGGGCAATATTTTGCTGGGCAACACGCACCACAATGGCATTGGTGATGATGTTCTCGACATCGGCTTCAAAGGTACTGGCGATGAGGTCAAGTAAATTCAGTGCCTTCCGTGCATCACCTGCAGCAAACTGAATTAAGGCATCAAACTCTTCAATCTGGATGTAACGTTGTTTTAAAAATGAATCTTGCTGCACTGCACGCAGTATCAATTCCTGAATTGCCTCATTGCTCAGCGCATTCAAGGTATAGACCTGACAACGCGACAATAAAGCACTGTTTACTTCAAAGGATGGGTTTTCGGTGGTCGCCCCGATCAGGGTGATTTTGCCTTTCTCGACTGCATTTAACAGCGCATCTTGCTGTGACTTGTTAAAGCGATGAATCTCATCAATAAACACCACTGGCGTGAGCAAATCACCACTTTCCGCAATAATTTCCCGAAGCTCTTTAACCCCCGTATTCAATGCCGATAAACTGACAAAAGGGCGGTCTACCGCCTGCGCCAACAATAAGGCGATGGTGGTTTTCCCCACCCCTGGCGGTCCCCAGAAAATAATCGAAGGCAAATGCCCCTGATCAATCATCTGACGTAACGGTGCCTGCTCGCCCAACAAATGCTCTTGCCCAATAATTTCAGACAAATCACGAGGACGAAGACGTTCTGGAAGAGGAATCTGGGTGTCTGACATACGGTTATTTCAGCCAATGAATGTGGTTCTAGTCTACACTGGAATGCTTATCCGACTGAACACCTGAATGCGGAAGATCCAACTAGAATAAATGATAGTTCAAAACATCCAGTAAAGATGCCGAGAACATTTGTCCATGACTCCGATTTGGATACAGCAGCAATTTACTGTGCACCCCACGCTGTTCAAAGCTGGCAATCACTTGGCGATTATCCTGCAGGGTATTCGGATTAAAATTCGGGCTGGCACGTCCCTGATGTTGGGCAGCCAAATCTCCTTCCATCACCCATAAGCTTGGCGTTTGCGCTGTGACTGCCACTTTGCTGTGTAGATTCTTCATGATCCGTGCATCTGCCCACGACAAAGATGGACTTGCCGCAAAATAATGACTGAAATACTGAGCATGCAGCAGACTGTCCAGCACAAATAAACCGCCATAAGAATGTCCCCACAAAGCTTGTCGCTTGGGATCTAATTGTACTTGAGAAGCCACCCACGGCTGGATCTGTTGCAACAGTACTTCACGAAACTGGGCACTGCCCCCGCTTAAGCGTTCAGGCTGACGTGGGTCTACCGTAATACGTCCTGTTTCATCCGCAGGGGTATAGTCCACAGCACGGGCAACCGTATCAAAGGGTAATGCCGTGTCATAACCAATTGCCACCAAGACAGGCGCCTGTTGCGTGCTGAGTTTTTGTAGCAGCTCTTCGCTTAAATAAGACATGGCCGAATTACCATCCAGCATAAATAATGCGGATGCTGGCTTGGCTTGTGGCTGTAAGCTACGCGGCAATCCTAACCAGACCTTATAACGACGTTGCTGGTCTGCGGAACTGAAATAACGAATTTGAAACTGATAATAGGCTGAACCCGTATCCGCAATATTGGGGCCTAAGGCTTCGAGACTCGGTTTCGCCTGTAGCTGGGTGGTCAGCGCAAAAAAGCTCAAGCACATCCAGCCTGCCCATAATGCAGCCTTAAAACGAACAATCGACATCTCAATCTCTCAGCAGTGATCAGGCACACCCATATTACTGAGATTAAGAATTATTATCAATTAAATCCAAAAGAAGAATTAGCGTACCCAGCGCACAATATATTCATCAATCTCATCTTCATTGACTTCAGTTTCTGAAATACAACGTCCCGCCGCCGACTTTCGGGCTTGAATCACACTTTGTCGTGATCCTGTATTCAGATAATGCCAAGAAGGTAAATTCTTGCCTTCACTCAGACGTCGATAAGCACAACTGGCAGGCAACCAGTGAATTTGTTCTAATTTTTCTGGGGTGAGCTGAATACAGTCTGGCACATACTGCAAACGTTCAGGATAATTGCTACAACGCGCACTACGGCAATCTAACAACTTGCACGCCACTTTGGTGTACGCGACTTCATGCGTATCTTCATCTTCAAGTTTCACCAGACAGCATAAGCCACAGCCATCGCATAATGCCTCCCACTCTTGTGGATTCAAGGCTTCAAGCGGATATTTTTTCCAGAACTGCGGGCGTAATTCACTAGACATGGTCGGCAAAAATCAAAAATAACATGACTATTATATCAATAAATTCCTGCAACAATGCAGCAATCTCTTTTACGTTAAATCATAGGCTTACTCCAAGATTCGAACACTTTTTAGACAAAAGCGCAACAGTCCCTGTGCCGACCCGAACCTATACTGAATGGCAAGACAACAACAACATGGAGAAGACTTATGTTCCGTTGGGCGATTATTTTTGCAGTGATTGCATTAATTGCAAGCTTACTCGGCTTTGGTGGTGTTGCAGGGCTATCCAAAGACTTTGCAGTGATCTTATTGGTCGTTGCCGTCATTTTAGCCATTATCGGCTTTATCTCGAGAGGGAAAGCGTAGATTACGGTCATCAGGTTAACTCAAAAAAAGAAGGATTTTTCCTTCTTTTTTTGTCTTGAATTTCAGCAATTTCGGCAAAAAATTCAGAAAGCGTGATGACATCATCATCTCTCCCTCTTAAATTCAGAATATAAAATCATGTTAATTATTAATGTATTAAATCTATACATCCAAATTTTATGATGTTTTTTTACACTTCTTTGCTGCATCGACATCAATTTTTAAAAATGATTGATTATTTTTATGCTTTAATCAGTAAATTCTCATACGCAATAATACCAAGGACTAAAGGATGACCACCAACATTCAGACACGCGAAATTGAATATACCACAGCCGATGGGACTCGCCTGATTGGATATTTTGCTGCACCCAGTACTGCAACACCTGTTGCTGGAATCTTGGTTGCACCTGAATGGTGGGGACGTAATGCCTATACCGAACAACGTGCGCGTGAATTGGCAGAACATGGTTATGCCGCCTTAGCGATTGATATGTACGGCGATAAAAAAGTGACGTCCTCTGCGGCTCAAGCCAATGAATGGATGATGCAAACCTTTCAGGCACCAGACACCATTGTGACTCGTGCGTCAGCAGGTCTGGCGGCGTTGGCTGCACAAAACGAAGTAAATGCAGATAAACTGGCTGCAATTGGCTTCTGCTATGGCGGTAAAGTCATGCTGGATTTGGCACGTTCTGGTGCAGATCTCCAAGCTGTGGTGACCTTCCATGCCAACCTTTCAGCGCAAACGCCTGCGCAAGCGGGTCAGGTGAAAGCTGAAATCTTGGTGCTGCATGGTGAACTCGACAGCATGGTCAGCCTAGATGATGTGGCACATTTCCGTGAAGAAATGTATGCCGCGCAAGTTCCGCATGAGGTAATTGTATTTGAAGATGCCAAGCATGGTTTTAGTAACCCCGAAGCCGATGAGAAAGCCAAAACCAATGGCGTTGACTTAGGCTACAATGCTGAAGCAGAACACCAAGGACTTGAAGCCATGTATGAATTGCTACAACGTCGTTTAGGCGAATAAAAAGTACAAAAGTAGATGCAGGATGAATCCTGCATCCATTTTAAATTTGATTGATTTTTTAAGAGGACAAGATAATGACTGAGAACAACTGCCCATACTGCAATTTTGATGAATTTGATGTCATCGATAAAAATGAGTTTGGTGTCATTTTGCCTGAGCCGAATGCACTCTCTAAAGGACATTGCGTCATTATCCCTCTACGCCATGTCAGCTCTTTCTTTGACATTACCGACAAAGAACGTAAAAGTTTAATGTCGTTGTTAGAACTGGCGCGTAACGAGTTAAAGTTACGTCATCAACCGTCAGGTTTCCACGTTGGTTTTAATGATGGGACTGTGTTTGGTGAGGCATCTGAACACTTACATATTCATATTATTCCACGTTATGAAGACCAACCCCTTAAACTAGATGCGCGTTGGGGTATGTTAAGCGAAGCTTAATCCCTTTCCCGATCTGTAAAAAAATGATGCTTCGGCATCATTTTTTTACAGCAAAATTTATGGCACTCACGCTACAAAAAGCGGTGGCTCCGCTATACTAAGCGGCTTGAAATTGTATTGAGTTCGCATGTCTCTGTTTTCTTTCTCTGAAGCCCTGTTAAACTGGTTCGATCTGCATGGTCGACATGACCTGCCTTGGCAAGTCGCAGATAACCCGTACCAAGTTTGGGTCTCCGAGATTATGCTGCAACAGACACAAGTCAAAACCGTACTGCAATACTTCGAGCGTTTTATCGAACGCTTTCCTACTGTTGAAGATTTAGGTCGCGCCTCATGGGATGATGTTGCGCCCTACTGGGCAGGTCTAGGTTACTATGCCCGCGCGCGTAATTTACATAAAGCCGCAGGCATTGTGGCGCAGCAAGGTCATTTCCCGCGTAAATTGGAAGAATGGATGGCACTGCCTGGCATTGGTCGCTCCACCGCTGGCGCATTGATGTCTTTGGGACTGCGTCAATACGGCGTGATTATGGACGGCAATGTAAAACGGGTTCTGGCACGTTTCTATGCCATTGAAGATGATTTGAGTAAACCCGTGCATGAACGCTCACTGTGGCAACTGGCAGAAGAGTTATGTCCTGAGCAGCGCAATCATGATTATACCCAAGCGATTATGGACTTAGGGGCAACCATCTGTACCCCGAAAAAACCCTTGTGTTTATATTGCCCTATGCAACAGCAGTGTAAGGCCCATCAACAGGGACTTGAAACTGAACTGCCGTATAAAAAGCCCAAGAAAGCAGTTCCTGTAAAATCGGCTCAAGTGATGGTGTTGCAGTGCCAAGATCAATGGCTGTGGTTACAACGTCCCAATACCGGTTTATGGGGCGGTTTGTGGAGCTTGCCAATCTATGAAGATAGTGCGGAACTGAGTCAAACCACACAAATGCTCGGTCTAAAAGCAAACCGCCAGCGTGCCCAAATCTCACATAGTTTTACCCATTTCACGTGGCTGCTGGAGGCAATCTGTTTCCACGTGGAACCTGAACAGCAAGAGCATATTGCCATTGAACTTTCAGGCACTTGGTTCACGCCACAAAAAGCTACACAAATGGGGCTGCCAACGGCCATGAAAAAATTGATCTCGGCCTTAGAGATATGACATAGTCAGAAACTGAAATTTTAGCGTCTTGAAAATCACAATAACGAAAAGGATAAATTGTGCTTCGTCATTTTGCGATTACCAGTTTGACTATTGGGTTAATGACCCTGACTGCCTGTACCTCGACACCCAAGAAGACAGGCTCAACGCTGCCTCCCTCAACAGTACAAGAGCTGCAAGGCATGCCGCTCAAATCCAAGCTCCCGATTCCTGTACAAAATATTCGAGCCAAACAATTGAGTGACACCTGGGGTGCTTCACGCAGTCAGGGACGTCGACATGAAGGCATCGACATCATGGCTCCACGTGGAACAAAAGTGTATAGCACCACCGATGGCTTAATTGCAGACTTACGCGATAACAATTTGGGTGGTAAAGTAATTTGGGTGTTGGGACCGAGTGGTTCGTGGCATTATTATGCGCACTTGAATGAGCATAAACGTGGCCTATCCGTCGGAGATTTCGTGAAAAAAGGCGATCTCATCGGCTATGTGGGTAATACGGGCAATGCTCGACATACGGCACCACATTTACATTATGGAATTTATTTAGCAGGTAAAGGTCGCGGTGCGGTCAATCCTTTTCCATATTTACGTTAATTTTTTAGGAAATACACATGTCTGAAGTGTTGATGAATCGTCTGGTTGAATTTGCAGAATCAGGCAATCAACAAAAAATTGTGGTTGCAGGACAAAGCTATCAAGGCTGGATCATGGAAATTACGGATGATGCCCTGCTCATCAGTACAGGTTTTGTAGACAAGTCAGGCAAAGATTTCTGGATTTCGTTTAACGACTTACCACAAGCCGCTTTATCCTACTGGGACAATAAAGCGGATCAATGGGTAGACTTCACCTTATAAACTGATAACAACATAGAATAGAGAGGAAGAATGACAAAACAACGCTGTGGCTGGTGTACCGAGGATCCTCTCTACATTGCTTACCATGATCATGAATGGGGGCAACCTGTACATGATGAACAACATCTGTTTGAAATGCTGTGTCTTGAAGGACAACAGGCAGGACTGTCATGGATTACGGTACTGAAAAAACGCGAAAGTTATCGCCAGCATTTTTTCCAGCATTCCATTCAACACATTGCAGAACTGAGCGATGCCGAGCTAGAAGCCAAATTACAAGACGCTGGACTGATTCGACACATTGGCAAACTGCATGCCATTCGTGATAATGCGCGGGCTTGGCAGAACCTGAAACAGGAACATGATGTGGTTGATTGGCTATGGCACTTTGTCGACCATACGCCTATTTTGAATGCCGTGCCCAACTATAAAACGGCACCTGCTCAAACTGAAATAAGCCAGCAGATGTCCAAAGCCTTAAAGAAAAAAGGCTTTAAATTTGTCGGTCCCACCACCTGTTATGCCTTTATGCAAGCCGTAGGCATGGTCGATGATCATGAAGACTGCTGTCCATCCAAGAACACTGCAACCCAATAAAACACGATAAAAACAGAGGATGTCGCCATGAATAATAACCTGATCAATAGCTATGCTGCCCTGCAACAAGGCGAAGCATTGGTACCGTTTCAATTTGATGCAGGCGAACTGCTTCCTCATCAAGTAGAAATTCAGGTGGAATATTGTGGCTTGTGTCATTCCGATCTTTCTGTGATTGACAACGAATGGAACAATGCCGTCTATCCGGTGGTGGCCGGACATGAAGTGATAGGCACCATTGCCCGTCTTGGAGCTGAAGCCAAAGGTTTGCAGATTGGTCAACGTGTCGGGTTGGGCTGGACCGCGGAAAGCTGCCAATATTGTGATTCATGTATGGCAGGACAACCTGTGCTGTGTACAGGTGGCAGTACTGCAACTATCGTCGGTCATGCAGGTGGCTTTGCCGATAAAGTCCGTGCCGCATGGCAATGGGTAATTCCCCTACCTGATGACCTTGCGCCTGAAAGTGCAGGTCCGTTGCTGTGTGGTGGCATTACCGTATTTGATCCTTTACTCAAACACCAAATTCAAGCCACGCATCATGTCGGGGTGATCGGGATTGGCGGTTTGGGACACATGGCAATTAAGTTACTCAAAGCATGGGGCTGTGAGATTACCGCCTTTACTTCAAGCATGGACAAGACCGATGAGCTCAAAGCTATGGGCGCGGACCATGTGGTGAATAGCCGCGATGTGGAGGCGCTGAAATCTCAGCGAGGAAAATTCGACCTCTTGCTGAGTACCGTGAATGTTACCCTGAATTGGCCTGCTTATATCAGTACGCTGGCACCGAATGGCACCATGCATCTGCTAGGGGTACCGTTGGAACCAATCAAGTTTAATACGGGCAGTCTGATTGGTGGAGCAAAGTCAATCACAGGCTCTCCTACAGGTTCGCCTGCGGCTTTACGCCAACTGCTCAAGTTCGCTGCACGGAAAAACATTGCGCCGCAAATAGAGTTGTTCCCGATGTCGCAACTGAATCAAGCGATTGAACGATTGCATTCTGGCAAAGCCCGTTATCGGATTGTGCTTCAAGCTGACTTCGAATCCAGCACAGCTTGAAGCCCTAATTGCTGCCGCACCCAATCCGCCAGACACACAATGGCTTGGCGGATTTCTAATGACAACTCATGCCCTGCATTTAAACGAATACAGTTTTTATAGCGCTGCTCTTCCCCAAACACGATGCCTGGCACAATGCTGATGCCTTGCTGCTGTGCATAGCGGTAAATGTCCAAACTGTGAATTTGATCGGGTAATTGTAGCCACAGCGCATAACCGCCTTTGGGCTGACTCAAACGAATCTCGATACCCGCAAACACCTGAATCAAAAATTGCCGATACTGTTCAACCTGCTGCATTAAATTGGGTTTTAACTGATTTAAATGCTCACGATAGGCACGGCTGTAAATCAGATCTGCCAACCCCAATTGTAAAGGCGTATTCACTGCAACATTCCGCGTGAGCAATTGTGCACGTAAATGCTGTAAGCGGGAAGGCATACAGAACCAACCCACCCGATACGCAGTTGATAAGGATTTTGAAACCGAGCCACAGTAAATCACGTAGCCCTGTCGGTCCCAGTATTGAATCGGCAAAGGTCGCTTTAAGTCAAAACTGCATTCCGCATAAATGTCATCCTCAATCACATAGCATTGATATTTCGCGGCTAACTGGGCAATTTGCTCTTTCTCTGTGGGGCTTAAACAAAAGCCCAGCGGGTTTTGAAAATTGGCTGTGAGCAGGCAGGCTTTTGCCCCCGAATGTTGCATCGCCTGCTCCAGTCGCTGTAAATCAAAACCATTGGCATTCGCAGGAATTTCCACAATTTTACGATTCAAACTCGCCAACAATTGTAACTGCCCATTAAAATTGGGCGTCGGTACAATAATACTGTCCCCTTCTTGAGTCAGGGTTTGAATCACCACCGACAGTGCAGGCATACAACCATTGCTGATATAAATCTCTTCAGGAGCAATATAAATCCCATCTTCCGCCCAATGTGCCGACAACGCCTCGCGCAAACGACGATGTCCCTGTTTGTCGCTATACAGAAAATCTTCAGGTTTGCTGTGTTTTAAAGCCCGTTGAATGGAACGGCGGAGTGCCTCTACAGGCACCAAATTCGGAGACAATTGAATCGAGCCCAGATGGATCATCTGGTCATGAATTGAGGCTTCCTGAATTTCAATTTGCAGTTCCAAGTTAGAGACTTCGCGTGCCGTAGTAGCAAAATCCGCATGTTGCGGGAGCGCCACCGCCAAAGCTTGCGGCTGCACAAAATAGCCCGCCTGTGGTCTTGCTGCAATCAAACCTTGCGCTTCTAGCAATTCATAACAACTTTTTGCAGTATTCAGACTGACCTGTTGTAACTGGGCAAACTGCCGTAAGGAACTTAAACGTTGCCCTGCCCCCAATTCCCCTGCATAGATTTTCTGTGCCAACTGGTGTGCCAAATCACGATACTGGATGCCCATCACTGTACTCATTTTTTAAAATATTTTGTATCTGTAACCAAGAGTACACCCTGCCTATGCTAGCCGTACAGTTTATTTTTTATCAGGGGAAACACAATGTACCGTCTCAGCATCCTCATCCTGACGCTGGCAGTGGCTGCCTGCCAACCCACGACCTCGGTTCAGCAACAGCAGCGTGATTTTATTTGTCAGTCTTTAATTGAGGGGTATTTAAAAGCATCAGGACAGCAAAATTTTGAGTTATGGCAAAAAAGTGATGTGCAAGATACGGTCATTCCGCAGCGCCTGTTTAGCTACCAATCAGGTTCAACCCGCACCACTTTGATTGGCGAGACACCGTTGAAAAAATTACAGTTTGTCTGTTGGAACAATGCACAGCATTTTGCGATTGCGCTGCACGATCAAAATGCTCAACCACGACCAGCCTTGCTCACCGTGCAGATACACTTGCCGCAAACTAAAGATAAATGGCAAGCTGCTGTGCCAAAAACTCAATAAATAGACGAACCCGTTTCGGTAAGTGCTCTTGTTGATAGTACACAGCGTGGATGTTTTGGTATTGCAGTTCAATCTGATCTTCAAACAGTGCCTGCAACCGCCCCGCGTTTAAATCTTCCTGCACCAAGAAACGGGACAAACAGGTAATGCCTGCCCCATGCAATGCCAGCTGGCGCACCGTTTCACCATTGGAGGCTTTGATTTTGGGATGAATGTTCAAGCGCTGCCCCTGATGTTGCAACGGCCAATTGTTTAAATGGGTCGGCTGGGTAAAACCAATTAAGGCATGCTGCAATAACTGCTCGGGTTGATGCGGTATGCCATGCTTCGCCAAATACGCAGGACTCGCCACAAGGTATAAGCGGCTTCGACAGAGTAATTTGGCATGTAAACTGGAATCATTTAATTCGCCAAAGCGAATTGCGACATCGGTTTTATGTTCCAGCAAATCAATCACCTGATCGTGATTATTCAGCTCAATCTCAATCTTAGGATATTGCTGCATAAAGTTCTGAATCAGCGGCACAATCACATGCAGTACAAACGGCGTGGCGGAATCGACCCGAATTAAGCCTGAAATATCATGATCGGATTTTAATAATGCGTCTTCGGCTTCGGTCAAATCATTCAAAATCTTGCGCGATTTTTCCAGAAATAGTTGTCCTTCTTGTGTCAGTTTCAGCTTGCGCGTGGTTCGCTCCAGCAAGGTCACATTCAGCTTGCTTTCCAAGCGCTGCAAGGCACGACTGATGCCCGATGTGGTCTGTCCCAGTTGCTCAGCAGCTTTGACAATCGAGCCACTTTCAACAATCTGGACAAAGGCATTTAATTCTTCAATGGTCGATTTCATTGGGTATTTATTGATTATTGGTCAAGAATATTGTGTGAATTCTTCGATTTTCCTACAACATTTATTTCTACAAAATCTTCCAACCTGACCAATCTCGATTCAGAAATACGTGTCTATCCCAAAAGGTTAAATACTTTTCGCTTAACAGCTGCAACCCTCAGGTCTGCAAGCGATGCCCAAAGTCCTGAACCCAGTGGGCATCACCTCACATGCTTTAGCGTAAAATTACAGGCAAAGCGGCATAATTCCGTGGCTTTGCCAGTTCCTGTTTCATCTTCAACAGCATTTGATAAGGTTGTTGCTCAACAAATAGATTCACCGCACTGAGGGGAATGGAACCTTCAGGGTCTGCATAACCATAAGTCGAAACTTTGACTTTTTGCTTACTCAGTTTTTGGAAAGTCCAGTCCCCTTCATAACGGGTTAAACGCACATAATCTGGATTCAGCGGATAACCTTGCTCTACGGCTTTGTTCTGAATATGAATCATCCCTTGAGCATCTTTACTCATTTTCCCCTTCACCACCAAATCACGGTCTTTTAAAGGAAATGGAAAATCCAGCACCATATACAACAGAAACTCACCCTTGCTGTCATCTCGGGAGAGCACCTTGACGCTGCCCATATAAGGCACCCATTTAGGCGCTTGTTCCACATCTAAAATCAGCGCAGTGGCCTTTTCAATCGGAACATCAAAATGCGTTTCGGCTTTATATAACACCACAGGGTTGGCGTTGTTTTGGTAGGTCCAGACCTTAATATTCTGTTTGTTAATACTAAGTTTGGCATTGTCGATCGACTTTGCCTGCGCTGTAGCCAACAAGGCTACAGCACAGCAAGTCATTAATTTTATTTTCATTGAGTTACGCTTCTTATTTTAATTTTATGCAGCAGTTTTATAGTAACAGGGCTAAGCCTTAGACCTGAATATCATTAAAACCCAGTACATCTTTCATGTCATATTTACGCGCATCACGACCCACCACCCACGCAGCGGCACGGACTGCACCAGAAGCAAAGTTCATACGGTTGGTGGCTTTGTGGGTGATTTCAACACGCTCACCTTCACCAATAAACATCACGGTATGTTCACCCACGATGTCACCACCACGAATGGTTTGGAAACCAATACTTTGACGCTCACGCGGACCTGTATGTCCTTCACGGCAATACACTGCATCTTGTTTCAAGTCACGACCTAAAGCATCTGCAATCGCTTCACCCATCATCAAGGCAGTCCCTGATGGTGCATCCACTTTATGACGGTGATGCGCTTCGATCACTTCAATATCCACCGTGTCACCAAACACTTTCGATGCCAGTTCTAAAAGTTTGATGGATACATTCACGCCCACAGAATAGTTGGCAGCATAAACCACAGGTGTTTGTGTTGAGGTTTCATCCAGCAATGCCTTCTGCTCATCATTCATGCCTGTGGTGCCAATCACCATCGCTACACCTGCTTCACGGCAAAGCTTTAAGTGCTGTTCGGTGGCAACAGGTGCAGTAAAGTCGATCACCACATCACAGGCTGGCAGAACTTCCTGCAAGCTCCCCGCGATCTTCACGCCAATATTGCCAATGCCTGCAAGTTCACCCGCATCAGAACCGACCAAACTGCTTTCAGGACGTTCAACCGCAGCTGCCAATTGATAACCCGCTTGTTGTACCGCCTGAATCAAAATGCGACCCATACGACCGCCTGCACCCAATACCCCAATGCGTGGACTTGTAGACATAATCCGTTCCTAATCTCGAATTTAAAATTGCCTTTACTATAGCAAAACTCTGCAATGAGACTAAGTTATGAGCTGGATTTTTCGTAAAAAACTTGTTTTGGCGTAAACCTACACGTTACAGCCATGATTCAACCCCACGATTGAGTGAAGAATGAGATTGAAATCTGGATTTAGATTGAAAAAAATCCTTAAAAATGAATTTGAAGGCTCAGCTTTTTCACACAATGTTCATCTTGCATACGCAGACTAGCCGACACGAATCATCAAGAAATAACAATTGTAAGGAGACTTGCCATGCATTCGAAAAAAATGACACTTGCACTACTTTTCACTGCGCTAACTGCGGCGCATGTTTATGCAGAACCTGCGGTTCAGTCTGGGGACTCTGTGGACAGTTTGGCTGGAGTAAAAATCATGACCACAGTGAATGGTCAACTCGGCAGCCTTGCCGAGCGTATGGCAGGCAACAAAACCCAAGCTGCGGTTGAAGCGACTCAGGCTTCTAGTGAAATGGTCAGTGTCGATGCGATTGATGCGCCAATCCCGCAATAAACACCGACAAAAAAAAGGGCATGTTTTACATGCCCTTTTTTTGATTCGAACTTAATCGAATAAACGATCGAAGAACGATTTTTTCTTTGGAGAAGAATGGCTGTCTTCACCATCCATGGTCACTTGCAACTCTTTCAACAATTCACGTTGACGAGCGGTCAAGTTGACTGGAGTTTCCACCACAATACGGCAAAGTAAATCACCCTGCATGCTGGTACGTACAGGTTTTACCCCTTTACCACGCAAGCGGAACATTTTTCCAGTTTGTGTGCCTTCAGGAATTTTCAAGCTCACGCGACCTTCAAGGGTCGGAATCTCAATTTCTTTACCCAACGCAGCATCGGCAATGCTTACAGGGACATCCATATACAGATCTGCACCATCACGCTGGAAGATTTCGTGTTCACGAACCACCACTTCCACGTATAAGTCGCCAGATTGACCATCACGGATGGCTTCACCTTTACCACTTAAACGTACGCGATCGCCGTTGTCTACGCCCGCAGGAATCGTTACTTCTAGGGTTTGCTGACGGTCAGAAACCCCTGAACCATGACATTTCTGACAAGGGTTCTTAATGATTTTGCCTTGTCCACGACAAGTCCCACAGGTTTGCTGTACCGAGAAGAAACCCTGTTGCATACGCACTTGACCTGCACCATGACAGGTTTTACAGGTTTCAACGTCATTCGGATTTTTAGAACCTTTACCATCACAACTGTCACACGGTGCTGGCGCAGTAAAAGTAATGGTTTTTTTCACCCCTTTCACGGCTTCTTCTAAGGTGAGTTCCATCACATAGCGTAAATCGGAACCACGGCGCTGACGTTGCTGACCACGACCGCCACCACCAAAAGCGCCACCGAAGATGTCACCGAACTGACTGAAGATGTCTTCTGCACTGAAACCGCCGAAGCCACCACCGCCGCCACCGAAACCACCTTCAAACGCGCCATGTCCCATACGGTCATACATGCTGCGCTTTTCGCTGTCCGAAAGAATTTCATAAGCTTCAGAGGCTTCTTTAAATTTCTCTTCTGCTTCAGGATTGTCTGGGTTACGGTCTGGATGATATTTCATCGCCAACTTACGGTAGGCTTTTTTAATTTCATCATCACTAGCGGTTTTAGCGACACCTAAAACCTCATAATAATCACGTTTAGCCATGTCTGGCGATGCTCCTCACGGAATTTCATTTCATACTGAATAATGCTCTGAAATTGGGGGTGAAACGCGATTTTACAAGGGCAAAATGCTAAAAAAATTATAAATTTTAGAAAACTGCTTTATTTTTTAGAAACTTAGAAAGTCCCTTAATCCATGCATTGAGCAGGTATAAAAAGGCAATCAGGGCGAACACCACGCCTGCAACTGTGCAGCCTGTGACCCATAAGGCACTATTCCAAGTGAAGAAACACAGCGGAATAAACCACAGTGCTGCAAACAGGCTTAAAACGGTATAAATGATGATATTGCGCATAACCCAAAGGGCTTGGGCTTGTAACCAGACTTCAGCATTGTCGACTTGGGCAATTTTACGGGCAAACCAATAGGCAAAAATACCGCTGATGACGGTAAACAGAGCCAAAAACATGAAGACATAAGAAATCGCGATAGAACGGCGATACTTGGTTAAACTGTCTTGCTTCATGTGCGATTAAACCTCATTACTACATCTGTGATTTATTTAATATGTAGCAAAATTCCTAAGCTGAAATTTAATAAAAATATAAGGTGCTACTATATTGAAATTTTCCAACTTTCGCACCTGATATTACTAAAATATTTTGTACTAAACGGTCTTTTTCACCTTAAACCACTGTGCATACAAAGCGGGTAAAAAGAATAGTGTGAGCAAAGTCGCAACTATCAGTCCACCCATGATCGCCACCGCCATCGGCCCAAAGAAAATACTGCGCGATAAAGGAATCATCGCCAGCACTGCCGCCAGTGCAGTCAACAAAATAGGACGGAAACGGCGCACCGTGGCTTCAATAATCGCATCCCATGTATTTTGCCCAGCAGTACGATCCTGTTCGATTTGATCAATCAGAATCAGCGAGTTACGCATGATCATTCCAGACAGGGCAATAGTGCCTAACATTGCCACAAAACCGAAAGGTTTATTAAACAGTAATAAGAACAGTACCACACCAATCAGCCCCAGCGGTGCCGTGAGCAGCACCATGGTTGCTCGTGACATACTTTTCAATTGAATCATCAATAAAGTCATCACCACTGCCAAGAAAAATGGCATGCCTGCATTCACCGACTTTTGTCCACGTGCCGACTCTTCCACCGTGCCCCCCACATCTAGCAGATAACCTGCGGGCAATTGTGCACGCACATGTTGCATCTGCTCCGATAACTCCGCAACGACCGTGGCTGGTTGTAGTCCTGTGCCAATATCTGCGCGCACAGTAATGGTTGGTAAACGGTTACGATGCCAAATCAGCCCTTCTTCAAAGCGATAGGCAATTTTGGCAATTTGCGCCAAGGGAACAGAAGTACCCTGTGCAGTCGGTACCGCCAAGCTGGCAATCGACTCTACACTCAAGCGCTCTGCTTCTTCACCGCGCAAACGGATATCAATGAGCTCACGCTTTTCCCGATACGGATGCAACACGGCCCCTTGAATGGAACTGTTCAGGAAATTGGCCAGTTCGACACTGGAAATGCCCAACTGACGGGCACGATCCTGATCAATCTGCAATTCTATGATTTTACTCGGCTCTCCCCAATCGAGATGGACATTGTGGGTATTGGGATTGTCATCGATCACCGCCGCGACTTGATGCGCCGACTGACGCACTGTCTCGAGGTCTTCCCCTGAAATACGGTACTGGATCGGATAGCCCACAGGCGGACCATTTTCCAACAAGGACACACGGGTTCGCACATGCGGTAATAAAGCGCGAATTTGATGTTCTAGCGCATGACGAATCTCATCGCGATCATCCAGAGAAGCGGCCAAGACCACAAACTGGGCAAAACTGGCTTGCGGTAATTGCTGATCTAAAGGCAGGTAAAAGCGTGGCGATCCCGTACCGACATAGGCGACATAGTTTTCAATTCCCTGCTGCTGCGCAAGGAACTGCTCCACTTTTTTCACGGCTGCCTCAGTGGCTTTTAGGGATGCGCCTTCTTCCAGTTTTAAATCCACCAAAATTTCGGCACGATTTGATGGCGGAAAAAACTGCTGCGGCACCAGTTTGAACATCAGCACGGACAGGACAAACATGCCCAGCGTTGCCGCAATGACGGTTTTACGGTAAGTCACACACCAGTTCACCCACGCGCGAAAGCGCTGATAGAACTTGGTCTGATAGGGATCATGTTCGATAGCGTGCAGCATCACAGGTTGCGGCTCGGGCTGCTTTCTTAAACGTGCCCACAGCCTTTGATACCATGCGACTTGCGTCGGCTGCTGCTGAAAATCAGGCAATAACTTAGCCCCCAAATATGGCACAAACAGCACGGCGGCAAACCAAGACACAATCAGGGCAATGGTCACCACCTGAAAAATCGAGCGGGTATATTCCCCTGTGCTGGATGCGGCAGTGGCAATCGGCAAGAATCCTGCGGCGGTAATTAAGGTGCCTGTCAGCATCGGAAATGCCGTGGTTTTCCATGCAAAACCTGCGGCCTGTAAGCGGCTATAACCCTGCTCCATCCGGATCGCCATCATTTCAATGGCAATAATGGCATCATCGACCAGTAAACCGAGGGCTAAAATCAGGGCACCGAGGGAAATTTTATGCAGCCCGACATCAAACAGATGCATGCCTGCAAAGGTCATTGCCAGCACCAGTGGAATGGAAAATGCCACCACTAAGCCAGTACGGAAGCCCAAAGAGAAAAAGCTCACCAGCAAGACAATAATCACTGCCTCTGCCAGCACTTTCATAAATTCATGCACACTGCGTTCAACCGCGACCGGTTGATCGGACACTTTTTGTAGCTGCATGCCTAAAGGCAGACTCTGCTGCAAGGTGGCAAACTCGGTTTCCAAATTCTTACCCAAAGCCAGAATGTCACCGCCTTTACGCATAGACACCGCAATGCCAATGCCATTTTCACCTTTGAAACGCATCCGTGGCTGGGCTGGCTCACTAAAGCCACGATAGACGTCAGCGACATCGCCCAATTGAATGGTTTGACCATTCACCAGCAAAGGCATTTTTTTCAGTTCATCTACACTGTGCAACTGACCACTGACTCGAATCTGAATGCGATCGGTCTGGGTTTCAAAATAGCCTGCGCTGGCCATAGCATTTTGTTGCTGCAAAGCCTGTTGAATGGCACTGAGCGGAATTCCAAGCTGGGTGGCTTTGGTATTGGACAAATCAATCCAGATTTTCTGGTCTTGCAGTCCAATCAGCTCGACCTTACCCACATCTTTGACCCGCTGTAATTGCAGTTGCAGACGGTCAGCATATTCTTTTAACACGGCATAATCATAATCTTTGCCTGTCAGCACATAGATGTTGCCAAAGGTATCGCCAAACTCATCATTAAAGAACGGACCTTGCACATCACTCGGCAGCTCATGCCGAATATCATTGACCTTTTTACGGACGTCATACCAGACATCGGGAATCTGTGCCGAGCGTAACGAATCCTTGGCCACAAAGGTCACCAATGATTCACCCGGACGGGAATACGCCATAATGCGCTCATAATTGCCCGTACTCATCAGCTCCTTTTCAATCCGATCGGTCACTTGTAACGATACTTGCTCGGCAGTCGCACCTGGCCAGTAGGTCTGTACCACCATGACTTTAAAGGTAAACGGTGGATCTTCGCTTTGTGATAGCTTGGAATACGACACCATCCCCACTATGCCCAGTAAGATCATGAAATACAGGATTAAGCCTTTATTTTTCAGTGCCCATTCCGACAGATTAAAATTCATGATTTCGCTCCTGTCATGGACTGGCTGCGCGGCAGTTGCACGGTGCGATTTTCCCGATCAATCGGGCGAATTTTTTGCTGCTCACGTAACAGGTGCACGCCGCCCACCACCACATAATCCTCAGGCTGCAAGCCCGAAAGTACAGCTACACTGTCACGTCCATAGGCCCCTAAAGTGACCTGCACTTTATGCACCCTTGAATCCGAGCGAACCACCCAGACATAAGCCTGTTGCGCATTGGCAGACACACTGGACAGCGGCACGCTCAATCCGTGAGTTTGCGGTGCACTGAAAAAGACCCGTGCACTTTGCCCCAACTGAATCTCTGCATGATTACCTTTCAAAGCGACTTTGACCCGAAAGGTACGGGACTGATCTGCCGCAGGTGAAATTTCACGTACGTAGCCTGCAACTTGATCTTCTGGCTTTGACCACACGCTGATCACGGCTTGCTGTCCGATGCTGAACGCACTGATGGCTTGTTCAGGCACCCCGATCCACACTTCACGCTCACCATCCATCGCCAGTTGATAAGCCGCTTGCCCTGTGGCAACCACCTGTCCAACTTCGATATTGCGTGCCGTAATCACCCCACTTTTGTCTGCAATTAACTGGTTATAACGGGTCTGGTTTTGACTGACTGCATAATTGGATTGCGCCTGCTTTAAACTGGCTAACGCGGCTTGATACTGATTCTGCATGGCATCATATTGCGAGCGACTGACGGCGTTCATCGGTAACAATTGCTGAAACCGCGCCAGCTCCTGTTCGGCCACTTTGACTGCCGACTGGGCACTGTCCAGTTGCGCACGGGCAGCATGCAGTTGTAGCTGTGCATCTTTAACATCTAATTGCGCCAGCACTTGCCCCACTCGAACTCGATCTCCGACCTCTGCAAAACGCTGCATCACCTGTCCAGACACACGAAATGCCAAATCGGTTTGTTGGCGGGCTTTGACTTCCCCTGCATAACTTTTTTGTTCTGTCAGCATATTGCTCGGCTGAGTCACCATCACCAAAGGTTCATGTTCGGTCGTCGCCTGCTCACGACTACAGCCCCAAAGGGTCAAACTGCATAAAATTAGTAAACTGGCAATCAGGGTCTTCACGGGCTTCATGTGCTGGTGCTCTTATCTAAAAGTCATTTTTAGGGCAAAATACTAAGCTGTTCTTTGAACAATTTTTAATTAATATACTATGCGGTACACTAATTAAAAGTCCTACTTGAAGTAAATGACTTTATTCACCTGAACTGGAAAATTTTGTGCAAATGAATGTTGGTCGGCCCAAAGACTTGGAAAAACATAAGAAAATTCTGCTTGCAGCCAAAAACCTGTTCCTGAAACAGGGCTATCATGGTTGCAGCATGAACCAGATTGCCAAAGAAGCGGGTGTCACTAAGCTCATGATTTATAATCATTTTCAGGACAAAGCCAGTCTATTTACCTGTGCCATTGAACAGACCTGTGAAACCTTAATGGAAACCCGTCCCTTTCAATTAACCGCAGACAGCCATTTTCTGGACGCCTTCGCCCAAACCTGTCAAATCGCACTCAATATTGTGTATTTACCCGAAGCCGTGAAACTGGAGCATTTGCTGATTGAACTGGCGGCTGAACAGAACCCGCTTGCCTTGCAGTTTTATAATGCCTCGCATCAAAAAATGTGTGATGGCTGGGAAGATTTCTTTCAGCAAGCCGCAGCACTGAGATTTATTCAAGCTGCCGATGTAGAACAACAGCGTTTATTGCTGCTGTCTTTATTGCTGGGACTGCGCCATCTAGAAATTCTGCTCGGTGTTCGTGCCATTCCTACCCCGCAGGAACAACAAGAAATTATTCAGCAAAGCATTGAACTGTTTATGCTGAAATATGCACCCGCAAGAGCATGAGCATTGCGGTGTCTATCTGCCTTGGCTGGACATGATCTGATTGCTAGTTTTATCGGCAAAAGCTTGCGACTTTTGTAGCCCTGCCACTTGGCATTACGGCAAATCGCGGTATAGTCAAAAGAATAAGAACTGGAGAATGGAAAATGATTCAACAAATTGATGCTCCACTACGCGAAGACGTACGGTTACTTGGTAATTTATTGGGCGAGACCCTCAAACTACATGCCGGGCAAGATTTGTTTAATCAGATAGAACAAATTCGGGCACTCGCCAAAGGCGCACGTGACGGACAGGTCGAAGCCGAAAAACAACTCGAGCAACTGTTTCTAAGTCTTGAAGATGAAGAAATTCTGCCCTTAACCCGTGCCTTTACCCACTTTCTTAACTTTGCCAATATTGCCGAACAGTACCATGTGGTGCGCAGTCGTCGCCAAAGTGAATTTGATCCCGAAGCACCCTCCCCAAATCCACTCGATCATCTGTTCCAAAAATTTAAAGCCCATGAGGTTTCTGCCGAGCAGCTCTATCAACAACTGTGTGAACTAAAAATTGAGCTGGTGCTGACAGCTCATCCGACCGAAGTCAGCCGTCGTACCCTGATTCAAAAATATGATGGCATCAATGACTGTCTGTTTAAATTTGACCAGCAGAAACTCACTCCACGTGAACGCCAAGCGGTATTAGAAGACCTAAAACAACTGATCTGTTCTGCATGGCAGACCGATGAAATTCGTCAACATCGTCCAACCCCTGTCGATGAAGCCAAATGGGGCTTCACCACCATAGAGCAAACCTTGTGGAATGCAGTGCCGAAATTCATGCGTGAGCTGGATGGCATGGTGGAAGAGCATTGCGGACAACGCCTACCCCTGCATGTTGCGCCTGTACGTTTTGCCTCATGGATGGGCGGCGACCGTGACGGTAACCCGAATGTAACGCATAACGTGACGCAGGAAGTATTGTGGTTATCGCGCTGGAAAGCTGCGGATTTATATTTACGGGATATTGAAGATTTACGCTGGGAACTTTCGCTGCAAAGCTGCAGCGATGAGTTGCTGCAAGCGTTGGGCACACCTCATCCAGAACCGTATCGTGAATATTTACGCGATACCCGTGAACGCCTAAAAATCACACGTCAGTGGTTAGCGCAAAAACTGCAAGACCAAGACTTAGCCTTAGATGACAGTCGGGTCATCAAAAGTAAAAATGAACTGTTACAGCCTTTGTTACTCTGCTACCGCTCGCTGATGTCCTGTAATCTGCCTGAAATTGCCAATGGTAAATTGCTGGACTTTATCCATCGCGTGAATTGTTTCGGTATCGAGCTGCTCAAGTTAGATATTCGTCAGGAATCAGGACGTCATCGCCAAGCCATTTCTGCCATTACAGAATATTTGGGACTGGGGAATTTCGAAACGTGGACAGAACAAGCGCGTCAGAATTTCTTGTTACAGGAATTGCAAAGCAAACGCCCGCTGCTGCCGAAACATTTAAATGAACCTGAACAAAGCCTGATTTTGCATCCCGATGTTCAAGAAGTATTTGCCACCATGCGTACACTGGCAGAACAGCCTGCGGAAAGCTTGGGTGCTTATATTATTTCCATGGCGGAATATCCAAGTGATGTACTGGCAGTCTTGTTATTACAGAAAGAAGCTGGCATTCAGCAGCCTTTACGCGTGGTACCGCTGTTTGAAACCTTAAAAGATTTGGATGGTGCTGCGCACACCATGCAAACTCTGTTCAATATGCATTGGTACAAACAGCATATTCAGGGCAAGCATGAAGTCATGATCGGCTATTCAGACTCGGCGAAAGATGCTGGCTTTATGTCCGCCAACTGGGCGCAGTACCGTGCACAGGAAGAACTGACCGCGATTGCCAAACAACATGGGGTGCAACTGACCTTATTCCATGGTCGTGGGGGTTCGATTAGCCGTGGTGGTGCACCAACCCAACAGGCGCTGTTCTCACAGCCACCGGGTTCAATTTCAGGCGCCATTCGTGTCACCGAACAAGGCGAAATGATACGCTTCAAGTTCGGACTGGAAGGTATCGCGCTGCAAAATCTGGAAATTTATACCGCAGCCACGCTGGAAGCGACCTTATTACCCCCTCCTGTCCCGAAAGCAGAATGGCGCGAACTGATGCACCGCATGACCGATCTGTCTGTGCAGGTGTATCGTCAAACCGTGCGTGAAAATCCGCATTTTGTGAAATATTTAAGAACCGTGACCCCCGAACTGGAATTACAAATGTTGCCATTGGGATCACGCCCTGCAAAACGCAAAGTCAGTGGCGGGATTGAATCATTACGTGCCATTCCTTGGGTATTTGCGTGGACACAAATCCGTTTGATGTTGCCTGCGTGGTTAGGCACAGGCGCAGCCATTAACCAAGTGATTGAGCAAGGTCATAAAGCCACTTTGGAAGACATGCTGCAACAATGGCCGTATTTCCAGACCCTGATTGATATGCTGGAAATGGTCTTGTCCAAAGCCGATAGTCATGTGGCTCTCTACTATGAAGCCCACTTGACCCAAGATGAAGACTTAAAAACACTGGGAGCGGAATTACGCCAACGCTTGCAAGAAGCGGTAGGGACTTTACTGACCCTGAAAGATGAATCGAAATTGCTCAGTAGCAATGAAGTGCTGGATCAATCCATGCGCGTGCGTAAACCGTATTTGCTGCCGCTGCACTTGCTACAAGCCGAATTGATGAAACGACGTCGCCTCTATCTGGCAGAACGCCAAGCCGAACATACCCCTGTCGATCATGCACTCATGGTCAGCATTGCAGGGATTGCTGCCGGCTTGCGTAATACGGGTTGATACAGCAACTTGCGATTGGCAGTTCAGCTTGGTGCTGAGCTGCCAATGTACTGTTTCTTCTGTGTAACGATTGGCAAAATCTTTCTTTTCCCATCCCTTTTTCTTGGCTTAGATGGATTGTTAAATTTTTTTTGAAAGATTGATAAAAAATATTTATTGCTCAACAAAGCCAATAAATGAGATTTTTCGAGCATAATTTATAGAATAATATATTGATTTATTGTCACTTTAGAAATATATAGTTTTTACCACTTGGTATAAAATCATTATAAATCAGACCTCTACTCAATCTAAAATTAAAAATCAATGATTAAATCACTCGAAAAGAAAGAGTATGATGTGCACAATTTGTTTTTGAAGTGATCAATTTATGTCCGATTGGTTTCCCAAATGGCGTCCTTATACAGGCAGTGTCGATGCGCGTCCTGTAGGAACCAGTGAATATCTTCCACCTGCACAAAGTGCGGTACTTGGCATTCAGCATGCCTTTGCCATGTTCGGTGCGACCGTACTGGCACCGTTCCTGATGGGCTTTGACCCGAATCTTGCCATCTTTATGTCAGGCATCTGTACCATCCTGTTCTTTCTTATGACGGGTGGTCGCGTACCAAGTTACCTCGGTTCAAGCTTTGCCTTTATTGGTGTAGTCATTGCCGCAACAGGTTATGCCGCTTCAGGAACTGGAGCCCCAAATGCCAACCTCGCGGTTGCTGCGGGCGGGATCATGGCCTGTGGCGTGCTCTACGCACTGTTTGGTCTGATGGTCATGGCAACTGGAACCAAATGGATTGAAAAACTCATGCCGCCCGTGGTCACAGGTGCGGTGGTGATGATTATTGGTCTGAATCTAGCACCTGTAACAGTCAAAGGCGTAGCCGGCAATCCCTTTAATATGTGGATGGCGTTGGTGACTGTGCTGTGTATGGGTTCGATTGCCGTATTTACCAAAGGCTTATTGCAACGTTTATTGTTATTGATTGGCTTATTACTGGCGTACTTGATCTACTTTATCGTTTCCAATGTCCTCGGATATGGCACACCCATTAACTTCACCCCAATTCAACAAGCGGCTTGGTTTGGTCTCCCAACTTTCCATTCTCCACAGTTTGATGTGAATGCGATGCTCATCATTGCACCCGTGGCATTAATTTTAGTGGCTGAAAACTTGGGGCATATTAAAGCCGTAAGTGCCATGACAGGTGAAAACCTCGATCCACAAATTGGTAAAGCCTTTTTGGCGGATGGTGTTGCGACCACACTTTCAGGCGGTGTCGGTGCACCAGGCATGACTACTTATGGTGAAAACATTGGCGTGATGGCGGTGACCCGCGTGTATTCGACCATTGTGTTTGTGATTGCAGGTGTCTTTGCGATTTTCTTAGGGCTTTCACCGAAGTTTGGTGCGATTATTCACACCATCCCAACCGCAATTTTGACAGGTGCTTCAATTGTGGTGTTTGGTTTAATTACCATCGCGGGGGCGAAAATCTGGATCGAAAACAAAGTCGATTTCTCTAAAAATAAAAATCTGATGGTGGCAGCCGTAACCATTATTTTAGGCACAGGTGACTTTGCCCTACAGTTCGGTAATTTCAATTTAGGTGGTATTGGTACTGCAACTTTTGCAGCCTTGATTTTGAACTGGTTCTTTAGCTTGAACGATAAAAGCGAATAATCCCGTTTAAATTTTATAGCAGCCTTCGGGCTGCTTTTTTTATCAATACCGCTTAGATTTGCGTCTTTAACATCGGGTTTATAAGATAGTAAACTTAACCCTATGCGAATGGCTGGCTATGCGCCTCGATTTTTTTGATTTACGTTTATTTCTCAACATTGTGGAGACAGGCAGTCTGACCAAAGGGGCAGAGCGTTCTGCTATTTCCTTACAAGCCGCAAGTGAACGCATCAAAAAGCTCGAACAACACTTCGCAGTTGCTTTATTTACCCGCCATGCCACTGGGGTCAAACTGACCCTTGCAGGACAGATGTTTAACCAGCAAGCTCAAATTTTAATTCAGCAAAGTCAGCAACTTGAACATGCTATGTTGCCCTTCGCACAAGGGCACAGCAACAGCATGACACTGTGGTGTAATTCCTCGGCACAGAGTGAATATCTGCCGCTGATTTTACCCAACTACATGCTGGAAAATCCGCATCTGCAAATCGAGCTGCGCGAAGCCGAAAGCAATGACATTATTCAGGCTTTAGTTAAGGGCACCGCCCAACTGGGGTTAATTTCGAGCTTTTTTGAAGCACCTAGCCTGCAAACCCTAGAATTTGCAGATGATCCACTGGTGCTGATTTGTCCGCCACAACATCCCTTAAGCTCCAATACGCCCTTAACGTTAAGCCAGACCTTGGACTATGCCTTTGTCGGTTTGATGCAATATCATTCCCTGCAACAATCTATTGAAGCGCAAGCCAAACTCCTCGGCTGTAGCATCCAGTATCGTTTACGACTACCGAATTTCGGCGCGATTGCGCAAGTGGTCACCAATGGCGTTGGCATCGCCATCATACCGAAACGCGCAGCACAACGTTTGCAGCAGTTGTATGCTTTTCAACAGGTTGAATTGCTGGGTGCATGGGCAAACCGTAAATTACTGTTGGCGGCACCAAACTTTGATGCCTTGCCCATCGACTATCAACATTTTAGCCAGTATTTGATCAGTCAACGTCCACAGCTTACCGATCAAACTGTAAGCATCAGTGACTAAACAACATATAGCCTCCAAGTATCATTAATCCCAAGAAAAAGACTTTTCGGAATTTCTGTTCTGCAATTCTGTAGCGGATACGGGTTCCCAACCACATGCCCAACAAGGCAGGAACCAAAGCCATCACAGACCAGGCATAATCAATAGGCAAATGATCGACAGGATTCTGCTGCAAGAATATCGCCAAACAAGCCGTCGACACGGTAAAGGCCATCCCCAAGGATTGCACTAGATCATCACGCTGCAAATGCAAAGACTGCAAATATGGCACCACAGGAATCACCACCACGCCTGTTGCCACTGTCAGTGCGCCGCCCAAATACCCCATCAGCGGAGATAACACCGCAGCATAGCGCGATAAGTTGGGTATTTGTTTGGCGGCTAAACCGTATAATCCGTAAAGCAGTAACATGCCGCCTAATAAAGCCTCGCTGTTGAAGTCACTTTGCCCCAAACGAGGGAAAATACTCCAGATTGAGCCAATGATGATGCCCAACAATAATGACCAAAAGCGTTGCAAAACGCGCAGCACCTGTCCTTCAGCACATAATTGCCAGATATTGGTCACCATAGACGGTACGATCAGCAACGATGCGGCCTGAAAAGAGCTAATCATCATAGTCAGTAAGCCCATTGAAACAGCAGGTAAACCCAAACCAATCATGCCCTTGACTAAACCTGCCAGTAAAAACACGACAGCAATAAAACTCAACACAACCCGCTTCCTTAGTGCTTAAATCCGTTCAAGCACTATGCTAAGACAATGAATGGCAAAGCAAAATCAGGCTTTTTTGAGGTCAGCCTCAAGTTTTCCTTGAGGGGCTATCGGAGTGGGTTCAGTCTAAATGCTGTAAAGGTTTTAAATGGGTAAAAATGCAGTGAGCATTGCAAGATTATGGCTTGGGTGCTGTTAACTGGAATAAGGCAGCCTGTTTGCCATCTTCTATCCCCCAAATCGAACCATCCGCTGCTTGGACCAGATCTCGGATACGTTGCTGCATATCGATACGTTGTACCTCCTGCGCAGGCTGTTGTTGCGTTTCCACCACAATAATCGCTTTTGAGGACAGTCCACTGATTAAGGCCTTATTGGTCCATTGCGGAAATTGTGTACCACGATAAAACATCAAACTGGAGGGGGAAATTACTGGGGTCCAACTCAGTTCAGGCGCTTGAAATTCGGGACGAGTCGAATGATCAGGAATATCTCGTCCACTGTAATGATCACCATTCGACACAATCGGATAACCATAATTGGCACCTTTATGGATACGATTCAACTCATCGCCACCCCGTGGTCCCATCTCAGCCACCCAAAGCTGTCCTTGCGAGTCAAAAGCCATCCCTAAAGGATTGCGATGCCCCAAACTCCACACTTGTGCTGCAATCTGACCTTGAGTCGTAAATGGATTGCCATCTGCGACTGAACCATCCTCATTCAATCGAATAATTTTGCCCAAATTGGTATGCAGATCTTGCGCAGGCTGAAACTTCTGGCGCTCGCCCGAACTGATCCATAATTTCCCAGCATCATCAAACACGAACCGATGTGCATAATGCCCCTGCCCTGAAACTTTGGGTACCTGTCGCCAAATTGGTGTGATCTGTGTAAGTTGAGGCTGACTGGCGATACGCTCATCTAAAACGGCACGGATCACCACTGCCCCATAACCACCTTCACCTGCCTCAGCATAACTCAGGTAAATCAGATGGTTCTGCTTAAAATCAGGATGCAACAACACATCCCCCAAACCGCCTTGCCCGCCATAAGCCACCGCAGGTATACCTTGCACCGCTATTTTTTGCCGTGTTTGGGGATTAAATAGCACCAGACTGCCCGCCTTCTCAGTAATCAATAGACGTTGATCGGGCAAAACTGCCATCGCCCACGGTTCATTGAATTCACTGATCTTATTCACCTGAATAGGCTGTGAAATAGCAACCGAGGCATGCGCAGCCTGCTGCTGTTGTTCATGACTTGACTTATTTTCTGCATGGCAGGCCGAAAGCAGAATAGAACTCAATAAGCCCAACCATATCCCCGCATGATTTATAGAATGCTGCATGACACCCTCAATGAAGGTCTGATTGATTATTACTCTAACCAAACTCTTGAATGAGAAAAATACAAAATATGTAGCCCAAACTTCATTTTATTCAATACATTCATGTCAGCCAAAGCGTACAGGGAATGCAGCAAACACGCCTATACCTTAGTCGTATTTCAGATTATATTGAACTCATACAGAAACAGGATGTTTCTTAGAATAACAATAAAGAGTCGACAACAGGACGTTGAGGTATTACAGGAGTTTTACCTTTAATGAAATACGAAAAAGCCCCGATAGGATATCGGGGCTTTTTCATTTGTTATTTCAATCGCCCAATAAAAAAGAGCCTCTGTACGAGGCTCTCTATATCCAATTTAAATTAGCTGTATGAGCTTTGCTTGGATGTTTGCGATGCTGCAGGGGCTTCAGCCACCTCTTCTGCTTTATTCACTTTAATCAATGACACAGCAAATGCGGCAATAATCGCTGGAATTGCAACTGCAATGAAGTTCATTTTATGCGGCAAGTCCATCCCTAATAACATTCCAATCACAATTGGGCCCACAATGGCACCCACACGACCAATACCAGAAGCCCAGCCTAGACCTGTAGAGCGTACTGCTAGCGGGTAATATTGTGCTACATAGCTATACAGTAGAATACTACAGCCAATTGAAGCTGCACCTGCCAATGCCACCAATAAATAAATCACAGGTTGTGGTGAATTGAAGCCTAATCCTACCAAGGCACATGCACCCACAATCAACATGCTGATGATGACTGGTTTTAAATGGAAGCGATCTGCAAGAATACCTCCACCCGCTGTGCCAATAACGGCACCAATGTTTAATGACAATAAGAACATTAAGCTACTGCCCATAGAGTAACCTGCGGCCATCATCAGTTTTGGTAACCAGCTACCTAGCGCATAAACCATCAATAAGCACATGAAGAAGCATGCCCAGAATAAAACCGTACCCATGCCACGACCATTTTTAAATAATGCGGCAACTGAGGCATCTGGCACTTTCGCTTCATTTAAGACCAAAACAGTATTTTCAGTCACTTTTTCGTCTGGAACAAGACGTTGAATAATATGACGTGCTTTTTCAGTTTGTTGTGCTTTTACCAAGAAAGTGACTGATTCAGGTAAGTATTTCCATAAAATTGGAATAAATAACAATGGAATGCCCGCAATAAAGAACATGATTTTCCAGCCAAAAGTAGGTGTAAAAGTTACCCCTAACAATGCTGCCATAATCCCACCCATGGCATAGCCACTAAACATTGCAGTAACTAAAGTACTGCGTACTTTTTGTGGTGCATATTCTGATGTTAACGCGACCAAGTTCGGTAATACGCCGCCAATCCCTAAACCAGCAATAAAACGTAAAATACCAAATTCAGTCGGGTTTGACGCAAAACCACCCAAAAAAGTGAAACCACTAAACAGGGTTACACAGATAATAATGACCTTTTTACGACCAATTTTATCGGCCAACATACCGAATAACATGGCACCAAACATCATCCCTGCCAATGCAGTACTGGCGAGCATACCAGCTTGTACCGCAGTCATTCCCCATTCTTTCATCAACAAGGGCAATGCCACACCATTAATGGCTAAGTCATAACCATCAAATAAAACGACGAATAAGCACCATAAAACTACCGTTAAATGAAAGGGCCGAAATTTAGCCTGATCGATTACAGCATTTACATTCATTGTTGTCGCTGTCATTTTTACTCACCTCCAATTGTGAGACTTTATTGTCAACATACAATGAATAGCCATTCATTTTTTGTCTAAAACCTCAAGGGTATAAAGATATACCTATAAGGTATTCAGATGATCAAATGGAATAATTTGTCAGCAATTTGAGGGGGAAAATGACCCTGAAATGTAGTTAAAACGTTACTTTTATCGCAACCTATAATAAATAATTTATTAAAATTAGTATCTTATGTTTTAAATGCTCAACAATAAGACCAAAGATAACTTGCTTTAGAGAATGTTAAATTTTATCGCATTTTTTACATGTTTAATTTCTAATCTACAATAAAAAACACCCCCTTCTTATTAGAAG
>NZ_JBSYVT010000019.1:0-71606 GCF_054112845.1 Acinetobacter sp. NigerLNRRAM0016
CTTTAAATTTGCATAATTAACACTTTTTGTCACTTATTTACAAAACACTGCAATCCATTTTAATTATTTTTTCTTATTCCCAAACAAGGCATTGATTTCACAACCAATAAGTAGCTAATATTGATTGGCACAAATTGTGCTGACTATAAACTAGCTTACAAAGCTAATAATTAAATAAACACAAAACATTTGTGGAGAATGTTATGAACGCTCAAAAAGGTTTTACCCTAATTGATACTCCATAAGTGTCCATATAAAATGAACATTCCATAAGTAAGCTCATATGGACATCATCGAATAAACGACAGACTCGTTCCCGCTATGAAGCAGAAATATTCCTTTGCTCTTCTTTTGTTTCTTCCTACATTGATTCATGCACAAGCGTTAGACTTAGATCAATATTCAGATATTTCATCAATTACGCAAATTGCTTCAAATCAAAAAATTCAAACAGAACTTCAAAAGCTGTTAAAGCATGATTATCAAAAATTTCAATCTCATTTTGAGCATTACTCAGCGCCTTATTTGTTGAAAACAGATGAGGCTTTGTACTATGAAGGTCGGTCTGCATCCAGTTTAGATGCTTCATCAGCGATTATTTTTGAAGATGGTCGATTGTTTGCTGCTATTTATTTTTATGAAACCAAGATACTAAAATACTTTAGTAATGATGCGAGTTGCTCAGAACAGTTACATCCTGCGATTCAAATTTTTGCTCAGCAGCGTGAAATTCAAAATATCGAGTATGTGACAGCTAGAGTAGATATCGCTTTAAAATATAATCTTGGTTTGCCTCCTCAATGCGAGGCTTATATAGAAAAACTAAAGAAAGGAGACTAATTTTAGTGATTGAACTTACATATATTTTTAAAAATAATTTTTTCTCAGTCCTGAGAGCAAATACTTGTCAGCCAATAATATCCACTAAAATATCTGCCAATTTTTGACCATTTTTACGATCTATCAATCTAGCAGACATGCCAAATGCTGTTGTCCCTGTAAAATCAGCCAAGAGCTGTGTCCCCAATAAATAAAACTTCTGAAGTTTGGCAACGTAGTTGGTCAATTAGCGATTGATAGATTTTCGGTCCAGGTTTAATTACACCAACTTCATAACTCCAAGCATAAGTATCAAGGGGAGGTAATAATGAAGAAAAAAATTTTCCATATGGCATAGCTAAATTTTAGCATAATCCCAATTTAATCCCCAATTTTTTTTAATTCTTCCAAAGTAGTTAAGGTATCTTCATATAGTGCAATAGACCGTAATTCTTCATTTAAATCATGTTCAAGTTCTTGCAGAAACTGGTCTGGAATATTTGCTGCTAATAGCTTTACACGTTCTACCAAATTTAAATTGCGGGATATAATAAATTTAGCATCATCAGGTTTTGGTTGTCACCCATTTTCTTTCAGCTATTTCATTAATTTTCTATATGGGAAACGTCTTTCTCCTATTTTATAAGTGTACCAAATACGTCAAAAGCAATGACTGATGGCTCAACATGACCTGTTTCTATAGATGATTCCATATTTTTAAAATCAATTAAATTAAGTTTCACTTTTAGTTGAGATTACCATAAGAGCATTGTCTCATTCTGAAGTAGATTGATGTAAAAAATTAAAGGAGATATTTATATCTCCCTTTGTTTGTTTTATTCACTAAAGTTTGTAAACATGATTTTAGGAAAATTTTTCATGAAGTGGCGACGAACTTGGTTGAAATCGTTAAGATCATGTTGAATTTTCGAAAAATTATTAACCCAAGCTAAAACGGCATCTTGATCATTTAAATTGGGGTTTACATTTAGAAACAAAGCTAAATCAAATGTCCGGTCAATATTAAACTCTTTGATGAGTGCAACGGCAGTCGAACGGACTTCTTCTGAAACAGATAATTTTGGGGAAAAGTAGTTATTCATCGCTAAAACTCCTTTGAAACAATATATAATGATATTTAAGAAGGTTAATTTGCTTCTTTGATATGTAAAATAACCTGTTGCAGGTTGAAATTAGCATAGATAGAACTTTGTATCAAGTTAAAATAACCTGCTATGGGTTGAAATGTTGTTTTGTGAGTTGTTATGATTAGATGTAGATTATCCGCTCTGATGGGCGAACGCAAAATTTTGAAGCTAAGTGATGTGGCGCATGCCACTAGTATTAACCGTAATACCTTGACGAATTTGTATTATGATCGTGCGATTCGAATTGAACTTTCGGTTGCAGATACCTTGTGTAAATATTTTAATTGTAATATGCAGGACTTGTTTGAATATAGTAATGAACCTGAAAAAAGGAATGACATTCAGTAATACGCCATCGCTATTTTAAAGCTGAATAGGATGCTTTAGATGCAATTCAGGATCATTCCAAATCGTCTGAATGTATTTCTCTTTAGCAAAATCTTGAATTATTCTTGCTCTTAATACATCAAAACCATTCCAATAGTCTAAAATTCCGTCAGGAAGTTTATCTGCTAAATCATCAATCCAAGGAATATGATGTAATTTTTCTACAATTGTTAAGGGATGAACTGTTCCAGTCAAAATAAGTTTAAACTGCTCTTCTGGAAGAAGGTGGCTATGTATAGATACATTATGGGTGTAATATCGCAGTAACACTTTGGTCAATAAGCAAAAATATAACAATGATCTATATCCACCATCACCATTTACATTGCTAATATGGTATGGAGGTGAAAAAGTTTCAACTGCATAATTTTCATAGATTTTAAGAATAATTAATTGCCCCGTTTCTGACAGTTCTCGAATAAACTTTATTTCTTTCACCCTTGAGTTATTTAAATATTCATTATTAGGATTTGAACCTAAGAGCAGCTTTATATCTTTTTCTAAATACTCATTCAAACGTGTATGTTGAATATCATATGGAGTCTGTTTACCAAAGAGTAACCAGTTTGGATTTACTGAAGTATGTTGCGCTATTTTTTCCAGTTGTCCAAATGTAGGTTCTAATTCTGCCCTAAACCATGCTTCAGCTTCATCAGCCGTATCTTCACGTATCTCAAAAGCTAATTCAGCAATTGTAAATTCTCTAAAATGATAAATTTTTTTTAATTCGCTTAATACGAAATTTAAACGTTTAGCTACTACTTTTTTCCGTTCTGTAGGAGAGTGTGATCGTAAAAATTTTTCAACGATTTTTGCCGCTTCAACTTGGATATTATCATTCATGACGAATGAATCATAAAGCCGAGAAGTTGCTTCAGCATTGATGGAACGTTGATTGGCTTTCGCAGCATCATCCACTTTATTTTTTAACTCTTCTGGAATTCGAAGGTTAAATTGAATGTCTTTTTTACCCATACATTCCATGAATACTAGAAATTTTAGTACTAGCATTATGCTATAAAAAAAAAATTGACATAAGTGTTAGCATATTGCTATGTTAGCAATATGCTAACAAGTAGTTTATTGCATATGAAACAAACAAATCTTCGCTTACCCACAGATTTAGTTTCTTGGGCCAAACAAACGGCAAAGAAAAGACATCAGTCAATGAATGCTTTTTTTATTACAGAATTGGAACGATTAAGAAAGGAGGAACAGAGTGAATTGACAAAAAAGTAATTATTTTCATTCGGCAAAAAGTATAAAAGCCCATGTCGTAACCATGAGCTTTTATGGATGTCTTCATTGCTGATCAGACATTTGTATTTTGATGAATAGGGACATTTTTGTCAATCCTATCTCAAGATCACTTTTTGCCTGTTTTTAATAAACAGGAGGCTCAAAATGAGCACTAAACTTAAAAATGGTCAGTCACGCTACCAATCAAAAGCCAAAGTTGTGACCATTAAAAAATTTCAGTTATCGACGTTGAGAAAGGCAGCTGATCGTTTAAATGATGCAGCGTTCGAAAAACATGGTGATGCGTATCTCGAATTCCCTGTGATTATCCAGGGAGATGGCAACCCTTCTGAAATTTTTAATCTGTATTTGCTGAAAAAACTTGAGCAAACAATACAGTATGATTTTAAAACATTTGCATCTATTGCTCATCAGCTTGTTGATTTTCAGCGCTTTTTAGAAGATGAGCAGCTGGACTGTTTGAAATTTCATAAACTAAAACAGTTAAATGCGATTTTTAAATATCGTACTCGTCTTATTGAGCAGGCAAATGCAGGTCTAATTTCAGCCAGTTCTGCACGTGGTCGAATTAATGCAGTGGTGAACTTTTATCGATTTCTTGTAACGGAAGACTTAGTTGACCATCAACGTTATGGACTTCCATTTCAGGATGTCTATAAATATATTGCCGTGGATAATGAGTTTGGCGCACGTCGAAAAATGGCAATTAAGTCACATGATCTTGCAATTCATGTTCCTGCTAAAGCCCAAAACTCTGAAGCGATTTTAGATGGTGGTGAATTAAGCCCACTTACTGTTGAAGAGCAAGCTGTTGTATTAAAAGCACTGCAAAAATCATCACTTGAATATCAGTTGATGTTCTATCTTGCATTGTTCACGGGTGCTCGCCTGCAAACAATTTGTACTTTACGAATCAAGTGCTTATTCAACCGAGAGTCTGATAATCATGGCTTTATTCGTCTGCCTGTTGGGGCTGGGACAGGTGTGGACACTAAATTTCAAAAGCCAATGACGCTGCTAATTCCGCATTGGTTGGCGCTAGATCTTAAAATTTATATCAATAGTGAGCAAGCTCAACAGCGTAGACAGAAGTCAAACTATGCTGACTCGGATGAAAATTATGTATTTCTCACCAAGCTTGGTACACCTTTTTATACCAGCAAAGCAGAACAGCAAGAGCTGACCGATAAGATTAAAGCTTCTGACTCATTTGGGGCTAGGCTTAAGCTTTATGAAGGCGAAGCGGTACGCAGCTATTTAAAAGGTGTGTTATTGCCTGAAATTCGCTTGATTGATCCGCAATTTCAAAGTTTTAAATTCCATGATTTACGTGCCAGTTTTGGTATGAACCTGCTTGAAAGTCAGTTACAACACCTGCCCGAAGGGCACTCGGCGATGACAGCTGTCGAATATGTGCAAGCTCGCATGGGTCATCGCAACATCAGCACCACTTTACAATATTTGAATTACAAATCTCGTTTACAGTGGCGTAATAAAATTCAGCATGAGTATGAGTCAAGTTTAATGAAGTATGTGATGTCTTCTGTCAATCCAGTAGGAGATTTTTCATGAGCTTCACACGTACCCCATTGTTTGTCCATATCTCCGATATCAACAAACAAATTAATGAATATGAGCGACTTGTTCTCGTCTGCAAAGATAAAACTGCTTCTTTTGGTTTTAAGACATTAGATATTGGAACTCTGTTTTACCGTAAAAGAGTATCTGACGAGATTTTGTCAGAACAGCAGTTAGCTGCATCATTTGATGAAAAAAGGCGTTATTTTTTACAATGTTTGACCGACTATTTGCTGCAAATGAGCGGATCAGATTTGTCAAAAGGACTTTTTTACTATACTAGTAAAATGTTTCTAGATTGGGTGGATCAGCAAAAGAAAGTTTTTGATTTATCGAATCAAGATAGTGTGATTGATGCGTATCGTCGTTACAGTAAATATTTAGTTGATCGCACTTTGCTTGCGGATACTGAAGAGGAAAGTTTGGCTGCACATACAGCAAAGCAATATCAGCGTAATACAGCCAAATTAATCGCATATGTATTTGACTGTCATGAAATTGATATTGTTAGTCAAGCAATGCAAGTACAGTCCCAGCGTTATGATGTACCTATATTACCGATTGCGGAAGAAGATCATCAAAAAACTTATGCGACTTTGCAGAATGTCTTTCTTGAAATCCATCGTATCGTTGTGCAAGAAGAGAGTTTTCCAGCGCATTTTAAATCGGTTGATGAAGAGAACTTTTATTTTTATTCCGGTTTTCATCATCAAAATGAAAAACAGCATATCCAGTTTGATATACAGAGTTATTTAGTCAAATATCCAGTTATTCCAGCTTTTTCCAAAATGCTAGCTGATTTTGAATTAGAAGAAGATAGTGAGCATCGAAAACGTTTACGTGAGAATCGCAATCAAGCGATTCGTAATCTTGAAAAACGTAATAAAGACAAACGACATACCGAGCGAGAACGACTCGCCTCCTATGGTCTTTGCATTGGCATGTTGTTATTTATTGCACAAACTGGGGCAAATTTAGACACTGCTCAACAGTTAGAACTCGATACGATGGAAATCCTACCAAGTACCCAAGGGCGAAGGTTTTCGGGAACAAAAAGCCGTGCAGGAGGCAAGACAGTATACCCAGAATTTGGGGCGAAATTTGAGCCAGTGTTTAGGAAGATTCTGGAACTTCGTGAATGGTATATTCAAGATGAAGCATGTGATTTCATCTTTCCATTACGCAACGAAATTCAACATTTGGGACCTGTCAGCTACAGCAGATTACAATTAATGAAAAAGCTTTTTCAGCGCATATTCCCACGAATGGTCTGGATTACACCACAACAGTGGCGTAAGCATAAAAGCAGTCAAACTGTTGAGTTTAGCGATGGTGATCTACTGCTTGAAGCTGAAGTAATGGGTCACTCACTCGATACGGCAAGAAATAATTATGCACGTACTTCATTCAAAGATGCAGCCCAGCAAATTTCACAGTTTTTTAATGAGCTGCGAGAAGTTGCGGTCTCAAAAACACGAACACTTGAGAGAATCGCTGTACAAATGTTAGATGAAACTGTTGATGTTCAGACCTTACCTGTCGGTGCATGTATTACAGCAGCTCCACATCCTGAAAAAGCTTTAGGTTTTACCGAACAAGCTCCTAAACCTAACTGTCAGCAATTTGAGCACTGTTTATTTTGCCAACATTATGCAGTTCATGCTGATGACGAAGATGTGCGTAAGCTTTTATCACTGAAAAGTCTGCTCGGCTACGTTAAGCAAAAAGCCACGGACTTAATCAAGTGGGAACAACAGTTCGGCGTTGTACTACATCGTATCGATGAAGTGATCGAAGAGTTATCAAATACTTATGGAAATTTACGTGATCGTATTTTTTTGATTCAGGAAGAAGTTGAAAGTGGTGATTTAGATGCCTATTGGCTCAATCATTTTGAGCTTTTAATCGATTTGGGGTGGGTCGCATGAGTTCATTTAATTCATATTTATACGGTCTTGGTGTTACTGAGCAATTCTTACCTGATGAGTACAACCTACAGAATAATCAGCTGACTGTTGCAAATACTTTTGTATTATCGCGAATGAAAAGCGGTGAAACATTATCAGTTTATTCAGACAATGTGTGGGATCTTTCTCCATATTTACCGAAGTGTCACTGTCGCCTGAATTTTGATAGCTGGCTTGAGAATTCCCGTGAAGATGACTTTCTCTTCTGCCAAATTCGGGCAGAAATGAAAAAAATCAGTTTTGCTTTGCTTTATATAAAATCTGGCAAGTCGATTATTAAAAGTATTGAGAAGCGGCATACTATTTTGCGCCAGTTTGCTGCTATCGCATACCGCAATGGCTGTACATTGCAGCAGTTATTTGGCGATGTTGCTTATATCTCAAAAGTAAATGATGCTTATGTTGGCGTGAGCCATCAAAAAGCACTCCAAATTAAAGCATTTTTAACTGATTGTTTTGCCTTACAACAGCAATATCCATTGCTCATTCCAGCATTTAATACATATCAACCGATTGAGCATTTAGCAAAGTTGGCTGCTCAACTCAAGTTGCAGTCGGGCAAAGTAGGTCCGCAAACTAAGTTGATTCCATCTCGTATTTATATAAGTTTAATTAATGGGTTAGCAGAGAAATTGAATGAGTTTAATCATTATGTACCTGCTTTACATCAGTGGTTTCAGCGCATTCAACAAGAGCCGTTTTTTGCGCGTATGCCACGTGAGTTTAAAGATTATAAAAATGCAGTGAGTTTTGTGGATGCTCGAGATTTGCTTGGCTTAACGGCACTGTTTGAAAATAATCAGATTCAAAAACATGCCAATCTCACCCGTTATATGACGTTGATTCAAGGTATGGCCAAGCTTTGGATTCATCTGTTTACAGGCATGCGGGATAATGAAGTAAATCAGCTGTCTTATGACTGTTACCAAACTGTTCAGAGCAATGAGCACCTAGTGCATGTGTTAATAGGCTATACCTCCAAGTTACATGGTGGCGGTAACAAGTCTACCTATTGGATTAGCTTTGAAGATATCCAGCTTGGGGTACGTGCAGCACAAAGCATAGGTGAAATCTATGCCTTGCTCAATCCGCATTATGATCTGTCTAATCCTGCTGAATACCCATTATTTCCAACCCTGTATTCGCAGAAACATCGGCATAAAAAGAATCAAAATATTGAAAATGAAACGGATTTTATTTCCAATTTTTCAGGTGCTCCGACTAGAACGCAGTCCAACTTTAACCAGTATCTAAACCGCATCTCGGCATCGTTTGGTGATGGATTGAGAATTACTGAAAGTGATTTAGCAGAGCTAGAAGCATTTGATGGTTTTCTTAATTGGCGAGAAGAAAAAGACTGTCAAATTGGTGAGTACTGGAATATCTGTACCCATCAATTTAGACGCTCATTGGCTGTCTATGGCGCTCGTTCAGGCATGATCGGACTTGGTGCCATGTCGGTTCAATATAAACATTTAACCGAAGCCATGACTTTGTATTATCGAGATAATGCGGTGTTTGCTCCAAACATTTTAGCCAGTGATAGCCAGAAAGAATTTATTCAAGAACTAGAATATCAGCGTTTGGTACATTCTTATGAACAATTTGAGGATGGTGTAATTAATAGTGCTAGCCGTTTGCTCGGTGGTGCAGGAAACTATTTGCAGCTGCAAAAAGACCGCGAGCAATTACTCACAGTATTTCCGAATCGTGATGAAACCATCAAGCGTATGAAAAAAGGGGAAATTGCTTGCAAGACTAGCCTGTTTGGTGCTTGTACTAATCCTGATTCTTGCGAAAAAATTTCATTTACTGCGATTACCAGTTGTTTGAATTGTGCCCATGCAATTTTCGATATTGCTAGTGCAGAGAAGATGAATAAAGCGGTTCAACGGCTACAGCGAGTTCGGGATGCGCAAGTGCAAGGTAGTTTGCTATACGGACAAATGGACAGAGACATTGTGGCATTGAATAAGACCATTCAAAAGATTAAAACTGTGAATATTGAGGGTTAAAACATGAGTGTACTCAATGAATATTATGCTGCTTTGGAGCGATTGAAAGCCAACAAACCGACCGTCCTACCAAAAGGTTCTGCCATTAATAATGACACGGTGGCGTTTGAGGCTGGACGTAAGCGGGGTTCGATTAAGAAGAGCCGTTATGCGGCACTGGTGGAGGCGATTGAGCTGGCTGCGATTGACGCAGAGCAAAATGTTCTTTCGCCTGCACAGCAAATTGAAAAAGCTAAAAGTAAGACCAAAGCGGTGAAAAGTGATTATGAGCAATTGAAAGAAGATTATGAAATATTGCTGGAAAAGTGCAATTCGCTGCTGCTAGAAAATTTTGAATTAAAACAAAAAACGCATCTAATTTAGATGCGTTTTGAATAGAATTTTATGATTGACAGCTAGTTGGTAAACGAGCCTTATCAATACCATCTTGAGCAGCGGGAGCACAAATCCATTTTGAAATTTGATTGTTTGCTGTTATTACAGTAGGAGTTAAAGTCATTTTCTTACCTGAATTTGTACCAGCGTTAAAAGTAACAGTGATTACACCACCATCAGTAACAGTTACTCCACCCGCAGTAAAGTATTTACCTGTCAATGCGTCTGCAGCTGCATCAATCGCCCCTGCTGGTTTAGTAGCTGCGGATAAATCATCTGTTGTAGGGGCACGATTATATTCATTTACAAAAACACCAATATCTGTTTGTAAACCTGAAGTTGCTTTAAAGCCTTCGGATGCTTGGGCACGACCAGTGTAGTCAGAGTAAGCAGGAATCGCAATTGCAGCCAAAATACCGATAATAGCGACAACAATCATCAGCTCGATCAATGTAAAGCCTTTTTGAGCATTCATAACATTCTCCACAAATGTTTTGTTAATTTATTTATAAGCTTTGTAAGCTAATTTATAGTTTGCACAAAATGTGCCAAAGTATATTAATCAATTATATGCTTTTAAATCAATACATTGTTTAATAGATTAAAAATCTTAGTGTATACATAAGTAAATTTATGAAATTAAGTGACAAAAAATGTCAGTTTTGTCGGTTTTGCGAGATATGCATATGAAAGTTACTTGCAGCAGGAAAACTAAATTATTAGCAGTTAAGCAGATGTGTGCTTGTTAGTTGAATTGTTTTGCTTATTTGCTTACCAATCCACTTTGAAATTGAAAATTCTGTCCTATGCTGAAAGCTTCATATAATAGGGAATAATAGAGTGAAACGGCTAAAAGACTTCAAAGTAAACGAACGAATACCTCGTCCAGCTGTAAAAGTTTTTCCCATTCAATTTGGTGATGACGAAGCGACTAGGCGTATTCTTCTGCATCATGCAAGACATGTGATTCTTCAGCATAAAGAAGAAATACAGAAGTTGGCTTATAAATGAGGCTGGACTTTTTTATTCTGTTTTTAGCTTGTCAAAATTTTAAAATACTTTACGATCAGTCTGCTTGTACAAAAATTCATCCTATCACACTAAGTAAAAGCTATTTTCTGATATGGACAAATTGGGAAAATTTGTCCTTTTAAAAGCATGTCCATATGGACAAAATGAAGAATGAAGTAAAACAATATAATTCAATGATTTGATGTATGTCCATATAAAGTGACTTATGGAATGGTAGCTATTAATGATCGTTGTCGCTATTATCGGTATTTTAGCAGCAATCGCAATTCCTGCATATCAAACCTACATTGCTAAATCACAAGTTTCAGCTGGGTTAGCTGAAATTACAGCCGTTAAAACAGGATACGAAAACCTCGTCAACGAAGGTACAACTATTACTGCTTTAGGACAACTTGGTTTTGCTGCTACTTCAAGCACTCGTTGTACAGCTTATGGAGCAGAAGCTGTAACTGCTGGTGCAGCAACAAACGCTCTTACTTGTACTTTAGCTGGCTCGCCAGCCATCGCGGGTAAAATTATCTCACTTAGCCGTGCGGCTACAGGAATTTGGACTTGTACCTCTGATGCTGATGCAAAATACCTACCTAAAGGTTGTACAAATGGCTCACCTACCGCTGGTACAATCGTAGCATTGTAATCCTCATTAAATATTAAAAACGCATCTAAGATAGGTGCGTTTTTAATTAAATATTATTGGCGCATTCGGTAATTCATTTTTTTGCTCTATTCCTTGCTCAACATAAAATTGCTGTAACAACTCACCTATTTTTAAAATTGCTTGTATGACCGCCTCAACATATTGTCGTTGGCTAAATTGCTGCACTATGTCCTGGCAAATTACATTCCAAACTTCTTGCTTAATGACCTGATGCAATCCGCGATCAAATATAAGTTCAACCTGCCGTTCACATAAATTTAAGTACAGCAGCACACCACTATTATATTCAGTATCCCAGACACCCAGTTCAGAAAATAACTGCTCGGCACGTTTTCGGGTATTCTGTTTATACGCTTGTAAACAAGGTAAATGCCCTTCTACCACCACCTGAATTTCACCGACATGCCCACATTCAGCTTGCTGTACAGCAGCTGCTATTTTCTGTAGGTCAACAGGTTTGAAATAACGTCGAGTATATTGAAAATAAAAACTATGCTTGAGCCAACGTTTAAAACTCGGTTGGGCATGTTCTTGCACATTCGGTGTTGTGACTATTTGCGTTGAATCTGTTACTGTTACCATGAGCCTGAAGCACCTCCCCCACCAAAACCACCACCACCGCCTCGGTAGCCACCTCCGCCACCAAAACCACCGCCAGAACCGCGCCCCGAACCACCTCCACCAGAAGCAATAATTTGTAAAATCAATTGTGCAAATGATGTAACAAGCAGCAAGAAAATTCCAAAGCCAACTAATAAGCTGGTGAGTAAACCGACTCCACTAACCAAACCAGCCACCACACCTGCTACTCCCGAAGTCGCCGCACTAAGCCGTTTGCCAATCATCATGGAGGCAAAAGTACCAACTACAACAATAATTAAGGCATAGGTCCAAAGTTGAGAACGTGCTTGCTGTTCATGTAATGCCTGTGCTTGTTGTTCTTTTAATTGTTGTGCGGCTTGCTGGGCAATTTCAGGATCTAAATTCAAGATTCGCTCGATTTCACTCAGCCCAGCTTGAATCCCCTGCGCATATTCAGCTTGTTTAAAATATGGCGTGATCTGATTACGAATGATCTGTCCCGCCACAATATCAGGCAATACGCCTTCTAAACCATAACCCGTCAAGATCTGAATTTTACGGTCATTAATCGCGATGACCATCAGCAACCCATTATCTCGTTTTGCCGTGCCCAACTGCCATTGCTCGGCAACCCGCATCGCATAATCAAAAATCGCTTCCTGTCCTGTAGTCGGTACAATAATGACACCAATTTGAGCTTTGCCTAGCTGATGCAATTTGAGAATCTGATCGCTAAGAAACTGTTTGTCCTGAGCTGAAAGAATATTGGCTTGATCAATCACAGGTGCATTCAAGCTGGATAAGCTACGCATTTGCCCATCAGCCAAATCATTCGCAACGTGTACCGAAGAGGATGCCTGTTGTTGAATCTCTGTAGGCACAGCCCCGTTTTTAGCTTGTTGTAGAATCTTACCGATCACAACGGCATCTTCAGTATGACTTTCTGTTTGATTAGTCTCTGCCCAACTCAATGAACATAAAATCAAAGACAAGAAACCACTGAGCAACCATAAAACTGCTTGATGCATCCTGTCTTTCAAACAAGTCATTTGACTATTCTGCTTCAAGATCAATTAAAAGGAGACTTTCGGGGCAGTCTGCGCACTTTGTTCCGCACTAAAGTTTGGTTTAGTATGCATGCCAATCACTTTTGCCGTCATCACCTGCGGGAACTGTCGCACATAGGCATTGTAATCTTGTACTGTGGTGATATAGCGATTTCGCGCTACAGCAATCCGATTCTCAGTGCCTTCAAGCTGAACCTGTAGATCACGAAATTGTTCATTGGCTTTTAAATCGGGATAGTTTTCGGAAACCGCTATCAAACGTGACAACGCACCTGTAAGCTGCCCTTGAGCTTCTTGATATTTCTGGAACAATGCTGGATCTTCCAAGACTTCCTTATCAACTTTTAAACCCGCGACATTGGCTCTGGCCTGAGTCACTTCAGTCAGGACTTGCTCTTCGTGTTTGGCGTAACCCTTCACCACATTGACCAAATTAGGCACCAAATCGGCACGGCGTTGATACTGGTTTTGCACTTCTGACCAAGCTGCGGTGACGGCTTCATCTTTGACTTGCATGGTGTTATAACCACAACCCGTGAGCATCAAACTACTACTCAACAACATGATCAGCGCACTTTTTTTCATCCACTGCATGATTCGATCCTCATTTTATTCTTAGCATGTCATTTTCACTGAATGACAACATTGTAGACTGAATCCATTTTGCTTGTGTTTGATTTGTTTTATTTTAAGCACAAAAAAGTCGGGGAATTCCCGACCCAAACCAGTTCAATCTTATGTAAGCGTGGCATCCGCTTGAAATCCTTGCATTTGATAATCTTCCGCTAATCGTTGTTTCCAGTAATTCACAATCTGACAATAGTCATGTGCAGCTGGATGAAAGTCCCGTTGATAATAACTCCAATATTCAGGTGCCAACTGCACCAACATTTTTAACAATAGACAGATGCCAAAGATATTCCCTTTTACTTTCAGGACACTCCTTTTTCGGTCTTGCCAAAACAGACGTGTCGCAGAATAAAAAGTTAAACTGGCAAATCCTGTGGTCACACTCCGCATTATCATGCGGCGTACAGCATCATCCCCATAGATATGCTGATACACATCAAAAGCCACAGCGCGATGTTCAATTTCCTCTATGGCATGCCAGACCCACAATTTTTGAGCATCTTCATCTAAAGTACTCAACACTTCGGGATGACGTAAAATATAGCCTCCCAATAAAGCAGTGAAATGCTCAAAGGCGCAGGTAATGGCCAACTGAATTTTAGGATGTAGACTTTTGACATGATGATCTTTACGCGCTAACCATGCCTGAAAACGATCCAGCTGATAATCATCACGTCGCCAAGCCTGATTAAATTCCGTGTGTGCTTTGGAATGCATGGCTTCCTGCCCAATAAATGCTGCAATCTGCGCCTGTAAAACTTGATCAGTGACCTGATCCCGCACGTTACGCACACTATGCACAAAAAATTGCTCACCAATCGGAAAAGTTGAAGATAAAGCAGTCAGCAAATGTGACATCACAGGAGAATTGGCAAAATAATGGCGATGAATTGCTTTCGGATTGAACTGCAACTGGCGCACAGTGATACCGTTTGCTTGAGGACGATTTAAGTATGATTTTTCTGTCGTCGGGTTCAGCATGGTGACATCTCAACTTGAGTCAAAATACAAAGTCTCAGTATCTAAATGTCATCGCTATCACTAAATGGCAAAAATGCTTAGTCCATTTGCCAAATGGCTCAACCCGATTATTGGTTAAATCGCCATAAAAAAACCCACCGAAGTGGGTTTTAAAATGCGCTTAATTTGAATGATATCAGGTCAAATTAAACATCGAGATAGTCTAGAATTCCTTCTGCTGCTTGGCGACCTTCCCAGATTGCCGTTACAACCAAGTCAGAACCACGCACCATATCGCCACCTGCAAAAATTTTCGGGTTAGACGTTTGGAATTTATATTGTTGCTTTTCAGCAGCAACAACACGACCAGAACCATCTAAACCAATATTCGCACCCGCAAACCAGTCCGCTGGACTAGGACGGAATCCAAATGCAAGTAAGACTGCATCTGCTGGTAAAATTTCTTCAGACCCCGGCACTGGCTCAGGGCTACGACGACCACGACTATCAGGCTCACCCATTTGTGTCGTTACGAATTTCACACCCGTAACTTTGCCATTTTCACCGACAATTTCAATCGGTTGACGGTTAAATAGGAATTTCACGCCTTCTTCGTAAGCATTTTTCACTTCACGTGCAGAACCCGGCATGTTGCTTTCATCACGACGGTAAGCACACGTCACATCATGCGCGCCTTGACGCAATGAAGTACGGTTACAGTCCATCGCGGTATCACCACCACCGAGCACAACCACTTTTTTACCATCAACACTGATGTATTCGCTTGGATCTTTTTCCCAACCTTGGCAACGATTGACGTTGGCAATCAAGAAGTCTAGGGCATCATACACGCCATTTAGATCTTCACCAGGGAAACCACCTTTCATGTAAGTGTAAGTCCCCATGCCCATGAACACTGCATCATAGTCGGCAAGTAACTGCTCAATGGTAATGTCCGTACCAATTTCGGTATTTAAACGGAATTCAACGCCCATCCCCGTGAAAATTTCACGACGACGTTTCATCACGTCTTTTTCCATCTTGAATTCAGGAATACCAAATGTGAGTAATCCACCAATTTCAGGACGCTTATCAAAGACCACTGGTTTTACCCCGTTACGCACCAGAATATCCGCACAGCCTAGACCCGCAGGACCCGCACCAATAATCGCAACTTTCTTGTCCGTCCATTTCACATGTGACATGTCTGGACGCCAGCCCAGTGCAAAAGCAGTATCGTTAATATACTTTTCAGCATTACCGATAGTGACTGCACCAAAACCATCATTCAGGGTACACGCCCCTTCACACAGACGGTCTTGTGGACAAACACGACCACACACTTCAGGCAAAGTATTGGTTTGGTGACAAAGTTCAGCCGCTTGGAAAATACGACCTTCCGCAATCAGTTTTAACCAGTTTGGAATGTAGTTGTGTACTGGGCATTTCCATTCACAATACGGGTTACCACAACCTAAACAGCGGTGGGTCTGATTCGCAGCCACTTCCGCAGTAAACGGTTTATAAATTTCCACAAACTCTGCTTTGCGGACAGTAATATCTTTTTTCTCTGGATCTTGCCGTGCGACATCCAGGAATTGAAAGTCATTATTTAGGCGCTCTGCCATGTCTCTCTCCGTGGGTAGGTGCAGTCTTTTTTATCTGCTGCACCTGCCTATATATCTGCAGTAGTGGAATTATTGTGGATCAGCTTTGGTCGTTTTCAAAAGCGTAAGCAAGTTAGCAGCTTTTGGTTTTACAAGCCAGAATTTACGGCTGTAAAAATCGAACTCGTTGCGGATCTTATACGCCCAAGCACTACCCGTTTCAGCAATATGCTCATCTAGAATACGTAACAAGAATTCTTGATGCTCTTCCATCGATTCTGTTGAGATACGGTTCAACTCAATTAACTCGTGGTTGTAGTAATCGACAAAGTCATTATCCAAGTCGAGTACATAAGCAAAACCACCCGTCATACCTGCACCGAAGTTGTGACCCACTTTACCGAGTACAGTCACCACACCACCAGTCATGTATTCACAGCAGTGATCGCCCGCGCCTTCAATGACCGCGAAAGCACCTGAGTTACGTACCGCAAAACGCTCACCTGCAGTCCCCGCAGCAAACACCTTACCGCCTGTTGCACCATATAAACAGGTGTTACCGATAATCGCAGTTTCTTGTGTTTGGAATGGTGAACCTTTTGGTGGGAAGATCGACACACGACCACCAGCCATGCCTTTACCGACATAGTCGTTCGCATCACCTTCAAGTTTGATGTGCAAACCACCTGCGTTCCATACACCTAAAGACTGACCAGCAGTACCTTTCAGGTTCATCACTACAGGATGCGCTTCCATATCTAAATTGCCGTAACGACGTGCAATTTCACCCGAGATACGTGCACCGATTGAACGGTCACAGTTACCCACTGTGAAGCTATATTCACCGCCAGTACCTGCTTCAATCGCTGGCAACATTTCAGCAACCATCTGCTCAGCCAACAAGCCTTTGTCAAATGGCGCATTCCCTTCAACTTGGCAATATTGAGCCTTACCTTGAGCCGCAGGATGTGATTCAAGCAATGCACTAAGGTCTAGGTGAGCATGCTTTTCAGTTTCACCCGGTAATACTTCGAGTAAATCGGTACGACCAATCAAATCTTTCAGGCTTGCAACACCTAATGCCGCCAACCATTCACGTGTTTCTTCCGCAATAAAGTGGAAGAAGTTGATCAACATTTCAGGTTCACCAATGTAGTGTTCCTGACGTAAATGATCTTGCTGAGTCGCAACACCGGTTGCACAGTTGTTCAAGTGGCAGATACGTAGGTATTTACAACCTAAAGCAATCATTGGGGTTGAACCAAAGCCAAAGCTTTCTGCACCCAAAATTGCCGCTTTAACCACATCTAAACCAGTTTTTAAACCACCATCAGTTTGTACGCGAACTTTACCACGCAAGTCATTCACACGAAGGGCTTGATGCGCTTCAGAAAGACCCAATTCCCATGGTGAACCAGCATGGTGAATCGAAGAAAGTGGTGATGCGGCTGTACCACCGTCATAACCTGAAATGGTAATAAAGTCAGCATAGGCTTTCGCTACACCTGCTGCGATTGTTCCCACACCTGGCTCAGAAACCAGTTTCACCGAAACCATCGCTTTTGGATTGACTTGTTTTAAGTCAAAGATCAATTGCGATAAATCTTCAATTGAATAAATATCGTGGTGCGGAGGTGGAGAAATCAGTGTTACCCCAGGTACTGAGTAACGTAAACGCGCAATTAAGCCATTCACTTTACCACCTGGTAACTGACCGCCCTCACCTGGTTTTGCCCCTTGCGCCACTTTAATCTGCAACACTTCTGCAGAAGTTAAGTATGCCGGTGTTACACCAAAACGACCTGATGCAATCTGTTTGATTTTCGAGTTACGAATCGTACCGTAACGCGCAGGATCTTCACCGCCCTCACCCGAGTTCGAACGACCACCAATGGTGTTCATCGCAATTGCAATGGCTTCATGCGCTTCAGGAGACAAGGCACCCAGAGACATCCCCGCTGAGTCAAAGCGCGGCAAGATTGCTTCAACTGATTCAACTTCTTCCAATGCAATTGAATTGTCTGTTTTTAACTTGAACAAGTCACGAATGGTCGCGATAGGGCGATGATTCACAAGTTCTGCATATTCTTTAAAGTCTGCATAGTTGCCTGAACGTACAGCCTTGTGTAAAGCATTGATCACGTCAGGGTTAAATGCATGGTATTCCTTGTCGAATACAAATTTCAGCAAACCACCTTGATCGATTGGCTTACGTGATTTCCACGCAGTATCTGCCAATTTTTTCTGATCATTTTCAAGGTCAACAAAGGTTGCCCCTTTAATACGGCTAGGTACGCCACTAAAGCATTTGCCCACCACTTCTTCAGACAGCCCCACGGCTTCAAACAACTGACCGCCACGGTAAGAAGCAACCGTTGAAATTCCCATCTTAGACAGAACTTTCAACAAACCTTTATCAATCCCTTTACGGAAATTTGCTTGCGCATGAATTGGATCACCCAATAACTCGCCTTTTACAATCAAGTCATTGATTACATCGTAGGCTAAATATGGATAAATTGCGGTTGCACCAAAACCTAAAATCACTGCAAATTGATGTGGGTCACGAGCAAAACCTGTTTCCACAATAATGTTGGCATCAGTACGTAAACCAACATTAATCAAGTGGTGATGTACTGCACCTGTTGCCATTACAGCATTGGCAGGTAAATAGCCTTCACGGATTTTTTTGTCCGAAAGCAATAATAAAGTTTTGCCATCACGAATCGCTTGTGCAGATTCTTCGCAGATACGCGTGATTGCTGCCGCTAAACCTTCACTCTCAGCGTAGTTCAAATCGATATCTGCAATTTCATAACCCTTACGACCTAAAGTACGGATTTGATGCATTTTCGAGTTTGACAGTACAGGACTTGAGACAATTAAACGATCTGCATGTTCTGGACCTTGTTCAAATACGTTTTGCTCACGACCAAAGCATGTTTCCAATGACATCACAATCGATTCACGTAATGGATCGATTGGCGGATTTGTTACTTGCGCAAACTGTTGACGGAAGTAATCTGATACATGACGGACTTGACGCGACAACACGGCCATTGGCGTGTCATCACCCATCGAACCTACCGCTTCCTGACCACTTTCTGCGATTGGACGTAGTAATTGGTCACGCTCTTCAAAGGTCACCATAAACATTTTTTGCGCTGCTTTCAGGTCATCACCTTTTAAACCTTGCTCGCACAAATATTCTTCAAGTTCTGGGCTGCCTTGCAGGCGAATTGAATTTTCACGTAACCATTCACGATATGGACGCATTTTCTTCAAATGGTTGCTGACATCTTTGGTATCTAGCAATTTACCGGTGAAAGTATCTACTACTAAAATCTGACCAGGACCAACTCGACCTTTAGAAATCACATCTTCAGGTTGATAATCCCAAACACCAATTTCAGATGCTAAAGTGATATAACCATTTTTCGTGATCACCCAACGCGCTGGACGTAAACCATTACGGTCTAACATACAGATTGCATGACGACCATCCTGAATTACCAGACCTGCTGGACCATCCCAAGCTTCCATATGCTTCGAGTTAAACTCATAGAATGCACGTAAGTCAGCATCCAATGTTTCAACGTTTTGCCACGCTGGTGGAACCAGCATACGCAGTGCACGGAACAGATCCATACCACCGCCCACAAGGATTTCAAGCATGTTATCCAAGCTTGAAGAGTCAGAACCGGTACGGTTTACGATTGGCTTAAGCTCAGTTAAGCCTGGCAATAATGGGTTTGCGAATTTTGGTGTACGTGCCATTGCCCAGTTACGGTTTGCGGTAATGGTATTGATCTCACCATTGTGTGCAAGGTAACGGAATGGCTGAGCCAACGGCCAACGCGGTAAAGTATTGGTTGAGAAGCGTTGATGGAACACCACAATATGTGATGCCAAACGTTCATCAGCAAGGTCTGTATAGAAGTCTGCAATCGCAGCAGGCATCATCAAGCCTTTATAGCTGATAACAGTTGAGCACAGTGTTGTGACATAGAATGACGGATCATTGCTAAGTTGCTGCTCTGCACGACGACGTGCCAAGAATAACTTACGGTTAAATTCAACCTCAGTAACTCCCATAGGGCAGTTCACAATAATCTGTTCAAAGGCAGGCAAAGATTGCATCGCAATTTCACCGAGTGCTGCATTATTCGTTGGCACTACACGCCAAGCCAAAACACGCAGACCTTCTTCTTCAATTTCTTTGCTCAGAATTTGTTTTGAGTGTGCCGCGATTGCTGGGTCCAAATTCAGAAAAATGGTACCTACCGCAAAAATTTCACTCAGGGTAATATCGCTCAGCTTTTTCGCTTCTTCTCGGAAAAACTGTTTTGGCATTGCCAACAATAAACCACATCCATCCCCTGTCTTACCATCGGCGGCGATACCACCACGGTGGGTCATACAGCTCAAGCTATGAATAGCGGTCTTGACCAGATCATGACTCTCGTCCCCTTGCATGTGTGCAATAAGGCCGAAACCACAGTTATCTTTAAACTCATCCGGTTGGTATAAACCTTGAGCGGGAGCTACAGTATTAGGCGATGGCATGTGCATAGCGTACCCTTCTTTCTACTTGGCCCTGAAACGGGCGCTGACTATCGAACTTCTTTGCGACTTAGTCTAACTTTCTCACACTAAGATCAATTTAATGCAATGATCTTGCACTCTCATGTCAAAGATAGACTGAATTTGTCTTTTGTACATGACCGAAATGCAAGAAACTATTGCGACTTTTGCGCACTCTTTTAAAGCAGGCAATCTTGATGTTTTCGCACACTCTTTGAATCTTTTCGCGCCAAAATAGTGACATCAACTCAAATCATGCACCATTTAAGCAAAAAATATGCCAATTTTATGATCGCTGATTAAATTCTTTTAAAGGTAGAAATATCAAGTGTTCGACCTCAATTGGCATCTTTTAAGCATTATTTTAATTGCACCATTTTTGCGCATTTAATCATTGGTATAGCACAATATGCGCCATTTTAGAACGATTAATTAAACGGATCTGCAATTTCTTGGCGCACTGGAGTGCTGCTATATGACGTTGAATTGGTTGATTTTGAATTATTCTCGGTATGAGATTGAGATTTTTGCACATCAATCACATTGCCGTCCGCATCTCTGCGCGTAACTGTAGTACTCGTGGTCGCATTACCCACATCGGCCTGACTGGAATTAGCACTCGCAGGCTTCGGCTTATTTGCATTGAGCATAGTTACATCAATTTTAGGTAAAGCCGCAGGACTGAGTTTCACGGCGTATAGTTGTGTCGAGCCCTGCATTTCTTCCATACCCATATCATTCACTTGAGCTGCGTAGCCTTCCAAAGCTCGTACTTGCGGCTGTACAGATGCAGGCAATTTCAGGTCAAGCTGCGCAAGTGCCTGCTTCGCCTCATTTTCACCTGAATACACACCATAAAACAAAACATATTGTTCTTGCTGTTGTTCTCCGCTTAAACGGAGATAAAAATAATTTTGTCGATTCCCCTGTTTATTTAAATAACTTTTAATAATGTCTTCTTCAGTTACATGAAAAAGCTCAATCGCCGTTTTATTTTTTTGCTCTGCAATAAACTTACTGCCACGAAATTCACTCGCATGATTTCCCGTTGCCACCACTCTAGTGGTCAGTGCAATCGGGCGCACCTCTTCTTGCAATGTACCTAAATTAGTTGTTGCTGTGACGCGTGCAGGCTGAATCTGCAACTCTGCATCTGATTCAACTGCTTTATTAACCTCTACCAGTTCTTCACTAGTATCCGACCCAGCCCAAAATATCAATGCAATAAAAAGACACACCACTCCGCCCACAAGCCAGATATAGCGCTGTGTATTTTGCCAATGTGTGCGGAGCGTTGTCATATGTAACCTTCTATTATATTTGATTCGCAACAATTGCCTGCTGCATCAATTCTACATCGAATTCTTTGGTGATCACGGCTTGACCAAGCTGTTTTAACAAAACCAGTCGCAATTGACCATTCAGCACTTTTTTGTCATGCGCCATATAACCCAAGAAGTCATCTAATGGAATCGCAGGACATACTATCGGCAAACCTGCACGCTGTATGATTGTTTTTGTACGCTCAAGATCGACTTCAGAAATCCACCCCATACGGTGAGACAAATCTGCTGCCATCACCATGCCTGTCGCCACAGCCTCACCATGCAACCACACCCCATAGCCTAAATAGGATTCAATCGCATGACCAAAAGTGTGTCCTAAATTCAACAACGCACGTTCACCTTGTTCTTTTTCATCATTTGCAACAATGCGCGCTTTATGCGCACAAGAACGATAAACTGCTTCAGCCAATAATGCAGGATCACGCGCAACCAGCCCCTCCATGTTTGCTTCAAGCCAGACCAGAAAGTCCTCATCTCCAAGCAAAGCATACTTAATCACTTCTGCTAAACCAGCGGATAATTCACGATCAGGCAAGCTTTTCAGTTGCGACATATCTGCCAGCACCACTTGCGGTTGCTGAAAAGCCCCAATCATGTTTTTCCCGAGTGGATGATTAATGCCAGTTTTGCCACCCACACTGGAATCCACTTGAGATAGCAGTGTCGTCGGTACTTGGATAAAATACACACCACGCTGGAAACAGGCAGATGCAAATCCTGCCATATCCCCAATGACCCCACCACCTAAAGCCAATACCGTACAATCTCGGTTAAATCCCGCTTCAAGCAAAGCATCAAAGATCAGATTCAAATGTTGAATATCTTTATATTTTTCACCATCAGGCAAAATACAAGTAGCGACTTTCTTACCCAAAGCCTCAATTGCTTGCACATAATGATCTAAATACAAAGGTTGAATCGTGGTATTGGTCACAATCATTACTTGTTGCCCCAAAATATAAGGTGCAAGTAAAGTTTGAGGATCTAAATCACTGCCAATGAAAATAGGGTAACGGCGTTCACCGAGTTCTACATGTAAAGTTTGCATGAATTCAACTGCTTTTCTATTCAATCAATCGGTTGTGAGGTAATCATGGTTAAGATTTTATGTGCCAGATCACGTGCAGCACCTTGATTGGTCTCAATCACATAATGAGCAACATCACGATACAAAGGGTCTCGAATCGCAAGTAAGTCTCGGAGTTTTTGCTCTGGATTTTCCACTTGCAACAGTGGGCGATTCTTATCGCGATAGGTCCGCTGTAGCTGGATTTCGACAGGAGTATAGAGATAAACAACAATACCACGTTGCTTTAAGAAAGCACGATTCGGGGCTTGAGTGACTGCCCCCCCCCCTGTAGCAAGTACCAAATGAGGGCGTGCGGTCAACTCATCAATCACAACAGTTTCACGGGTACGAAACCCCGTTTCACCTTCTTTTTCAAAAATCCACGGAATGGTCGCCCCTGTTTTTCGCTCAATTTCATGATCACTATCTAGAAATTCTCGGCCTAACAATTCCGCCAAATGCCGTCCAACTGTTGTTTTTCCCGCCCCCATCGGCCCTACCAAATAGATATTTGGTAGGGAATTAAACTCTTTGCTTGGCAAGGAGTCACCTATTAATTTTGTTTAAATTGAAAATATATTAATGATTTCTTGGAACACTGTCATTAACAATTCGTGGTGTCACAAAAATCAAGAGCTCTTGCTTGTCATCTGACTTGGTATCTTTTCTAAATAACCAGCCTAAATAAGGAATATCCCCCAAGAAAGGCACCTTGGTTTGTGAGTTACTAGTCGTTTGTTCAAATACTCCACCCAAAATTACCGTTTCACCATTATTCACCAAGACATTGGTTGTAATAGTGTTTTTATTCAAGATCAACTCACCGTTTGGCGCTTCACCCGCAATTGAATCCTTTGCAATATCAAGCTGCATTTGAACTTTACCATCTGGAGTGATACTTGGAGTCACCTCAAGGCTTAATAAAGCCTCTTTAAAAGACGTAGTTGCTGTGGAACCTGAAGCCGAGTTGGTCGTAGTTTGATAAGGCACTTCTTGACCTGTCGCCACTTTAGCTTTTTGCTTATCACCTGTCAGTACTTTTGGTGTTGAAATAACTTCACCATAACCATCCGCTTGTAAGGCTGAAAGCTCTAAATCCAACATAAAATCAGATAAGCTAATTAAGCTAAATGCAATTTGTCCAGCGGGATTGGTAACACCCAAATCCACATTCAAGTTATCTGGACGTTGGATGGTATATTTACCATCATCATCAGGTGTTTTTAGATCCCATAGCGTCTGGTCACTACCACCTACTAAGAGATCATTATTACTATTAATCCCTTGCGATAGAATCCCCCACTTCACCCCCATCTCTTTGGTAAATGAAGTAGATGCACGCACAATACGTGCTTCAACCATCACTTGCTGTACTTGCACATCTAATAGATCAATCATCTTACGAATTTGATCAATTTTCTGTGAGGTATCATTAATAATCAGCATATTGGTACGAGGATCAATTGAAACAGTCCCTCGTGGACTCAATAAGCTACCTACACTATCCCCTAAAGGATCTATATTATTACTATTACTTGAATTATTAGAATTCGAAGCATTTTTACCCTGCGTAATCATTTTTTCAATGTCACTAGCTTTAGCATAGTTCAATTGAATATATTCGGTTTGCAGAGGAGCAAGCTTTACGCTTTGTGCGATTGCTTTCGCTTCTTCTTCTTCGGCTTTGATGAGTTCTGAAACAGGAGCAATCCAAATCACATTGCCATTACGACGCTTATCTAGGTTTTTGGTTTTAAGAATAATATCGAGTGCTTGATCCCAAGGAACATCTTTTAAACGCAGTGTAATATTGCCTTGCACTGTATCCGCAGCAACCATATTAATGCCAGTAAAGTCAGCCAACAACTGTAATACACGACGTACTTCAATATCCTGAAAATCGAGTGAAATTTTCTTGCCTGTATAGCTATTTGACGCATGCGGTTTCATCGGATTCTTATCAACAGGGCGTTTCAAGCTAATTGTCAGCTTATTTTCCGCCTGATAAGCCATATACTCATAACTACCAGAAGACTGAATGGTAATAACTCCATTATTACCATCATTATAAGCATCCACAGTCGCCACTGGTGTCGCAAAGTCATTCACATTTAAACGGCGAGTTAAATGGGCTGGAATTTTAGTCCCCAACATGCGAACCACAATTTTACTGCCTTGTTGTTGTACATCTGCAGGCGTGTTACTGCCTAACAAATCAATAACAACTTGACCTTCACCTTCCGAGCCACGCTGAAAACCGATATTTGAAACACCTTGAGTTGGTGCCTTGACACTGGTCGCTACTGGTGTAGCAAAATTATTATCGGTTGAATTAATTTTCAGAATAAAGGTGTTGCCTTCAACACGTGTGGTAAATGCACCTGCATCAGTCAGATTCACCGTTAAACGTGAGCGCTGGGCATCTGAAGACACATCGACCGAACTTGCCTCTTTAGTCGCAACTTTAATATTGCTTTGTTTTAAGGTCTGTTGTGCTTTATCAAAGTCTAAAATCAGACGCGATGGTTGTTCCAACTGGTACGCTTGCGGTTGCGGTGGAATCCCATTAAACATCACACGAATTTCTGTACCTTGTCCCGGTATTTGCATCGGCACAACATTGGTCATGCTCACTTGTGCGCTGGCTGCTTGCATCACCGCCATCGCTACTGCACCCATAGAAAATTGACGGAAAATATGATTCATTGTATTACCATCCCCAAATATAAAATCTTGAATACTGTTTTTCATTTTTATTCCTTTAAATTAAGGTGCAGGCCCAATTAAAACCAGACTACGTGGGCGCTCAACATAACCTTCTCTTCCATCTGGAATAATTTCTATTAAGTCAATCTGTGTAGGCGTAATTTTTACAATGCGCCCTTGATTCATGCCCATATAGTTACCAATTAGCACACGCTCAATCTCACCATCAGGTGTCTGAATTAACCCCAAAATTTGCCCAGACTGATTTCGCATACTGCCTTTCATATTCAAGGATTCTAAAGCATAACTTTCGAGTGGTTGAGGCTGACGTGAGAAGTTCGGATAAACACGTTTACCTGCCATAATTTTTAATTCTGCCGCCAGTGAACTCGGCATAAATGGACTTTTTAATTGATGCGCGGCATAGTTAAAAGTCGGTACAGGCGGAAATACTGGGGCAGGTTCAATCGGCATTGGTTGCTGATTACGAATATTGACCATTTCCATATTCACAGCATCAATACGCGAATCACACCCCACTAGCACCAACCCACACATCAAAGCAAATGCTATTTTCTCAAATTTCATTACTTCGCTCCTTCTGGAGTAACTGCTGTCGGAGCAGTCGCTGTACTCGTACCAACTGCCGCATTTTGACTATCTTGATTACCCACATAGCGATATGTTCTCGCCTTAGCCACATATGTTACTTGCGGAATTTCCGACTTTTTGTCATTACTAATTGAAGATGTAATATCAAAGTCATGCAAGGTCACAATACGTGGTAATGCCGCAATTCCACTCACAAATGAGCCGAAAGCATGGTAATCACCCGTCGCTTCAATACTGATCGGCTGTTCAATAAAAAATTCTTGCTTAACTTCTGGCTCTAAACGGATATTCTTAAACTTCAGTCCAGAATTCACACCAGTCACGTTAATATCTTCAACCAAACCTGGAATTTCGGTTTCTTTAGGCAACTGTTCAAGCTGCTGGTTAAAGTTTGCCTCCATTTCCTGTAACTGTGCTTGATACTGCTGAAGGTTACGTAACTTTGAATCTTTTTCTCTGAATTCATTCAGTAGATTTTGCTCTTGTGCATGTGCACTGGAGATTGCATCTAATTTCGGTTTAATCACTAAAAAGTAACCCACCGCACAGATTAAGAAAACAATAAAAACCCAGCAGGTAATTTTTACTGATAACGGCCAACTGCCATAATTATTTGGATCTAAAGTATTAAATTGTTGAAAAAACTTCTCCACTGTCATTTTTTTCTTCGGCTTAATGACAGCTTCCTGATTTAGCTCATCAAATTCATCACGACTCATTTTGCTGCCCCCGCTTTTGAACTAGCCACGGCATTTGCATCATTCGCAGCATCCGTAGTAGGCATTGCGATTTCATCCAGATCTGCAGTAACTACAAAGCTTCCATAACCATCCTCAACACGAGGAACAACCGAACTCGGTGCCTTGTTTTTGTTTTCTTCGACAGCCAAGAAGGAGTTCATAAAGGCATTACGATACCAAGGTGAAGCTTCTAGATTACGCAAGAATTCAGCCACAGCATTTGGACTTTCGGCCTTACCTTCGATGGTGAATTTATCGCCGATTCGTGAGAATTTGGTGATATACAAATTCGCAGGAACCACTCGCGCCATTTCATCAATCAAACGTACTGCGATAGGACGTTGACTTTGCAGCCCTTGAATCAACTTCATACGTTCTACAATGGCATTACGCTGCTCTTGTAAACCCTCTAAAGACTTTAACTGTACATCCAGATTTTGATTGGTACTAATAATCAGTTGGTTTGCTTGTTCTTGATCTTCAAGTTTATAGTTGTAATAGAACCACGCCATAACAACCAGTAACACCCCAATTAAAGCAGCCCCAATACAAATAACAATGAATTCTTTTTTCCGTTTCTCTCTTAGCTCATCACGCCAAGGGAGCAAGTTAATTTTTGCCATTAATCAAAACTCCTCAATGCCAGACCACACGCCACCAAGAGAGAGGAAGCATCATTTTCAATCTTTTTAATATCAATTTTTGGTGAAAAGCCCATTTGCAAAAATGGATTCGCAATCGTAACGCGATAACCTAATTTTTGTTGTAGCAGCTTCGCCAGACCTGGGATGTTGGCATTACCACCCGCCAACAAGATATGATCAATCTCGTTAAATTGCGAAGATGAAAAGAAGAATTGTAGTGAACGCGCTGCTTGTTGCACCACAGCTTCTAAAAATGGTTCTAAGACTTCAACATCATAATCATCGGGTAAGGTACGGCTTTTCTTGGCACGACCTGCTTCCTCAAAGGAAAGGCCATAACGGTTTTGAATTTCCTGAGTCAGCTGTTTTCCACCAAAGACCTGTTCACGGGTATAAATAATCTTGTCATTTTGCATCACAGACAAGGTGGTCATGGTATGCCCAATATCCAAAATCCCGACGGTATTCACCCCCATAGGCATGGTATCCGCAAAGACTTTATAGACATTTTCCATTGCGAAACTTTCCACATCCGCAATTTTAGGAGTCAAACCCGCCAGCTCCAGCACCTCAGAGCGTGCTTCGACATTTTCTAGACGTGTTGCGACCAAGAGTACATTGACGCGATTTGGATTCGCCAAACGGTCAGACAACACCTCAAAATCAAGACTGACTTCATCTAAAGGGAACGGAATATATTGTTCGGCATCCATACGGATTTGAACTTCACGCTCATCATCCGTCATATCCGCATCCATTTCGATAGTTTTACTAATCACCATAGATGTTGGAATGGCAATTGCAGCCGCATTTGATTGAACATTTGCTAGATTTAAAGCACGTTCCAAAGCATCCCCAATCGCTTCAGGATTTAAAATGTTCTTTTCAACAACACTGCCTTCTGGTAATGGGACCAAAGCATAGCTTTCCACCCAATAGCGACCGTTTTTTACAGACAGCTCTAACAACTTAACAGAAGTGGAACTAATATCTACTCCTATTAACCCCTTACTTGGCTTACGATATAACCTGAGCACAATACTATTCCTATTATTTTTTTATCCCCAATAGAAGTAACTAACCAACTGGCTGCGGTCTATAATTTTATACGGATACAATAACTCATTAACAATCCGTATCTGTAAACGGCTATACTGACCACCAATTAGTTTGCCATTAGCTCCTATTAAAACTTACTTGTTATGAAAAAGCTATCTTGTTCAGGCCGTGTTCATCCATTTTTTTTGATCATAATTATAGTCTTGGTCGCAATTCCTATGGGGTTTTATGGCATGTATCTCTATATTGCCCCCTCTTTGCCTGAAATGAGCATCCTAAAAAAAGCACCCTTATTAAAACCATTACAAGTATATAGTGCAGATCAACAACTGATTGCAGAATATGGTGGCAAACTTTCTGTACCTGTTGAGTATGATCAAATCCCACGTACATTCATTCATGCTTTTTTGGCTGCAGAAGATTCGGCCTTTTTTGAACACAGTGGCATTAGTTTTAAGGGGCTAGGACGCGCGGTCAGTGAAAGCATTACAGGGTCAAATGTTCAAACAGGTGGCTCGACCATTACCATGCAGGTGGCAAAAAACTATTACCTTAGCCCTGAACGCACTTTAAAGCGTAAATTGACCGAGGTTTTCCTTGCGCGCAAGATTGAGCAAAACCTGAGTAAAGAAGAAATTCTCACGCTCTATGTGAACAAGATTTTTTTGGGTAAAAATGCCTATGGGATCGCTGCTGCTGCCAAGATTTACTACAACAAAAACCTTGAAGATTTAAGTATTGCACAAATGGCTATGATTGCAGGTCTTCCAAAAGCACCTTCAAAATACAATCCCGTCGCTAATCCAGAGCGTGCACTAGAGCGTCGCAACTGGATTTTGGGTCGTATGTTACAACTGGGCTATATCAACCAAGAACAATATCAAACTGCAATTGCTGAACCCATCAACCTAGACATGCCTGACCGTGGCGTGAGCAATTTGTTTCCGTACGTCGGGGAAATGGTTCGCTCAGAATTGGTCAGTAAATTTGGTGAGCAAGCGATTGATTCTGGGTATAAAGTTTATACGACCATCAATAGCCAACGCCAATTCTTCGCAGAACAATCGGTACAAGATGGTTTGGAAGCCTATGACCGACGCCATGGCTGGCGTGGTGCAGAAGCCCACGATAAAGATCTAAAACAGTTCACTGCCTATGCCAACACCTATCCTGCCAAAGTCACCAAAGTCAACGACACTTCTTTTGAAGCCTTTATGCAGGATGGTTCTAGCGTGACTGTACCTTGGTCTGGCATGTCTTGGGCGCGTCCCTATCGCAACGCCAACAGTGTTGGTGCTGCACCCAGTCGTGCATCTCAAATTGTCAAAGTCAAAGATATTGTGCGCTTAAGACCCAATGCAGACAAAAGCTCATGGGCTTTGGTTCAAATTCCCAAGGTACAAGGTCAACTGATTGCGTTGAATCCAAACAATGGTGCGATTGAAGCGGTTGTCGGTGGTTATAATTTTTATCAATCTAAATTCAACCGTGCCTTACAGGGCTGGCGTCAACCTGGTTCGACCATTAAACCCTTTGTCTATGCTTTGGCTTTAGAGCGTGGCATGACGCCTTTTACCATGGTCAACGACAGCCCAATTACCATTGGCAAGTGGTCACCTCGAAATTCAGATGGTCGCTACTTGGGTATGATTCCATTGCGTCGCGCCCTCTATTTATCACGTAATACTGTTTCTGTCCGGTTACTGCAAGCTGTAGGGATTGAACGTACTCGCCAATTATTTATGGATTTTGGTCTGCAAGAGGACCAAATCCCCAATAACTACACCATCGCCTTAGGGACACCGCAAGTCCTGCCAATTCAAATGGCAACAGGTTATGCCACATTTGCCAATGGTGGTTATCGCATTCAACCACACTTTATTGATCGTATTGAAGATGCGTATGGCAAAGTCATTTATCAATCCAATCCAGAATATGCTTGTATCGAATGCATTAATGCAAAAGAAGATGCTTCTGATTCAGCAGCACCTGTAACACCTGACGATGAAGTCATTGAGGTCACCAACCAAGCTGCGGAAGCCAAAGTTACAGAGCCCAGTGCGACCAATCCAGAATATCGCCAAGCACAGCGTATTTTAAAATCCAGTTCAGCTTTTGATATGGCCAACATCCTCAAAGATGTGATTCAGCACGGTACTGGCCGTGCTGCACTCAAAATTGGTCGTGATGACTTGGGGGGTAAAACAGGAACCACCAATGATGCTAAAGATGCGTGGTTTGCTGGTTTTAATGGCAAATTGGTCAGTGTTGCATGGGTCGGCTTTGACCAACCCACCACTTTAGGTCGTCGTGAATATGGTGGCGTTGCTGCACTACCGATCTGGACCAACTTTATGGACAATGCTCTAAAAGGCACACCATCTGCTTGGGTACATTTGGATCAAAATGCCAAAGCACCAACTTTGCATAATGACACACAATTTATTGAAGGTGAGACCAAAAAGGACTACCGCTCTTCACCACCTTTGGCTCAGCCTTTATCACGTCCAAAACCTGCTGCACCCGCACGGGCACCTGAACGTGATTTTGATGACTTACCTGATGAAGAAGCCTTGGTTCCAAGTGATCAAGCGCCTCCAGCCATGCAAAACGCACCTGCGACAAAAAAGGCTGATGCCATTGAACATCTGATTGATCAGTTCCAATAAGCGATGCATAACAGCATATAAAAAGCCCTCTATTTGAGGGCTTTTTATATGCTTATTTCTTTTGAAATAAATACAATTGGAACTGTGCGGTTACGCGAAATTCAGCTAATGCTTCCAATGCACTCCGTCGTTCAACCTTAGCTTTGTAAGCGTAGGGCGTCATTGCAATCAGGTTCTTTAACTGTTGTTGCGGCAACTGCAATTCAGCACTCACCACCTGCGATTCAAGCAAGTCAAAATCAGAAGCCAGCTGCTGCACAAATTTATTCGGCTCATGTGGTTTGACTTCCTCAAATAGCGCTTCTCGCAAAGCAAACAAATGTTCTGGTGCAGGCGTCACCACCAACAAGTAACCTTTGTCTTTTAAAACACGCAAGATTTCTTGCTGCGGAATAGGACTAAATAGGCTGCTACACAAATCAATCGATTGATCTAATACAGGTAAGGTTGCGCCCGTACCCACCACCCACGTGACGTCTGGATTCAGTTTAGCTGCAACTTGTACTGCATTTTTCGCAATATCCACACCGACACATTGCAATACTTCAGACTGCATGGCAGCTGTGTAATAGCCTTCACCACATCCAATATCCAACAGGTTTTCAATGCGAAGCTGACGTAATTTCTCTACCACAGCCTGCTGCAAAGGCGCATAGAACCCCGCACTTAGGAATGCACGACGCGCTTGTACCGATTCAACCGTATCCCCAGGTGTTTTACTGTGCTTATGCTGTACAACATGTAAATTCACATAACCTTGTTTAGCCACATCGTAACTATGACGATTCTCACATTGCCACGTCTTTTCGACCAAACTTAATTTCTCACGACATACAGGGCACATGAGTAGATTCATCATATTCTCCAAAAACTGCCCATAAAATAAAAAGGTCGGCATATGCCGACCTGATTTTTACGGATTTTGCTTAGCGCAATTTTAAAGTCATTAGACCCAAAACCACCAGCATAATTGTGATAATCCAGAAACGAATCACCACTTGGGTTTCACGCCAGCCTTTTTTCTCATAATGATGATGCAATGGTGCCATCAAAAACACCCGCTTATTGCGCATGCGCAGTGAACCAATTTGCAGGAAGACCGAAATCGCCTCCACCACAAATACACCACCCATAATTGCAAATACGATTTCTTGACGAACCATCACGGCAATCGTGCCCAGCATTGCACCCAGCGATAACGCACCGACATCGCCCATAAATACCTGAGCAGGATGTGCGTTATACCAGAGGAAAGCCAAACCTGCGCCAATCATGGCTGCACAGATCACCACCAGTTCAGAAGAGTATTTGACATAAGGAATATGTAGGTAGTTAGCAAAACGTACATCACCCGCCAAGTAGGCAAAGACACCTAGACCCGCAGCCACCAGTACAATCGGCATGATCGCTAGACCATCCAGACCATCCGTCAGGTTCACGGCATTGGATGCCCCGTTGATCACCAGATAGGTAAAGATAATAAAGCCAATCCCTAACGGTATCGCTGACAATGGAATACTGAGGTTCTTAAAGAATGGAATCAGCAAATCCAGCATATTCGCGGTATGCACTGGATTATCTTGTTGTTTAGCAATCACATACAACGCAATGCCCGCACCTATCGACGCAACCGATGTCCAGAAAAACTTCTTCCGCGCTGGCAAACCAGCATTGTCTTTATAACGGATTTTAATCCAGTCATCCGCCCAGCCGACAGCACCAAAAATCACCATCACGCCCAAGACAATCCAGACATAAGGGTTGGATAAATCTGCCCAAAGCAAGGTCGAAATTCCGATTGAAAGCAGAATCAGCACCCCGCCCATGGTCGGTGTACCCATCTTCTTGGCATGGTTTTCTGGGGCAAAGGTACTCACCGCCTGGCCATATTTTAAGGCTTGTAACTTACGGATCATGACTGGACCCAGCACCAATCCAATAGAAAGTGCGGTCAAAACGCTGAGCAATGAACGTAATGTTAAATAGCGTACTACTTGGAATGAGCTGTGATAGCCCGCAAGCTGTTCAAATAACCATAACAGCATTTTAGAGTTTCTCCATCAAGTCAGTCATCAACGTTTCCATATGGGTATAACGAGAACCTTTAAACAGGAAACTCATCGACTGGGGTTGATGTGTTTCGACTAAACTAATTAAAAACGGTAAGGCTTGTTCTTGATTCAAGAAGGCCTGTAATTTTTTACCATATTGGGTACTGCGCGCACCTTCTTGCGTTGCAGGTGAGAATTCACCGACCGCCACCACGAAGTTAATGCCTTTGATCGAAACCAAATCACGACCCAGCATATAATGTTGCTGTGCCGCACTTTGACCCAGCTCACCAATATCACCAATCACCATCACACGGACACCGTCTTGCTGTGCAAGCACTTCACCTGCTGCACGCATGGACGTTGGATTAGCATTATAAGTATCATCAATGAACAGATAAGGGGTTTTCTGAATAAAGTTCAATCGACCTTTGGCACCTTTCGCCTGCTCTAGACCGAGCACAATATCATCAAGGTCAATACCTATCGCCAGTGCAAAAGCAACCGCAGCCGTCGCATTCTGCACATTATGCTCACCGGCAAAAGGTAAGTTCACAACACGCTCGCCTTGCGGGGTATGTAAGGTAAAACTTGCCGATTGCGCTTGTAACTGCACATTCGAAGCATAAACATCACCGCCCTGACCAAAACTCAAGACTTGCTCTGTGTGTACCATTTGGCGAATTTGATCGGTAAAATCATCTGCTGCAGGAACTATCGCGGTCCCTGTCGGGGCAATGTGTGCATAAATTTCAGATTTGGCACGGCAAATCCCGTCACGACCGCCAAACTCGCCCAAGTGCGCTGTCCCGATATTGAGAATACCTGCTACATGGGGTTGAACCAATTGTGAAGTGTAATCAATTTCACCCTGATGACTGGCGCCCAACTCCATAACCGCATAACGATGCTCTGCGCGTAACTCTAACAACATCATCGGAACACCCAAATCATTGTTCAAATTACCGCGTGTAATCAGGGTCGGTGCAAGACGCGACAAAATACTACCGAGCATTTCTTTGGTGGTGGTTTTACCACTACTCCCCGTCAATGCAATCACTTTTAAATCTTGATGCTGTGCACGTCGATAAGCCCCCAAATGCCCCAACGCTAAACGCGTATCTGGCACGACCAACTGGCAAATATCCGCATCAACAGGCTGACTGACAATCGCCACCTCACAGCCCTGCTCTGCAACTTTTGCAACGAAATCATGTGCATCAAAACGCTCACCTTTCAGCGCTAAAAATGCATCACCCTGCTCCGCATGACGTGAATCGGTCAAAATACGTTTAATGTCAGCGCTTGGCAGTCGATCATGCAGCCAATAACCCTGTGTGGCTGCCAGCAACTCTGCTGCAGTCCATGGTTCTAAAGGAACGGTACTGGTGGTTGAAGTATGCATCTGTATTTCCTATTGCGCGGGATATGCTGAATCGGTAGCGTGATGTTGGGCATCAAGGGCAGCTTGCACCTCAACCACATCATCAAACCAGTGCCGAACACCTTCAATTTCTTGATAGTTCTCATGCCCTTTACCTGCAATCACTACAATATCACCTGCCTGCGCAGTTTTAACTGCAAATTTAATCGCTTCGCGGCGGTCATGAATTTCATGCACCACATATCCTGAGAAATCAATGTCCGCTTTCATATCCGCAAAGATCTGTTCTGGATTTTCAGTCCGTGGATTGTCCGAAGTCAACAGCACCACATCGGCACCATTTAAAGCGGCTTGGGTCATCAATGGTCGTTTACCGCGATCTCGATCACCACCACAGCCAAACACCGCCCATAAATTCTGTTCAACATGGCGCTTCAAGGTGGTTAAGACTTGCACCAAGGCATCTGGGGTATGTGCATAATCCACCACAAACAAGCGCGCATCATCACGAATCACCTGCATGCGTCCCGGTGCACCTTTAAGTTGCGGAACTGTTGCAATCAACTGTGCCAAATCAAAACCTGAATGTTGCGCCACAATCAAACTGGCGACCAGATTTTCAATATTGAAATGTCCAAGCAGTGGACTTTGCACTATGAATTGCCCTTGCGCGGTCACTAAACTGAAATTCGCACCCGACAAACTGTATTGAATATCCTGAACTTGATAATCCGCAGCTTGGGTCATGGAATAGGTCAAAATCTGTGGTTTGGCTGGGTTGGCTTGTGCTGCCGCCAACATCAGTGCTGCATATTCATCATCCAGATTAATAACCGCAAATTTCAAAGACTCAAATTTAAACAGCAGCGCTTTGGCTTCGGCATAGGCTTCCAGTGTGCCGTGATAATCCAGATGATCTCGACTTAAATTGCTATACGCTGCAATCTCAATCGCACAACCCGTTAAACGCCCTTGCTCTAAACCGTGCGAACTCGCTTCAATCGAGGCAAATTTTGCCCCTTGTTTTGCGTAATTGTGCAAGGCATTTTGCAACTGTAAAGCATCAAGCGTGGTATGAGATGAGCTTTCTAGATTCGGAAGAATGCCATTACCCGTAGTGCCCATCACGGCACATGGCTGACCTTGTAGTAGCAACAACTCTGCCACCAATCTGGAAATGGTGGTCTTACCGTTGGTTCCTGTCACCGCCAAAATCGGCAGCGCTGCTGTTGGAGATACCGCTTGCAAATACTGTTTTTGCCACGCACCCATCAAATGACGGACTTCAGGTACCACCAGACTCGGAGCAAGCCCCAACTCGGTTTCGCTGATAATTGCCAATGCCCCTTGATCCAAGGCAGCCTGCGCAAATTGCACCGTTTTTTCTGGCTGACTTAAACTATTTAAAGCAATAAAAATTTGTCCAGTCTCAACATGGCGACTGTCTAAACAAAAACCTTGAAAAGGTTGTTTCATCCATCCAGCGATCTGATCAGAAGGATACAGTTCTTGAAATGTAATTGACATTCAGCACCTATTACTGGATTTTCGGCGTGTCTAAAGGTTTATCTAAAGGCACATTCATTAAACGGAGAGACTCTTGCATTACGCGAGCAAATACAGGTGCTGCAACCAAACCACCATAATATTGACCTTGTGGGTTTTCCACCACCACAAAGATCGCCAGACGTGGATCACTCACAGGCGCTACCCCTGAAAACAGCGCACGATATTCTTTTTCTGAATAGCCTTTACGGTCAGCCCGTAATTTATGTGCCGTCCCTGTTTTACCTGCGACACGATAACCCGGAATGTTAGCTTGACGTGCTGTACCGCCTGGCAAAGTCACGGCTTCCATCATCAACAGCACTTGATCGGCAATTTTCGGATCAATCATTTGCTGACCTTTTGGTGGTTCTTCCAGCTTATATAAACTTAAAGGAACTTTGACTCCGTGATTGGCCAACATCGCATAAGCATCCACCATTTGTAGCACCGTCGCGTTAATACCATAACCATAGGCCATGGTCGCCACTTCCGAGACATTCCACTTGCTTGGTGGTAAAACCAGACCCGAACTTTCACCTGGGAATTTCACGGCTGAACGTTCACCAAAACCCACACGCTTCAAGAAAGTCGGTAAAGTTGAATATGGCAAGGACAAGGCAATTTTTGCGACACCCACGTTCGACGATTTTTGGATAATCCCCGCCAGCGTTAACTGTCCATAGTTATGGGTATCGCGAATGGTGTGATTACCGACGCGCATCGAACCCGGCGAGGTATTCACCACGGTATTGGGTTGATATTTACCCGTTTCCAAAGCCATCGCGACCGTTAAGGGCTTCATGGTTGAACCTGGTTCAAACATGTCCGTCGCACCACGGTTACGCATGGCATCTTTGTTGGCTAAGCCATTCTTGTCATTCGGGTTATAAGACGGCCAACTGGTCATCGCCAAGATTTCGCCCGTTTTCACATCTACGGCAATAGCAGATGCAGAACGTGCATTATTGGCAACCCCTGCCGCAGTCAATTCGCGATAGAGAATATATTGCAGACGCGAGTCGATACTTAGGGTAATATTTTCCCCAGACTCGACTTCTTTAACCACTTCAGGGTCTTTGACTCGGTTACCCTTCTTATCACGCACCACTTGCTGCTCACCATCTACACCTGCAAGGCGCTTGTTGAGCTGCATTTCCAAACCTTCAATCCCGACCCCTTCACTATTGGTCAAGCCAATAATTTGCGCATTCGGCTGCGGTTGCGGGTAATAACGTTTGTAGTTTTTCTCGGTGTACACCCCTTGGAATTCACGTTTCTCGATCAACTCAGCCTGCTGCGGCGGAATCTCTTTTTGCAACACCAAATAGCGCGAACGCGGGCGCTCATTCATTTTTTTCTTGAGTTCGGTGCGATCCATACCTACCGCATCAGCCAACTCATCTAAGTTAAGATTTTTATCGGGCAACTGACGCTTTAATTTGCGGTTGTGTGGATCTTTCGCCAATTCAGCAGTAATTTCATCAAACAGTTTTTTATTATCAAAATAATCACGCGGGTCAATCACCACCTTCATCACAGGGGTACTGATTGCCAACGGCACACCATGACGATCATAAATTACGCCACGCATGGCTTTTAATCTTTCGGTGCGCAAAATATTGGCATTGGCTTTGTTTTGTAAAAAGTCACGATTGATGACTTGCACATAGAATGCACGCCCCACAAGAGCGATAAAGCACATGAGTACCACCGCCCACATCAGATAAAAACGCCACATCTCGACGCTGATGGCATTTTTTCCCGTAATTGACTGCTGCTTTTTACGTGGTTGCTTGGTCTGCTTGTCTACCATATACAGCTAGCCTTATTTTTTATCATCTGAAGTCATAGGTAAAGAAATCACAACCGTTTGCGCGGTTGGCGGTGAATACATTCGAAGCTGGGTGACGGCACGCGTACCAATCTGTGCTGTCGCACCAAAGGTTTGCTGCTCAATCAATAAACGTCCCCACTCTGCATTCAAATCATCGCGTTCGCGCATAAATGAACTGAGTTCACGATAATCATGGCGGTATTCAAACACCTGAAATACCACCATAATTGCGCTGATAAACACCAAAATTAACATGCAGGCATACGTAATATATTTCTTCGTCCGCAATTTTTCTGCTTTCTTTTCGACTGCTTCAGTTTTCATGGTTTGCCTTTTTAAACTAAGCGTTCCGCAACACGAAGCCAAGCACTACGGGAACGTGGATTGGCTTTTACTTCTTCTTCGCTGGCACGTACACGCGAAATTTTCTTCAAACGACGGGTATCTTGCTGTTGTTGTGGTAAACCCCATCCTGAGTCTTCAGGCAATGTTGATTCTTTCTGAATAAATTGTTTAATCAGGCGATCTTCCAGAGAATGGAAGCTAATCACCGCCAAACGTCCTTCAGGTTTAAGCACCTCAACGGCTTGAGGCAGGAAAGCTTCAATATCTTCTAATTCTTTATTAATCGCAATACGTATTGCCTGAAATGTACGTGTTGCAGCATGTTTATTTTTTTCCCACTTGGGATGCGCGACTTTCACAATCTCTGCCAACTGGCGTGTGGTGTCGATTTGACCCGCAGCTTTAATGGCTTTGGCGATACGACGGCTATAACGCTCTTCACCATATTGGAAAATCACATTCGCCAAGGCTTCTTCTTCAATCTGCATTAACCATTCGGCTGCCGTTGGACCTTGCGAGTTGTCCATCCGCATGTCCAATGGACCATCCTGCATAAAACTAAAGCCACGTTCAGCCTGATCCAGTTGCGGTGAAGACACGCCTAAATCCGCCATGACCCCGTCGACATGTTCTAAACCCAATGCAGCCAATTCTTGTTGTAGGTCTGCGAAACTGGCATGAATAATATGAAAGCGTGGATCTTCTGCCTCCAATTCGGCTGCAACAGCCAAAGCTTGCGGATCTTTGTCAAAGGCATACACGGTAGAATTTGCATCGAGTTTTGAAAGCAACAAGCGCGTATGTCCGCCACGACCAAAGGTGCCATCGACATAAATTCCTGTATTCCGACCTGCCAACAAGGCATCCACAGTTTCATGAAGTAATACAGAAATATGAGACATAACAGTGCAATCAAAGTACCAAAAATTTAACTGCACATTATTACCTTGTTTTATCAAAGCTCCAAACGTCTTTTTGTAGGGAAATATTACTTTCCATAGAGAAAACCGTTTCTATTGTATGCCTTCAACAAAAAAAGCCTCCTTTGGAGACTTTTTTGTACTGTTTTCAGTCTGTTTAATGGGCTTGATTATAGATTTGATCAAATATCGCCCCATTCACAAAATGCGTTTGCTGTGCTTTTGCCCAACCACCAAAAACATCACCAATGGTGAACAGTTTCAGCTTCGAAAATTGTGCCGAATATTTGGCGGCCGCTTGTGCATTGCGTGGACGGAAATAATATTGGGCGGCCAAATCTTGCCCCTTAGGCGAATACAAATAATTGAGATAGCCCTTGGCTAAATTGCGGTTGCCATTTTTATCTACCGTTTTATCGACAATCGCAACCGAAGGTTCTGCCAAAATTGAAATGGAAGGATAAACAATTTCAAACTGGCCTTTGCCCAAGCCCTTGGTTGCCAATAAAGCCTCATTTTCCCAAGACAGCAACACATCCCCAATACCACGCTCGGCAAATGTGGTTAGCGACCCGCGTGCACCCGAGTCCAATACTTTGACATTGTGATAAAGATTTTTGACCAACTCACGGGCTTTGGCATCATTTCCACCCGGCTGTTTCAGCGCATAACCCCAAGCCGCCAGATAAATCCAGCGCGGTGCGCCCCCTGTTTTCGGGTTTGGGGTAATAATTTCTACCCCGGGCCTGACCAAATCATTCCAGTCTTTAATCTGCTTCGGATTGCCTTTACGCACTAAAAACACCACGGTTGAGGTATAAGGTGCAGAATTGTTCGGAAATTCTTTTTGCCAGTTTTTATCGATATAACCTGCTTTCACAATTTCATCGATATCGTTGGCTAAAGCCAAAGTCACCACATCTGCTTCCAGCCCTGTTGCTACGGCACGCGCCTGTTTACCCGAACCGCCATGCGACTGCTTAAATTCAATCTCCTGCCCTGTGCGCTGTTTCCAATATTGTCCAAATTCTTTGTTATATTCCTGATAGAACTCGCGAGTGGGATCATAAGACACATTCAAAAAGCTTTTCGCTGCAAATGCCTGTCCAGAAACCCCTGCCAAGATGGCGATTCCAAATGCTAAGATGTTTTTATTCATGTGCTCACTCTAATCACTGTTTTTAGCACTATATTTTTAATAAATTATTTTAACAATCATAAACATATAATCATTTAAGCGTAGTTTTTCTGATTTTCAGATATATAAAATGTTGCAATATACACAAAGAAATATGCTGAAAAGATGTCATGAAATAGTCTAAAATTTGTCACAATATTACAATCTTCATGATGTCTTCATATTTATTTGCTACAACAGCAAGTCATCAATATTAATGTAACAATGATGCGTAGAATCGCTTAGATTTTCTTATCTTTTTGTAAAAAGTGTGACGCAAGTCTACTTTTATGTTTCTAAAGATGTTTAAATTGTAGCTATAGTATGTTGAACATTATTTGATAAAAAAGTTCTCAACATATTGAGTTAAAGGGGAATTCGAGATGAACTTACACTATTTGCAAGCGATTTGCCTCAGCCTTGGCTTGGGTCTCATGGCACAAACAGGCCATACGGCTGCCATTAAAGCCACCATGAACAAAAGCGTTGCCCCTGAAAAAGTCTCTTTGATTGAGAAAGCACTCAATCAACAAAAGCAGGGTGACAATTATTTACAGGCAGACAATAACCTGAAAGTTCTGACTGCAATTAAAGTTGCGCCAACACAAAGTTTCTTTGCGACACAGAACGAACGCTTCTCTCGTTTTTTACAGTCGATTTTCCCGCAAAATAATTCTTGATCCAAAACACCAATTTCCCCCTTTGAAATTGGTGACAAGCCCAATCACAAATGTTGAATTTAGCATTAAGTGATTGGGCTTTTTCGTTATAATAGCCCCAGTTCACCTTTTGAAAATATTGTTATGACTATTCGTACCCGTATTGCTCCCTCACCAACAGGGTTTCCTCATGTAGGAACTGCCTACATCGCGTTATTTAACATGTGTTTTGCGAAAAAACACGGTGGCGAATTTATCCTACGTATTGAAGATACCGACCAACTTCGCTCTACTCCTGAATCTGAAAAAATGATTTTAGATTCTTTACGCTGGTTGGGTTTGAACTGGTCTGAAGGTCCAGATGTTGGGGGGCCTCACGCGCCTTACCGCCAATCTGAGCGTATGCATATCTACAAACAATATGCTTTGGACTTGGTTGAAAAAGGTCATGCGTTCTACTGCTTCGCAACGGCTGAAGAGTTGGATCAAATGCGTGAAGAACAGCAGGCACGTGGCGAAACACAAAAATATGATGGTCGCGGCTTAAAACTGACCCAAGAAGAAGTACAACGTCGTCTTGCAGCAGGCGAACCCCATGTAATTCGTATGAAAGTGCCTGAAGAAGGCGTGTGCAAAATTAATGACTTATTACGCGGTGAGGTTGAAATTCCTTGGGCGCAAGTCGACATGCAAGTGTTATTAAAAACCGATGGTTTGCCAACTTATCACTTGGCCAACGTAGTTGACGACCATTTGATGGAAATCACTCACGTGCTGCGTGGTGAAGAATGGTTGCCATCTGCGCCAAAACATCAGTTGCTGTATCAATATTTTGGTTGGGAAATGCCAACCCTGTGCCACATGCCATTGTTGCGTAACCCAGACAAATCAAAACTGTCTAAACGTAAAAACCCGACTTCAATCAACTACTACCGTGATATCGGTGTTTTGCCTGAAGCGCTCTTGAACTACTTGGGTCGTATGGGCTGGTCTATGCCTGACGAACGTGAAGTCTTTACCTTAAATGACATGGTTGAACACTTTGATGTACAGCGCGTGTCTTTGGGTGGTCCAATTTTTGATGTGGAAAAACTCAATTGGCTGAATGGTCAATGGATTAAATCCCTCACCCCTGGTCAGTTGCTGGATCGTCTATTGAGCTGGAAAAGTGACCGCAATACCCTAGAAGATATTGCTGCTGCGATTCAGCCACGTATTCACTTACTTTCTGAAGCTGTGAATTGGGCAGGTTTCTATTTCAACCATATGCCTCAAATTACTAAAGAGCAGTTTGAAAGCAAGAAATTGACTGAAGAACAAGTCCGTCAAAGTTTACAGTTTGCGATCTGGCGTTTAGAAAGCCAGTTCACATGGAACAATGACACGGTCAGCCAGATCCTGATGGATTTAGCCAACCAGATGAACATTAAACTGCGTGATTTCATGCCAGCGTTCTTTATTGCCATCGCAGGTTCAACCTCTTCGACTCCTGTGATGCAATCCATGGTGACTTTAGGACCAGACTTGACCTTCGCCCGTTTACGTCATGCACTGGAAATTGTCGGTGCGCCGAGTAAAAAAGAAGCAAAAGTATGGGAAAAACTCAATGAAAGCCTGAAATTGCCGAAAAATAATGCAATTGAACAAGCTTAATTAAATTAGCTGTTGACGTGTGAGCAGAATATCCCTAATATTGCGCTCACACAGACTGGGGTCATAGCTCAGTTGGTAGAGCGCTACAATGGCATTGTAGAGGTCAGCGGTTCGATCCCGCTTGACTCCACCAAAAAATCGTTTTACCTGTGTTGCCTCATAAGTCCCTATCGTCTAGAGGCCTAGGACATCGCCCTTTCACGGCGGTAACCGGGGTTCGAATCCCCGTAGGGACGCCAGATTCAAAAAAGCCACTGTTCAACAGTGGCTTTTTTATTGCCGCAACGAAAGATAAATGGCCTGAATTATTTTGGCTCTGCGCAACATTCCGCTAAAATACATCCAGATCAAAATAATGGAGCTGAAATGCAATACCGTTGCCCAAAATGCCAAAGTCCAAAGATTATGCCTGTTGCTCAAGGCAATACGCCTGCGACACGTCCAGTTGTACCAAAAAGCTTGGTCTTTCTGGTCCCTTCGATTTTTGTTTTACTCTTGTTGGTATTGATTAGCATCGCCATGTGGTTATTTGGTGATGGTGCGGGTTCAACGCTGCAAATTGCAACTGTCGTAGTATTTGTGATCTGTGCTGTTGCAGGTTTCTTGTTTTACCGTGATTTGCCTGATTTTAAAATTTCAATGCAAGCCTTTATGCAATCGCAAAAGAAATGGAAATGCCGCGAATGCGAGCATGAGTGGGAAATCTAACTATTCTTCCACAACACTTCACATCAGCTTAATGCTGATGTGAATGATCATGTGCTTGGTGTTCCGTGTGCACATGTTCATCTGACTGATGTGGATGCGGCTCGCTATGTGCATGTGCCAGACATTCATCATCTTCAATCTGTAAGGTCATTTCGGCAATGCCATGTTGCTGATGTAGCATTGCAGACGCTGCCTGATACAGCTGCTTCTGATCGGCTTGTGGCGCATACAGATGTACGGTCAGATGGATATTCTTGGAGCTAATGGCCCAGACCTTGAGCTGGTGAATACTTTCCACTTCAGGCAATTGCAGTAAATCTTGGCGTAATTGCTCAATATCAATTTCTTCAGGCACTCCTTCCAATAAAATATTGATGCTTTGCTTGAGTAAAATCCATGTGCGTGGCAACACCCAGAACCCAATCAGCACTGCAATCAGCGTATCCACCCAAAACCACTGGGTAAAATAAATCACAATCGCCCCGATAATCACTCCCACCGAACCCAAGGCATCACTCAATACCTCCAAGTAGGCCCCTTTTACATTCAAACTTTCCTGTGCACTGGAAAATAAAATACGCATGGAAATCAAATTGATGATTAAGCCAATTACAGCCACGACCAGCATGCCCACACTCTGAATTTCAGGTGGGTGACTAAAGCGCTGATAGGCTTCGTATAAAATATAAATCGCAACCAAGAACAGCATCAGCGCATTGAAAAGTGCCGCCAAAATTTCAAAACGTTGATAACCAAAAGTGCGTTTATCGTCGGCAGGCAATTTCCCAATTTTTATGGCAACCAACGCAATCGCCAGCGCAGCCGCATCGGTAAACATATGCGCGGCATCGGAAAGCAATGCCAAACTCTGGGTCATAAAGCCTGCAATCACTTCAATAATCAGAAATAGACTGGTCAAAGCCAAAGCGACACTTAATTTTTTGGCATTTTGTTCAGTGACTTGCGCATGTGAATGATCATGCCCATGTGATCCACTCATGGTTTGCCCTCTTTGGATTGTTATCTGCATCACTTCGTCTTATTTCAGCAACAAAATAAGACGGATGACTTTTAAAATTGTATGAAAATAATTATCATTTACAAAATTAAAACTTTTACTTGGAAATGATTTTGATGAAAAAACTAATTTTGTGCCCCGCATTCCTATTCAGTGCTTCTGTTTTTGCCCATGAACCTTATGTTGCCCCTTTGGCTTACAACACTGACAATACCCAAATCCCAGTAATTGCAGGCTATGCTGAGCAGGCTTTACAAGCTGAATATGCACTGAAAGATGCTCAGTTTAGCATTATCCCACCCAACCAAACCGCATATACGGTACAGGATCTTCAACAACTACAGGCCATGACAGCTTTTAATCTTAAATTACCCGAATCTGGGACCTATACCATCTACAGTAAAACCACTTATCCTGTGCAATATGTACAACATCAGCAGCAATGGAAAATCTTGGCCAATGTCACCGCTGAGCAAGCACCACCGCTGAATGAACGCGACTACGTGATTGCCAGCGACTTTAAAGGCAAACTCCCCAAGACAGTAGACACCATTCGTGAATGGAGCATTCAGTCTTATCTCAGCAAAACGTCCACTTCAGACGTTGCCAGAACCGCAGCACCCATCCAAGTTCTTTTTCAAACCCATCCGAATCGCATCGTTGCACAGCAGCCTGTACACGTTCAGATACTAAATTCAGGAAAACCTTTTGCTCAAGCTGAGCTTGTGCTGCGTGCCCAAGGGGCAACGGAACAACAAGCCCAAAGTATTCATGTTGAATCTAATGGCATAGCCAGCCTCACTTTCCCGCATGCGGGTCAATATTTGCTTGAAGTGACGGAAAAAGTCGATCCCAAAGCGATGCCTAAAAACCAGTACTACACCATCATCAGTTTAAATGTGGCGCCAGCCAGCTCTTAAGACCGCAACCGTACCTTCTAGCCAAAGCGAAAAGGTACGGTCGACATTTCTTTAATGGCTGCTACGCTCATTCAACCAGCGATACAGCACAGGCAATAACACCAAGGTAAGCAGCGTAGATGATACAATCCCACCAATCACCACTGTGGCGAGAGGTCGCTGTACTTCCGCACCAGTGCCTGTTGCAATCGCCATCGGAATAAATCCCAATGAGGCGACACATGCTGTCATCAATACGGGTCTTAAGCGCAAAATCGCACCCTGCCAAGTTGCATGATAAACATCTAAATGCTGACGCAATTCTTTAATGAAGGTCAGCATCACCAGACCATTCAGCACAGCCACACCCGATAAGGCAATAAAGCCCACGCCTGCCGACATCGACAATGGAATATCGCGTAGCCACAAGGCAATCAGACCACCACACAAGGCAAACGGCACCCCTGTAAACACCAGCAAGCTTTCTTTGACGTTATGAAACACCGCCATCAGCAGAACAAAAATCGCGATCAATGCCAAAGGGACCACCCACAACATCCGGTTTTTTGCCGAGATCAGGTTTTCAAACTGTCCACCATAATCCAGCCAATAACCTTCAGGTAAGGTTTGCTTAGCCAAGGTGCTTTGCAGCTCCTGTACAAAGGAGCCGAGGTCACGCCCTTCTACATTGGCGGTCACCACCACACGACGCTTACCATCCTCGCGACTGACTTGATTAATGCCTAGAATGGTCTCTACTTTAGCCACATCTTGCAGTTGAATTAAGCCCCCATTGGCGGTTTGAAGAGGCAATAGTGCCAAATGTTCGGGGGTGCGTTGTTGATCATCCAAGCGAATCACGAAATCAAAACGTCGATCGCCCTGTAAAATCTGCCCAACATTTTGACCACCGACACTGGTCGCCACCAAATCTTGAATCGCTTTGACCGACAAGCCATATTGCGCAGCCAGCGCAGGATTGACCTCGACATTGAGCAATGGCAGACCACTGGTTTGCTCAACATTGACGGCTGTGGCACCTGAAATACTCTGAATCTTTTGTGCAATTTGTGTAGCTTGTTGATTCAGCACCTGCATATCATCACCGAAAATTTTCACCCCCACATCGCTACGTACCCCTGAAATCAGTTCATTAAAGCGCAGCTCAATCGGTTGCGAAAATTCGCTGTTGTTCCCCGGCAAGGTGGCGAGAAAAGCAATCATGCGTTGACGTAGTTCATCCAGACTTTGTTTCGGCTCAGGCCATTGCTCGCGGGGTTTTAACAGCACCGTGGCATCGGAGATATTCGGTGGCATCACATCAGTTGCCACTTCTGCAGTTCCCGTTCGGGCAAAAATTGCCTTAATCTCAGGAAACGCTTTTAACAGCAACTTTTCCGTATTTTCCTGCATGCGTAGAGATTGTTCTAAGCCCGTACTTGGCGAACGCATTTGTTGCACGGCAAAATCACCTTCGCTCAACTGCGGCGCAAACTCGCTCCCGACTTGGGTGGCAAGCACACCAGTGAAAAATAAAATACACAGTGCCAACGTCAGCACCAATGCCTTGAAATCATAGGCCCAATTCAGTAAACGGGTGTATTGCTGCTTGAGCCAGAGCATCCAGCGACTTTCGGTTTCCTTCACTTCACCTGTGACCCATAACGCCACAGCAGCAGGCACAAAACTGATGGACAAAATGATGGCGCCAATTAATGCCAAGACTACGGTCATTGCCATCGGATGAAATAGCTTAGCTTCTACCCCAGACAAGGCAAAAATCGGGAAATACACCACCAAAATAATCAGTTGCCCAAAGATGAGTGGACGGCGTGCCTGCTTCGCCGCCAAAAACACTTCCTGAAAACGTTCGGAGCGGGTGAGTAAACGCCCCTGTCGATGCTGCGCTTCTGCCAATCGGCGAATACAGTTTTCGACAATCACCACAGCACCATCCACAATGATGCCGAAATCCAGCGCACCTAAACTCATTAGATTGGCGCTGATGTTTTGCTTAGCCATTCCCGATAACGTGAACAGCATCGACAGTGGAATCACACAGGCTGTAATCAGGGCTGCACGAAAATTCCCGAGAAACAAAAACAGAATCACGATGACTAATATCGCGCCTTCAACCAGATTCTTCTGTACGGTGCGTATCGCGCGATCGACCAGACTGGTGCGGTCATACACAGTTTCAATCATCACTCCTTTGGGTAAAGATTGCTGTACCTGTTGCAGCTTGGCATTCACAGCTTGCGCCACACTACGGCTATTTTCACCCATCATCATCATGGCGATACCCAGTACAGTTTCTTCTCCATTATAGGTTGCCGCACCTGTGCGTAAATCGTGTCCGATCGAAACCGTAGCCACATCGGCAACTCGAATCGGAAAACCATTTTTATTGGCAATGCTGACATTCTGAATCGCTTCAATGCTGTTTAAAGTACCTGGAACACGCACTGTCAGTTGCTGCCCATTTTGCTCGATAAACCCTGCGCCACGGTTTTCATTATTTTCAGTCAACGCTGTCTGCAAATCTGACAATGGAATTTGTAATTGCTGTAGGCGTTGCAAATCAGGCGTCACCACATAGGTTTTGTTATAGCCGCCAATCGAGTTGATCTCAGCCACACCCTCGACACGTTGCAATTGCGGACGCACAATCCAGTCCTGAATTTCACGCAAATCCATGGCGCTATAGGCTGTTCCATCCGCCTTACGCGCATTCGGCTCTGCCTTAATCACCCATTGATAAATCTCGCCCAGTCCCGTAGAAGTCGGTGACATGGTCGGAATAATCGCATCGGGAAGCTCCGCCTGTGCTGCTTGTAAGCGCTGATTGATCAGCTGCCGCGCCCAATAAATATCGGTCCCATCCTGAAAAATAATGGTGACTTGTGACAAACCATAACGGGAAATGGAACGGGTTTGCTGCAATTCAGGCAAGCCTGCCATGGCCGTTTCAATCGGATAGGTAATCCGCTGTTCCACCTCCAAAGCAGTAAAGCCTGTGGCTTGGGTATTAATTTGCACCTGTGTATTGGTAATGTCAGGCACGGCATCAATCGGTAATTGTTGATAGCTATAAATCCCCACCCCAATCCAAGTCAGTACAAATAGCATGACCCAAATCGCATTATGAATGGAAAATTGGATGATCCGGTCAAACCATCCTTCTGGCTGGGGTAAGCCATCTGGAGCGAGCTGTGCCACCTTCTCATCGGATGGTTGAGGCTGATTAGTGTGCATGGCTCGCCTCTCCTTTTTCCAGCTCAGATTTCAGTAAGAAACTGCCTTGTGCGGCATATTTCTGTCCTTGCTCCAGACCTGACAACACTTCAATCCATTGACCATCACTCGAACTTGTACCCAAGGTCACGCTCTGCGGAGCAAACTCGATCTTTTGCTCATGCTGCGCTGCCACAAACACCGCATCTTTCCCTTCAATTTTCTGTACGGCACTGGCGAGAATACGCAAGCCCTGCTGCGCTTGTTGCTGTTGCAACTGTACATTGACCATTAAATTCGGACGTAATTCCGTTGCATTGGACAAGACTTTGGCGCGCACTTGCAAGCGACCTGTTTGCACATCGGCTTGGCTATTCAGGCTTTGAATTTGTGCCTTAAATACATTGCCAGTCTGTAAGGATTTAAATTCAATCGTTTGATTCGGCACGATGTCGGCAAACTCGCTACTCGGGGCAATAAATTCCAGCCATAATTGATCCAGTTGGTCAATCACAAACAATTGATCTGCCAGTTGCACATTTTCCCCCAGCACCAGATCTTTCTGACTAATGACCCCTGCAATCGGCGCAGTCAACACATAACCTCCCTGACTGGTCGTTTGCGCCCCCAAAGCAGCGATGCGCGCACGCGTAGCACGTACCTGAATCTGTGCTTGTTGATAGGCGTTATAGGCGCGCTGATAATCCTGTTTGGCAGAAATCCCTTCGTTCCATAGTTTTTTCTCGCGCTCATAGTCTTGTCGTGCCAATTCCAAATTGGCTTGTTCGACCTGTAAATTGGCTTGTTGATCAACCAAATCGGGCACCAACAGACGGGCAAGGGCTTGACCTTTTTTGACGTGCTGCCCCAATTCCACATACACCGCCTCGACATGACCTGCAAATGCAGGTGCCACATGTGCCTGACGATCGGTATTCACCACCAGCTTGGCAGGATAGGCTGTTGATTTGACCACAGCCCCCAGTTCAGCCACTGCCAGTTGAATGCCTTGTTCAGCCAGTTGCTTCGCGGTTAAAGCGATTGCAGCTGCATGCTCCTCCGCTTCGCCATGATCGTCTTCACCCGCATGTTCTTCTGCTTCAGCATGCCCGTGCTCATCTTCTTTGGTCGATGGCTTTTGACTCAACAGCCAGACACCCATCGACAGCAAGGCAGTGATGCCAATAGCCAAGAGTATGAGAAGTTTTTGGGAAATACGATCCTGTTGATTCAACATCTTATTTTTAAATTCAACATATTAGTTTTCCCCACCAATCACGGATAATGCCTGTGTGTCTTGCCACAGCGCTTGATTCATTTGTGCAATTGCATCCTTGTGCATGACCTGACTCGGCTCGATTCCCAAGCTCAGGCTTTCAGCTTCTAGCGCGCGCTGCCATGCATCTTTCAGTAACTGCACTTTACGCATACGCACCTCTTGCAACTGCAAGGTGGCTTGCTGCACATCCAAAAGCGAAAATTTGCCGACATTAAAGCCTTGCAGCGTTTTTTGCTGCACCGTTTGTGCTAAAGGAAGTTGAGTGTGTTGCAACGCTTTAAATTGCAGCTCAAGTCCTTGTAATTCGGTCAATAAACTGCCGACTTGCAAGGCATTTTGCTTGAGATAAAACGCTTGCTGCCGCTCTAGCTGAGTTTGTTGTGCCTGAGCAATCTGCCTGCCATATTGCTGACGATCAAACACATTTAAGGGCACGGACACTCCCACCACCAAGGCATTGTCTGTAGCGGTTTCAGCCGTTTTCATACGGTTGATTCCCACATTCAAGGTAGGATTGGGTCGCGCCTGTGCTTTAAATTGCTCGATTCGGGCTTGCGATGCCAAGAGTGACAATTGTCGATTTTTTTCGAGCAAGTTCATGGCGAAATGCTGCTGCACTTGCGCCTCAGTTGCAGCAGGCCATACATGCTGTGCAGTTAACGCCACATTCAGCGCCTTGTCGCGTTCACCCCAAGCACTCGACAAGTATTGTTGCGCGACTTGCACTTGCAAATCGGCCTGTCGAAACAAATGTAAATTATCGGCATGGCTGAGGCGAGCACGATCGACATCGACCTGCGCCACACTCCCCGCCTGATAGCGCTTTTGAATCGCATTCAGATTGTCTTCACTGACCTGTCGCTGTTCTTGCACGACCTGACGCTCCAACTCAAAAATCGCCAGTTGCGACCATAAATATTTCACCGCCAGTTCAAGTTGCGCTTGATAAATCTGCTGTTTCAATGTGGTTTGCTGCTGGGCTATCTGCGCGTAATTTTGATTGGCTTTACGCTCACCAAACAGATCTAGACGCTGGGAAATACCGAGTGCCAGCTCCCGATCTTGGTCAGAATTAAAGCCAGTTTGCTCTATGGACAACTCTGGATTTATCCACAGCTTTGCCTGTTTTATGTTCGCAGTGGCAATTTGCTGTTGGGTTTGCCACACCCCTTGCGACTGCTGATACTCACTAGAACGTTGAATGGCTTGTGCCAAAGTCAGTGGCTGACTCGGAAAGTCTGCCCATGTGCTCTGACTACAAAGTGCCACACTTAAGCCGAATATGATAATCCGTTGCACTGAACGCATCGCATCGAAACCGAAGGCTTCGGAAATTTTAAAAGACATTATGATGCCCCACTAAAGTTAAAAATTAGTGGTGGGCAATATTTTCGGCTACCCCACCTATAGCGGGGCTAAAACAGGAGGCGGGTTGGAAGGGAATAAATGTGGCGATTGATACAAGTTTTGCCAGTTAAACTGCACCTGAATCAATTTCGGAGTAAAGACTGGAGATACCGCTGCTGGCTGCGCTTCGGTCAGCATGATATGCGCAAACGAAGGCAAATGATCACTGTGATCATCTTGCTGAAAGGCAGCTAAATCGAAGGCGGTTTGAACTTGATCAGTATTTTTCGAATGAACCGCAACTGCCTCAGAGTCACAACTAACCGTAGTATGATGCCCAAAATGCGACATCGCCGTCACACGCTTTGGCTGCTCTTCATGCACACAAAAAGCTGCCGCCACATTCCAAAAACTTTGAAACATGAACAAGCTCAGCAATAAGGCGATAAAAAAACGAGAGCGTTTCACGGGATAAAATACAGTCATTTCAACTTGCGGACACTATAGCAGCTTCATGGATGTAATAAAATTATACTGGCCATCTAGGCAACCAAACGAATGGCTACAATATAAGAAAGCCAGCCATATCAACAACTGACTTTCTTAAACGCACTTAAGCCTTATTCAGACTTCTGCTTAATGTTTACTTCTTGGCTCTTGTTATCGACTTGAGGGTTGACTTGTTCCTGAGCGGCTTGATTCTTCTCCAAGAAAATCAAGCCGCCATCTGCATGCGCTGCACCCGCAACAAGAAACAAAATAACCCATAAAAATTTTGAATTGCTTTTAATTAACATCAGACTCACCTCATCTAGAATAATTTACTCATGATTTCGCTCATGAAAGAACTTGCATCACTGAGAAGCTTTTTAGATATAAATTCAAAAGCAGTTTTGCTTAGAGTTCACTTCAAATAAGAAAGTAACTCTTTAAAATTTATATCTTTATGGTGAGGCAATTTTCGGCTACCCCACCTATAGCGGGGCGAAAACAGGAGGCGGGTTGGAAGGAAATAAATGTGGCGATTGATACAAGTTTTGCCAGTTAAACTGCACCTGAACCAATTTCGGAATAAACACAGGAGATAGCGCTGCTGGCTGCGCTTCGGTCAGCATGATCTGCGCAAACGAAGGCAAATGATCACTGTGATCATCTTGCTGAAAGGCAGCTAAATCGAAGGCAGCTTGAACTTGATCGGTATTTTTCGGATGAACCGCAGCGGCCTGAGATTCACAACTAGCCGTAGTATGATGCCCAAAATGCGACATCACCATCACGTTTTTTGGCTGCTCTTCATGCACACAAAAAGCTGCCGCCACATTCCAAAAACTTTGAAACATGAACAAGCTCAGCAATAAGGTGATAAAAAACGAGAGCGTTTCACGGGATAAAATACGATCATTTCAACGTGCGGACACTATAACAGTTTCAGGGATGTAATAAAATTACACTGCCGATATTGATCGACTTCGTCACACAACATACAGAGAAAAACCAATTTGTTACAATAATTTAATACATCTGAGTGCAAGAACGTTTAAATTAAATAATGACACTGATGTTGTCAGCAACAAGGAGGCGAAAATGAATATGAAATACCTCAAAACAGTATGGACACTGTTATTTCAAACGCCCTATCACGACTTGGTAACACCTACATTTGACCTCGCAGGTGAACATGAATATCAACGTGGGCTACATTTCGAGCAACTGGCATTATGTGAGCACTATCATGTGTTCATGCAAAATAAGGTCTTGCACACAGCCGCCCCGATCCAGATCAACCACAGCCCGATAGCTTCCAGTAACACCCGTAATGCGATGTGGTATTTTCTTCGTTCTGCCTTACGCGGTAATCCTGATGCTGAATTTAAAATGGGCATTGGCTATTTAAATGGTCAATTGGGTCTGGATCGTAATTATGAGAAAGCCGAGAAGTGGTTAAAAAAAGCCGCACAAGATGGTCATCCTGACGCGAAACGCTGTCTGTATCATGCCTATAGTGAATTGGCTTTTTCTTAAAGCGTGTGCATAAAAAAACCAGCCCGAAGGCTGGTTTTTATTGGGTGAAATTAACCACCAATCTTTTTGTATTTGGTACGCTTTTGTACCGCATCTTCACCTAAACGAGCCAAACGGTAAGCTTCATATTCAGCATAGTTCCCTTCATAGAACTCTGGCTGTTCATTTTCAAATGACAAGATATGCGTCGCAATACGGTCAAGGAACCAACGGTCATGCGACACCACCATTACCGTACCTGGGAAGACTAAAATTGCATCTTCAAGTGCACGTAAAGTTTCGATATCCAAGTCGTTCGATGGTTCATCCAGTAGGATTACGTTCGCGCCCATTTGCAGGATTTTCGCCAGTTGTAAACGGTTACGCTCACCACCAGACAATTCACCGACACGCTTCTGCTGGTCTTGACCTTTGAAGTTGAAACGACCGATATAGGCACGCGATGCAATTTCGTATTCGCCGATTCTTAAGATATCCAAACCGCCAGAAACTTCTTCCCAAACAGTTTTGTTGTTATCCAAAGTATCACGGATCTGACCCACATACGCCACTTTAACCGACTCACCTAAAGTCACAGTACCTGTATCAGGCTGCTGTTCACCCGTCATCATACGGAATAACGTGGTTTTACCTGCACCGTTTGGACCCACGATACCGACAATCGCAGTTGGTGGCACCGTAAAGCTTAAGTTTTCATACAACAAACGACCATCAAATGATTTGCTGATGCCTTCAACTTCAACCACTTTATTACCTAGACGTGGACCAGGTGGAATATAGATTTCTGAAGTTTCGTTACGTTGTTGGAACTCACGCGAGTTAAGTTCTTCAAAACGCTCCATACGCGCTTTGTTTTTCTTTTGCTGACCCTTGGCATTTGAACGAACCCATTCAAGTTCTTTTTTCAATGCTTTGGCAAAAGATTCTTCTTGCTTCTGTTCTTGCTCTAAACGGGCATTTTTCTGCTCTAACCAAGCAGAATAGTTGCCTTGGTAAGGAATACCCATTCCGCGGTCAAGTTCAAGAATCCACTCGGCAACGTTATCGAGGAAGTAACGGTCATGCGTAATCGCCACAATCGTACCAGGGAAGTCTTTCAAGAAACGCTCTAACCAAGATACAGATTCTGCATCCAAATGGTTCGTCGGTTCGTCTAGAAGCAACATGTCTGGCTTAGATAAAAGCAAACGACATAATGCAACACGACGGCGCTCACCACCTGACAGTAAAGTTACGTCTGCATCCCAAGCTGGAAGATTCAAGGCAGCTGCCGCTTGATCCATTTGGTTGCTGAGGTTGTGCGCATCCCATGAATGAATGATGGCTTCTAATTTTTCTTGCTCTTTCGCGAGTTTATCGAAATCTGCATCTTCAGCTGCATATTCAGCAAAAACTTCGTCCAAGCGTGCTAAAGCATCAAGCGGTTCACGTAAACCATCTTCAACGTTACCACGCACATCTTTATTTGGATCTAAAGGTGGTTCTTGCTCTAGGTAGCCGATTTTGATACCCGGTTGCGCACGAGCTTCACCAGAGAAATCTTTGTCTACGCCAGCCATAATACGAAGCAAGGTTGATTTACCCGCACCGTTTAAACCTAGGACACCAATTTTAGCACCTGGGAAAAATGACAAAGAGATGTCTTTCAAGATTTCGCGCTTAGGCGGAACCATCTTAGACACTCGGTTCATCGTATAAATATATTGGGCCACGCAGGACTCCTCAATAGAAAAACCAAAAAATCGCAAAACAGCGAAAAATATTTTGGGGCATTATACGATGAATACGCTGAAAAAATAAGGCATGAATCCGATCTTCAATGCAATGTTACAACTTTCAGTTCGTCTAATTTTTATTCAGCATCTTCTTCGTAGCGTTTTACTCAACTTGTGCTGAGTCTAATTCATCTTTATGAATTTTTTAGATAATTATTCTTCACATTCACACTTTCACTTATATTCAATAGTGATAGAATGTGCAAAATTTAACTCACGCAGATGAAGTACATGACCTATAAAGATGAAACTTTAGCCATTCACGCAGGTTACAGCCCTGAAGCCACCACCAAAGCGGTTGCTGTGCCAATCTACCAAACCACCTCTTATGCCTTTGACAATACCCAGCACGGCGCCGATTTATTCGACCTGAAAGTCCAAGGCAATATTTATACGCGGATTATGAATCCGACCACGGCGGTACTGGAACAACGTCTGGCAGCACTTGAAGGCGGTATTGGTGCCTTGGCTTTGGCCTCAGGTATGGCTGCCATTACTTATGCGATTCAGACCATCACCGAAGCTGGCGATAACATTGCCTCAGTCTCTACCCTGTATGGCGGGACCTATAACCTGTTTGCACATACCTTGCCGAAACAAGGCATTGAAGTGCGTTTCTTCGACTATCAAGACCCTGAAGCCTTGCGTGGACTGATTGATGACAAAACCAAACTGGTGTTTGTTGAATCCATTGGCAATCCTCTGGGCAATATCATTGATTTAGAAGCCATTGCTAAAATTGCCCATGAATATGGTGTGCCTGTCGTGGTGGATAACACAGTGGCTACTCCTGCACTGCTGAAACCGTTTCAATATGGCGCAGACATCGTGATTCACTCGCTGACCAAATACATTGGTGGGCATGGCAACTCAATTGGGGGGGCCATTGTCGATAGCGGGAAATTCCCTTGGGGCAAATACCCTGAACGTTTTAAAGTGTTGAATACGCCTGACCCAAGTTATCACGGCGTCAATTATGTCGAAGCCTTGGGCGAAGCTGCATATATTGCGCGTGCCCGTGTGGTGCCACTGCGTAATACTGGTGCTGCGATTAGTCCTTTAAGCGTATTCCTGATTTTGCAAGGCTTGGAAACGCTGAACTTGCGTATGGAACGTCACACCTCTAATGCGCAGAAAGTGGCAGAATATTTGCAGCAACATCCTAAAGTAAAATGGGTCAATTATGCAGGCTTGAAAAATCATCCACAGCATGGCTTGGCGCAGAAATATGTGAAAGGTCAGCCTTCTGCCATTTTATCCTTTGGCGTGCAAGATGGTCGTGAAGGTGGAACCCGCTTTATTGATGCCTTGCAACTGTTTACCCGTTTAGTGAATATTGGTGATGCCAAAAGTCTGGCCTGTCATCCTGCAACGACTACCCATCGCCAACTGAATGAGGCAGAACTCAAAGCTGCGGGCGTGAGTCTGGACATGGTTCGACTCTCAGTGGGCATCGAACATATTGATGATCTGATTGCAGATTTACAACAAGCCTTGGCAGCAGTTTAGACGATGTGATCAAGACCTCACTGGAGGTCTTGATTTTTGAGCATTTTCTCTTGGAATTGCAGCAAAATCGTGCTAAAACTAAAAAAAATAAAAATCACCTATAGAGTAAATACTCTAAATTTATTTGTTAATTCAAAGACTTATTTATAGCTTTTTTCAGTATATCCGCTATCATTATGCGTGTGAGTTTTAGTCAACTCATGGAATAATGTGAACTAAGTTCTCCAATAAAATAAAGACAATTTAGAATTCAAGTGAACTAAATTCTAATCAGGGAAACACAGCGTGAAAGCAAAATTAGAGAAACAATTTCGGGACCGTATTCACGGTAAAATCGTCCTTATTACTGGCGCATCCAGCGGCATTGGTTTAACCACAGCACATCGTCTTGCCGACGCAGGCGCGCATGTACTGCTGGTTTCGCGAACCAAAGAAACCCTAGATGAAGTCAAAGCAGAAATTGAAGCCAAAGGCCGTAAAGCCTCGGTCTTCCCATGTGATTTAAATGACATGGAAGCAATTGATGCGGTCTCTAAAGAAATTTTGGCGTCTGTCGATCATATTGATATTTTGATTAATAACGCAGGTCGTTCTATTCGTCGCGCAGTGCACGAGTCCCTTGACCGTTTCCATGATTTTGAACGCACCATGCAACTGAATTATTTCGGTGCGGTGCGCTTGGTGCTGAATTTATTACCGCACATGATGGAGCGTAAAGGCGGTCAGATCATTAACATCAGCTCGATTGGTGTATTGGCAAATGCCACTCGCTTCTCGGCTTATGTTGCGTCTAAAGCGGCACTGGATGCGTTTAGCCGCTGTTTATCTGCCGAAGCGCATTCACATAAAATTGCGATTACTTCAATTTATATGCCGTTGGTACGCACGCCAATGATTGCACCAACCAAGATTTATAAATATGTACCAACACTTTCGCCTGAACAGGCAGCCGATTTAGTGGCCTATGCGATTGTGAAACGTCCGAAGAAAATTGCCACCAATCTTGGTCGTTTAGCATCCTTAACTTATGCGGTTGCACCAGACATCAACAACATGTTTATGTCGATTGGCTACAACCTGTTCCCAAGTTCTTCGGCTTCGGTGGGCAAGCAAGAAAAATTGAACTGGGTACAAAAAACTTATGCTCGCATTTTCCCAGGCGAGCACTGGTAAGCCCAAATCTTCAAAAAGCCTGTCATTTGACAGGCTTTTTTATAGCTGTATTTCTTATTTAAGACTCAATACACCTTTAGGTTTCCAGAAAATTGACCCGACCTGTTTGCACATCATAAATTGCACCAACAATTGCAATTTGTCCTTGCTCTACCATTTCCGCCAACACGCGACTATGTTGCTGAATATATTGCATGTTGTACAATACATTTAGTGCCGTCACTTGATCCAAAAAGGCTTTATTCAGCTCACGTGGCTGCATTATCTGATACACACTGTTGACCGATTGCATTAAGGGCCCCAGCACATATTGAATGTGCGGCATCTCTTTCACCTCCGCGATCTGTTTCTGCTGTAAACGTAATTGGCAAGCACTGCTGACTGCGCCACAATCGGTATGTCCAAGTACCACAATCACTTTCGAGCCTTTCGCCTGACAGGCAAATTCAAGTGAACCTAACACCTTTTGTCCTGCAATATTGCCTGCTATACGCAAACTGAACAAATCGCCAATCCCGATGTCAAACAACATTTCTGTCGGTGCACGTGAATCCATACAGCCCAACACCGCAGCAATCGGGTGCTGACCTTGATCGGCCGTAACACGAATCTGACGGTAGATATCGCGTTGCAAACGATCATTTTGGACAAAGCGCTCATTACCTGCTTTTAGTAAATCAATCACTTGAGCTGGGGTTAATTGATGCTGTAATTCGGCGGTACTGATGTCTATATCTAGCACCGCATCATCCAGTTCTTGATAATGCTGCTTAAAGCCAATTAATTTCACATCGACTTGACGTTTCAGTGCCGTTTCAGCTTGATACTCCTGAATGACCTGATAGATATCTGCATCTATCGATTCCGATTGGGTGGCATCAATAATTAACTGTTCACCTGCATGAAGATGCTCCAGTGCGGAAATTAAGGCAGAACGATTCAAAAAAGTGACTTGTGAAGGCAATTCAATACGGGTAACAACACCATGCAAATGATGCTCTTTATAAATTCTGACGCCTTTATGAAAATTGCCGTACAGAATAAAAGCCGCACTACAGAATAACCCAACCAGAATCCCCATCAACAAATCGGTCAGTAAAATCGCTATCAGGGTAATAATGAATGGCACAAACTGTTTCCAGCCCTTTTGATAGAGCCGCTGGAACAACTTAGGATGGGTAAGCTTAAAACCCGTCACCAATAGAATGGCAGCCAATGCCGATAAGGGAATCATATTCATCAGTGGTACAAAGCACACCACAGCCAACAACAGCAATAACCCATGAATCACACTGGAATACTTACTCCGCGCGCCTGAATTGGCATTGACCGAACTGCGGACAATGACCGAAGTCAACGGCATGCCACCAATAGTACCTGAGACCACATTGCCAATGCCCTGCGCCCACAATTCACGATTTGGAGGAGATGAGCGTTTATAAGGATCTAACTTGTCTGCCGCTTCCAGATTCAACAAAGTTTCCAAGGAGGCAACCACGGCTAGGGTCAGTGCTCCTGTATAAATTAATGGCTCTGTTAAATAACGCCAGTCGGGTCCCATTAATACCTGCTCAGATGCCTGCCAAATGTTGGGTAATTGAATTAAATTTGAGGTACTCACTGCCCAAGGAGATTGAGTGGCGACTAACAGATAATTGATTCCTGCTGCCAATACGACAGCCACTAAGGCCGAAGGAATATTGTATTTTTTCAGTGGGCTGCAATCCCACATTAAAATCAGCAACAAGCTGAATAAACCAATCAGTGCCGCACCTGCATCGACTGTGGCAAATACAGTGTGGATTTGACCTGCCCAGAGCTGTTCCAATGAAAAATTGGAAAAACCCACGAGGTAAGGTAACTGACTCAGAATGAGGATAATCCCGATCGCTGCCAAAAGCCCCAAGATGACGTTATTGGGGATAAAATTGGCAAAGAAACCGAGCTTGAGCACACCAAAGCCAATTTGCAGTAGACCCGCAAAAATAATACACAATAAAAAAGCGGCATAATTGCCGCCTAATTGATCCAATTGTACCAGAATCACTGCCGTCAGTCCTGCTGCTGGACCCGCAACACTAATGTGTGAGCCACTCAAAAGCCCAACCACTATACCGCCAATAATTCCCGAAATGATTCCTGAAATAATTGGCGCACCAGAGGCAAGCGCAATGCCTAGACACAGTGGCAACGCCACCAAAAACACCACCAAACCAGACAAAGCATCCCGTAGATGAAATCGGCTTTTTCTTTCTAAAGTCAACATAGTTAAACCGCTTATAATGATTAAATAGCAAAAAATTTACGTCTGTATATTAATATCCAGACGCCCTCAATCTTGTCGGACAATCTATTGGGTTAACAGTGAAGTTATGCTGTGCTGTTGTGAAGGTTTAACAGCTTTTAATATTATTTTTGTTGATCTTCAGATTCGGCTCATCTTAAAGTTAGAAACACGACAATAGCAAAGTTCAACATGGATCAATATTTCAAGCATAAAAAAACCTCCCGATGGGGAGGCTTTTTCTCAGGTCAAAGCTTATTTCGAGCCTTTAATCCCTGCTTGTAATAACAATGCACCTAAACCACCAATCTTATTGTCTTGTGGTTTATTGGCTTGCGGCTTTTGACCACCTTGACGCTGTGGACGATCACCTTGTGGACGCGCTTGTTGCGGACGTTTGCCTTGAGGCTTACGCTCACCACGCTGTTCTTGACCAGCATGTTCACGACGTGGCTGACGCGGTGCTTTCGGCGCTTCTGCTCCTTCTGCACGCATCGACAAGTTCACACGGTTACGTTCAGCATCCACCTGTAAAACACGCACCTGAACAATTTGACCTGGTTTTACCACTTTGTGCGGATCAGATACAAACTCATTCGCCAATTCAGAAATATGCACCAAACCATCCTGATGCACACCCACATCAACGAAGGCACCGAAGTTGGTCACATTGGTCACTACGCCTTCAAGCTGCATACCTTCAGTCAATTGCGCCACTTCAGTGATGTCTTCACGGAATTTAGCGGTACGGAATTCTGGACGTGGGTCACGGCCTGGTTTTTCCAATTCGCTTAATACGTCTTGAATCGTTGGTAAACCAAACTGTTCATCTGCAAAATCTTCCGCCTTAATTTGACGAATAATTTCACTGTTACCAATCAAGTCTTTCACAGTCGTCGCTTTGGCAGTCACCATTTTTTCGACCAAACCATAACTCTCAGGATGCACGGCAGAAGCATCTAGCGGTTCGCTGCCGTCTTGAATGCGTAAGAAACCTGCAGCTTGTTCAAAGGTACGATCACCTAAACGAGGCACTTTCTTCAAAGCTTGACGGTTGTCGAAACGACCATTTTCTTTACGGAATTCTACGATTTGCTGTGCAATGGCTTTGTTCAAACCTGCGATATAACCCAGAATTGCCGCAGAAGCGGTGTTGACATCTACACCGACCGCGTTCACACAGTCTTCAACCACTGCATCCAGAGTTTTTGCCAAACCAGTTTGGTTCACGTCATGTTGATATTGACCCACACCAATCGATTTAGGATCAATTTTAACCAACTCAGCCAATGGATCTTGTAAACGACGTGCAATAGACACTGCACCACGAATTGATACATCCAATTCTGGCAATTCAGCCGCAGCCAATTCAGATGCTGAATAAACCGATGCACCCGCTTCACTGACCGTCACACGCGTCACTTTAAGTTCAGGATGTTGCGCCATCATTTCAGCAACTACCGCTTCAGTTTCACGGCTTGCTGTACCGTTACCAATCGCGATTAAATCAACATTGAACTCTTGGCACAAACGCGCCAATTCAGCAATTGAACCTGCTTTATCTTCTTTAGGTGCAAACGGATAAATGGTGCTATGTGCCACCACATCACCCGATTCATTGACTACTGCCAATTTCACACCGGTACGAATACCAGGGTCGACACCAAGCGTACAACGGCTGCCTGCTGGCGCTGAAAGCAATAAGTGGCGTAGGTTTTCTGCAAACACTTGCATCGCTTCAGCTTCGGCATTCAAACGCTTTTCTGTCAATAATGAATGTTCGATGCTTGGACGTACTTTACCTAACCAGAACAGTTTTGCAGTTTGCTTTAAAAAGTCTTGACGTGCTTGTGGCTGAACTTGATCTAAGTTGTATTCAACTTCAATACGTGCCAATGGTGCGTTATCGTCACCATCAACCTTTAAGCCCAAGACATTTTCTTGACGGCCACGTAACATCGCCAATAAACGATGTGAAGGGACTTTATTCAAGTTTTCAGAGAAGTCGAAGTAATCACGGAATTTTTTACCGACTTCTTTTTTCTCTTCACTTGCAACTAAGCTTTTTAATACGGCTGTTTTGGCAAAAGTACTTTTTAACTCGGTGGTTAACGCAATATTTTGTGCCCAGTCATCTATCAAAATATGCTGGATTGCATCAAGCTGGCTTTCCACATCTGGGTATTCTTCATGACTAAATCCCGCCAGTGCTTCACTTGGCTCAACTGCTTCTTGAAAGATTTTTTCTGCAATTGGACCCAAGCCCGCTTCTTTCGCTTTAAATGATTTACTGGTGCGCTTTGGACGGTAAGGCGCATAAATTTCTTCTAAAGCATTTTTGGTTTCAGCAGCATTCACGCGGGCCAATAAATCATCTGACAATTTATTTTGTTCTTTCAATGATTCAATGACTTTTTCGCGACGCTCGTATAAGTCTCTTAAATAAGCTAAACGTGTATCGAGCTGACGTAACTGAGTGTCGTCTAGACCTTGCGTCACTTCTTTACGGTAACGTGCGATAAATGGAACGCTTGCGCCCTCATCGATTAGTTTAATCGCAGCTTCGACTTGATTTGAACGTACGGCAAGCTCTGTTGCCAACTGCTGAACTAAGTCAGTCATCGTGTTTGATCCCACAAGGATAAGTTCTAAAAGCCATGATTATAAAGACCAAGACCATAAAATCCACAATTGTTTTATTAAATTTCATTCTGATCGAATTTGCCAATTTTCGATTTTTTCATCAATCGCACACTTTTTTTTCATAATTAAGCAAAGAACTACAGTAAATCAGTCATTAATCCGTTATTTTAGATGTATATATTTGGTATCTATGCCTTGATTTTATCTGCAATATTTGTTGCTTTAGAACATAGCAAATCGATATAAATGAATCGTATACTCCTTGTGATCTCTTGACCCCGTATACGATGACAATAAAGAATAAGGAGCACACATCATGAGTTTAGTTGTACCTGCGGAACATGGCGATGTTGTACATGCAGACACTGACCGCGTTGAACGCATTCTCGTCGTAGATGATGATGTGCGTTTACGTACGCTATTACAGCGATTCTTGGAAGATAAAGGTTTCGTGGTGAAAACGGCTCACGATGCCACTCAAATGGATCGCTTACTTCAACGTGAACTGTTTTCACTTATCGTGCTCGATTTTATGCTTCCTGTGGAAGATGGTTTAAGTATTTGTCGTCGTTTGCGCCATTCAAATATTGATACGCCTATTATTATGCTGACCGCGCGTGGTAGCGATTCAGACCGTATTGCGGGTTTAGAAGCGGGTGCAGATGATTATTTACCTAAGCCATTTAACCCAAATGAATTGTTAGCCCGTATTCGTGCAGTGTTGCGTCGTCAAGTCCGCGAAGTGCCTGGTGCACCAAGTCAGCAAATGGAAGTAGTCAGCTTTGGACCTTGGTCATTAGACCTTTCAACCCGAACTTTAACGCGTGAAGGTCAAGTGGTTACACTGACTACGGGTGAGTTTGCAGTACTGAAAGCCCTCGTACAACATCCGCGCGAACCACTCACTCGTGACAAATTAATGAATTTAGCGCGTGGACGTGAATGGGGGGCTATGGAGCGTTCAATTGACGTACAAGTTTCTCGCTTACGTCGCCTGATTGAAGAAAACCCTGCCCGTGCCCGTTATATTCAAACGGTTTGGGGTGTAGGTTATGTTTTTGTTCCAGATGGTGCTGAGTAATTAAAACTCAAAGAAATATCTTAAATCATGTTTAAGAATTTCGTGACATAACCATTCGCAACTGTTCGAGGCAGGAGATTTTAAATAAAAATGTTTCTGCGAAAATTCAGATCAATGCTTGTATCTGTCGAGTTTTGCGAATGGAAATGGTTTTGCCTACTTTTGCCAAAACAAAAGTAGGTCGAACTGAAGGTTAAAACTGGAATTTCAATTAATCACAGTAAGACCCTGCACAAACTTAACCCTGTTCTTAAATTATGGGGAATTACCGTGAAACTAGATCCGATCGACCCGCAAGAATTTACCGATTTTGTCGCCTATTCTGAAAAGAAACGCACTTCTTCAGAACGTTTTTTCGATAAAATTAAGCCTCGCTCTGCTGCCATGCGCACCACGGTACTGGTGTTGTTTGTGGTGTTCTTTAGCTTATTTATGTCGTTATGGTTCTTCTGGAAAACCCTGTATTTACCTGAAATTCAACAGCACGCGAGATTTCTTGCCGTTGAATTAGAAATGATCAACAACCCTCGCTTAAAGATTTACCACGATGATGTTCAACTCGACATTGACCAATGGCTCAAACAACGCGTTGGGGTTGAATATGTCACCGATCCTAATGAATATCCAAACGTCAAAGATAAACTGATTGCCGACTTCTTTACCAACCGCATTGAGCATCAGCTTGCCAAAGAATTAAATATCAAAGACGTCACCGTATATTTTCAGTTTAAACCAAGTCCCAGAATTTGGGTGCAAACCCCCGAAATGAATGGGCACTGGGTGCGAGAACCATTGAAAACCTATGCCAATTACAGTCCGGAACTGATTTTTGGCTGGCTGTTTGGCGTTCCACTGATTTCTGCGGTGATTATTCTCACCCTTGTTCGCCAGCTAAACCGTCCATTACGTCGCCTGCAAAATGCAGCAAACAGTTACAGTAAAACTGGTACGGCACCCTATTTAGAAACCAATCATGGACCTCAAGAGATTCGTGAGGTGAACCAAGCCTTTAACCACATGATTTATACGCTGGATCAGACTGAGCGTGATCGCCGCATAATGTTGGCAGGGATTTCACATGACTTGCGTACGCCCCTGACCCGTATTCGTCTCAGTGCCGAAATGATGCCAGATGATGACTTCTTAAAAGAGGGCTTAATCTACGATGTCGAAGATATGGATGCCATTCTGAATCAATTTATTTCGTTCATGCGGGATGGATCAGATGAAGTCCTGCAAGCCACAGACATCAACAACTTATTGCAAGAGTTGGTGATTCAGTTTAAGCCACTGGATATACGTTTTAGCCCGCAAGAATTGCCATTAATTCAAGCCCGCAGTTTGTCGCTGAAACGTCTGATTGGCAATTTAATCAATAACTCTAAGCGTTATGGAGCTGAGCCTGTGGAATTGGCAGCTCGGGTCGAAGGCGAACATATTATGATCAGTGTGGCGGATAATGGTGAAGGCATTCCAGAAGATCAGATTGAAGAATTGATGCAGCCGTTTGTCCGTGGCAATGCCGCGCGAACCGTGCAAGGCAGTGGCCTAGGTCTCGCGATTGTGAAACGGATTGTCGATATTCACCAAGGTAAACTCCTGATTCACAACCGTGAACAAGGCGGACTGGAAGCCATTATTTTACTGCCATTACCACAAGAAGAACCTGAAGAACACGCGACCAGCAATCCAATTGAGAAACTCAAACAAAGTATTAGCGAACACTTCTAACAAACGCAGTGATTCTGCCAAGGTGAATGTTGTATAGCCCATGCTGTGTAGCTTCACCTTTTCATAAGAGGGAACGTCAAGAAGGCTCCCCTGCTCAATCCTTCAACAGCAATTAAGTGAAATTTCCAGCATATTGAAAATGATTTGCTCTTCTTTTTAATCTAAATTTTTCTGTATCGTGACGTTGTGATCTTCAAAACATGACATTTGTAACAAACTTTGCGCTAATTTTGATCAATAACCGTACAGTCAGCTTTAAAATTAAGCGAATTCTGAAGAAATATCCCTCATAAAATCAATTAATTAAAAATTATCAAAATTTGTTATACCCGCATTTTTCTAAAAAATTAGACCTTAGCATAACAGGTATGCAAAATGCTTTTTCTGATGGGTACAATCCCTATCAGTTTCAAGATTTCAACGAGAGTCAACCATGTCATTAGATCGCATTCGTTTAGCTTCACTTCACGACAAAGTCATCAGCGCAGAACAAGCTGCAGCATTCATCGAAGACGGCATGACCGTAGGTATGAGTGGCTTTACCCGTGCAGGCGAAGCAAAAGCTGTTCCATTGGCTTTAGTAAAACGTGCTCACACCAACCCTTTAAAAATTACGTTAATCACGGGTGCGAGTCTGGGTAATGACCTTGACAAACAATTGACTGAAGCGGGTGTTTTAGCGCGTCGTCTTCCATTCCAAGTGGACAACACTTTACGTAAAGCCATCAACAATGGCGAAGTGATGTTCATTGACCAGCATTTGTCTGAAACTGTTGAGCAAATGCGTAACCTTCAGTTGAAAAAGCCAGATGTTGCCGTGATCGAAGCGGTCGCAATCACTGAAGATGGTGGCATTATTCCAACAACGTCGGTAGGTAACTCTGCAAGCTTTGCAATTTTTGCTGAGAAAGTGATTGTTGAAATCAACACCAACTTAAGCCCAGCATTTGAAGGCTTACACGACATCTATATTCCAACCTATCGCCCAACACGCCAACCAATTCCATTAACTCAAGTGGATGAGCGTATTGGTACAACTGCGATCAACATCGATCCTTCTAAAATCGTAGGTATCGTATTTAACAGCGAATTACATGACTCTCCATCAACCGTAACTCCTCCAGATGATGAGACTCAATCAATTGCTAACCACTTGATCGCATTCTTCGAAAAAGAAGTTGCTGAAGAGCGTTTACCGAAGAACTTAGGTCCACTTCAAGCAGGTATCGGTTCAATCGCAAACGCAGTATTGACTGGTTTGAAAGATTCAAACTTCGAAGACTTGATCATGTACTCAGAAGTCCTACAAGACTGTACGTTTGAATTGATTGATGCAGGCAAAATGATTTTTGCATCAGGTTCTTCAATTACTCTTTCTGCAAAATACGGCGAGAAAGTATTTAACAACCTTGAAGCTTACAAAGACAAATTGGTACTTCGCCCACAAGAAATTTCGAACCACCCAGAATTGGTACGTCGTTTAGGCATTATCGGGATTAACACTGCACTTGAGTTTGATATTTACGGTAACGTGAACTCAACTCACGTTTGCGGCACCAAAATGATGAACGGTATCGGTGGTTCAGGTGACTTCGCACGTAATGCACACTTGGCAATCTTTGTAACCAAATCGATTGCGAAAGGTGGTGACATTTCTTCAGTTGTTCCATTTGCGTCACACGTTGACCATGCAGAACACGATGTCGACATCCTTGTGACTGAACAAGGTCTTGCAGATCTTCGTGGTTTAGCTCCACGTGAGCGTGCGCGTGCGATTATCGATAACTGTGCACACCCAATGTACCGTGACGCGTTAAACGACTACTTTGACCGTTCATGTGCAAAAGGCGGCCATACGCCACACTTACTTCGTGAAGCGCTTTCTTGGCACTCTAACTTCGAAGAAACTGGTCACATGCTTGCAACTCAAGCTGAAGCAAAATCTGCTTAAGCAGATCAGTTAAAAAAACGCCCCGCATGGGGCGTTTTTTTATGCACTTAGTGTGAAGTCAACGAAAATAGCTTCACTAAACCATCCACATTCATTCGCTGTTCTACAGTTCCCATTGAAACCACACCAAGATTCAACTGAATTTGCGAGATCGGCTGGGTATGTTGTAAAGAACTATTCGGATTTACTACAGGATCAATCATGCGATAAAGCCCCAGCCGAGGATCATCCGACTGTAAGCCTTCCGCAATTGAATAGACCTGCAACAAAATTGGCAGCGGTAAATCAAAATCTGGAATCTGCTGCGGTGGCAAAATTTCCTGCGAAGTGCACGCACTATCAATCAAAGGAGATTGCAGTGCTGCAACTTCTAGCTTCATTAAATAATGCTCAAAAATTTGCTGTCTACCGTGATCAGGTTGGGATTGAATATCCCCCGTTGCTACACGTAAATCTTGTTCTGTTAATGCGGAGAGATCATAAGTGTCTTTGGCATAGCCGTGACTCATCAACAGTGCGCTCAAAACCAGTGCACTGGATACGGTGGGAGAGAAATACATGGCAAAATTTCCATTAAAATTTCTACCCTTTATATTTTAAAACTCGGGTAAAATTTAAACAGTTGCTTCCACGTAAAGCCACGCATTTAAATCATCAATAAACGGCACGTTCGACTGAATCCATTCCAACAAAGCTTATCCTCACTCTAGACGCCCAAGCCGTAACAGAACTGGGAAGCTCAGGCTTAGCATAGGATTGCCTTTCGCTGCTAACAGCTCACGTAGCTCATGCAAGGGATCATGCTGCTGAGCACGCTGGTAATGCTGCAAGCCCGACCATGTGGCGAGATACTGCAACACTTGCACGCTGCTCCATGTGTAATTCAAGGCTAAAGCTGGCACCGTTAATTCCTGAAAAGGAAAAGGGATCGTTTGATAGTGCTCATCGATATAACGCCGCTCTGGATCCCAATAACCTTTTAGCGTTTCAAAATAGAGCTGATCTAGCGCCTGTTGCACTTCAGCATCTTGCAATTGGATCAGGCCATAACCAATCACGGCAATGACGCCATTCGGCTTTAGCACGCGCTTCACTTCGGTATAGAACGCAGTAAAGTCGAACCAGTGGATTGCTTGTGCCACACAAACCAAATCTACCGAAGTGCTTGCAAGCAAGCTATGTTCGACAGTTGCATGTAAATAGCGTACATTCGCAAAGTAAGGGGCATGCTGGAGTTGTTGCTCGCTCAGGTCTGTTGCAAGCACCTGCGCGAAATGAGGCGCAAGTAACTGGGTAAACTGCCCTGAACCTGCCCCACAGTCCCAAGCCAATGCTCGTTCAGGGACATAAGCCAAAATAGCCTCTAGAATTTCTGTCGAATATTGCGGGCGTGCCTGTTGATAACGCTGACTGTGCTCAGAAAATAAATCCTTATTCATGCTGCAAATCCCGCCCTGTTGTTATTGTCATGTTTGCTTATTTAAATTGTATCGCATGACTTTTCTTTGGGTATAAAAAAACCCCAAATAATGTTTGGGGTTTTTTGAATATGGTGGCGAGACCCAGGATCGAACTGGGGACACACGGATTTTCAATCCGTTGCTCTACCTACTGAGCTATCACGCCGATGCCGTGTATTAAGCCGTATCTGAGGTAAATAGTCAATGCTAATTCTAATTATTTTAATCGTTTGAATATTTTTTACCCAAAAAAAATCCCTGATGGGATCAGGGATTGAAAACACAAATTTGGTTTTAAAATATATGGTGGCGAGACCCAGGATCGAACTGGGGACACACGGATTTTCAATCCGTTGCTCTACCTACTGAGCTATCACGCCGATGGGGCGTATTAAAGCGCTTTAAGATACAGCAGTCAAGCGGCTTTTTATTATTTTTGTATCAAATGATTGCTTTTTCATCAAAGCTTAAATTCTATCTTAGTGAAACGCTTTAACTTTGCATGGCATTAGAGTGGAATCTTCAAAAGAAAAAGCAGCATCACTGCTGCTTATATGGAATGCGAAGACAGACTAGAGCATCTGCACGGACGCAACTTTTCCAGTTAACTCGGCAATTTATTTAAATGCGCCAAACAACGGTGAATAGCGCCGCACCCCGGCTCAAACACCTTCACGCCTTTGGCTTCTTCCATACGGCACACTTCTGCCACCAAGCGCTCCGCAACGCCACGTCCGCGATTGGCAGGATGGACCACAATATATTCAAGGGTTTTACTTTCACCCTGCCCTGTACACCAAATTGCACCAATCACTTTGGTATTAAATTCTGCGGTGTAAACTAGGGTATACTGAGCTAAGTTTTGCTCAAGTTGTTCAATGGCATCTTGCCCGTCACCAAATTCTGGGCTGGTGTCATACAGTCGCTCAAGCTGGCTGCGAATTTCTTCATTTTCTAGTGAAGTATAAGCATGTACGGTGATAGGCATTGATAAACCCTCCTGAGCAATCTAATATGCGGTGATTTCGTCACGGCGAAAAACAGTTTACATCAATCATTTTTGACGTTTTTGAGGAACGTGTCTATGACAGAACGTATCAGTGAAGTGGTAAGAAATACCAACGAAACCAAAATTCGAGTTCGTTTAAATCTCGATGGTACAGGTCAAGGCACTTTAAACACTGGAGTTCCTTTTTTAGACCATATGATTGATCAAATCAAGCGGCATGGACTATTTGATATCGATATCCATTGTGATGGCGACTTGGAAATTGATGATCACCATACCGTAGAAGACTGTGGTATTACCCTGGGTCAGGCTTTTGCCCAAGCATTGGGTGATAAAAAAGGTTTACGTCGTTATGGTCATTTTTATGCGCCACTGGATGAATCTTTAAGCCGTGCTGTGGTCGACCTATCGGGTCGTCCAGGTTTGTTTATGGATATTCCGTTCACACGCGCCATGATTGGTCGTTTTGATGTGGATTTATTCTCAGAATTCTTCCAAGGTTTCGTTAATCATGCGCTCATGACGGTGCACATTGACAACCTTAAAGGTAAAAATAGCCACCACCAGATTGAAAGTGTGTTCAAGGCTTTTGCTCGTGCACTACGTATGGCGTGTGAAATTGACCCTCGCGCAGCCAATACCATTGCCTCAACCAAAGGAAGTTTGTAATGACGCGTATTGCACTTCTTGACTATGGTATGGGCAATTTGCACTCGGCGGCAAAAGCGTTAGAACATGTCGGTGCGACGGTGGATGTCACCAATGATCCGAAACTGATTGCCCAAGCGGATAAAATTGTCTTCCCGGGTGTGGGTGCCATGCGTGACTGCATGCAAGGCATGCATGAAGCTGGTATTGATGAAGTGGTACGTAAAGCCGCTTTTAACAAACCTGTTTTGGCCATTTGCGTCGGCATGCAGGCATTGATGCAGCATTCTGAAGAAAATGGTGGTGCAGACGCATTGGGTATTTTTGAAGGTGAAGTCAAACACTTCCCAACAATGCAAGGTTTAAAAGTGCCGCACATGGGCTGGAATCAGGTTCATCAAGCCGATCCGAGCCATCCAATGTGGAACAACATTGAACAAGATGCGCGTTTCTACTTCGTACATAGCTTCTATGTCGAACCGAAAGACAGTAGCATTGTGGCAGCCACCTGTGATTATGGCATCCAGTTCTGTACTGCACTGCACCAAGAAAACCTGTTTGCGACCCAGTTCCACCCTGAAAAGAGCCATACTGCGGGTCTGCAATTGCTGAAAAACTTTGTGGAATGGGATATTTAATTCATTTCAGCATCTGTTATATGAAAAGCTCAACTTCGGTTGGGCTTTTCTTTTAATATCGGACTACCACAGCATAGAATTATATAAATAATGATTCAATTTCAGTTTTTCT